>CALWRT010000187.1 GCA_944384015.1 uncultured Lachnospiraceae bacterium | reverse complement strand
CTCTTTCCCTTTCTTCCTTTGATTATAATCTTGTCCCGATATTATAACACTAATCTATACACTTGCATAGTCTAAGCGGAAGTAATGAAAGATTTTTTTGTGACAGCAAAGCTACGAGAGCTAAACTGTTACGAGTTTTACTTCACCTGACAGGCAAGAAGGCCCTTGGACTGAAAACAGCGGTTACAGGAAATACAGTCTGGCCTCGTCCGGTCATATCTCCACCGGTTCACCAGGCCTGGCTCCCGTATCAATGGACGGCAGATGGATATAGCTGTTATCGCTGTCTCGTTCAGCACTTGCTCAATGAAGTCCGGCGTTCGGTAGCCGCACACGCTAGCCACCGGAACTGCAACCGCTTCCGCAATCCGCTTGGCCCCCTCCAGGAAGGCCCCCTCCTTCCCGGCCACCTCCAAGGGAGTGGAGGAAGCCCGCTGCCCTGGCTCTCCAACTCCCGCCGACACCTCGATTAGATCAATCCCTCTCTTCTCCAGCTGTCTGCACACCCACAAGCTCTCTTCGGGCTGTATAGACGGCTCAATCCGGTCCGCATACGGCAGCTTCACAGCTATTGGATAGTCGTCACCTACTGCCGCCCGGACAGCATCATAGGTCTCCAGAAGCAAACGGCCCCTTCCCTCTATATCCCCCCCGTATCCGTCTTCTCTCTTATTCGTGGCCGGAGAGAGAAACGTACTGATCAGATATCCATGGGCCCCATGGATCTGTACACCATCGCACCCAGCTTCCTTACATCGCTTTGCTGATTGCGCAAAGCCCTGGACAATCCGGGCAATTTCTTCTTCTGTCGCCTCATGGTACACACATCCAGGCTCTACTTCTCTTCCTGTCACACCCAGCCTGTCACACCCGTTCTTCCAATCTGTTTTATAGCCGGCATGGTTAAGCTGGACGAAAATGCGGCTTCCCTCCTTATGAACAGCCTCTGCCATACGTCCCATATCCTCCGCATACCCGTCGTAGGAGGTCTGTATCATATGAGGCCCGTTCACCCCGCTTGACAGAACGGCCTGCATACCGGTCACAATCAGGCCGACGCCTCCTTGCGCCAGCTTTCGGTACAGTTCTATCATTTCCTCCGTCATCTTCCCGTCCTTAGCCCCATACTCAAAGGTAGCACTTCTGATCAAGCGATTGGGCACTGTGACATCTCCTACGGTAAACGGATCATACATTGAAATTTTTTCCTTTTCCATCCATACCCTTCCTCTCTTCCTATTTGCTTTTCTTCTCCCTTATAGTCTGTCTTCTAGTTCTCTTTAAATTAATGTATATACATTATTTTAGATCTCCATGTCTTCCCTGTCAAACAGATTACCCTTCTATATAATATATCGTGGAATTCATACGAAAAATGCCTGCTTCCTGTCCTCAAGCAAATAATCAGCTTGTCGGCAAAAAGCAGGCATATCAGAACACGGAAGTCACTATCCGTCTAATAAATTACCAATATTTCTCATATATTTTTTTCGTCTTAATCCCAAACCAAATCAAGACGACGACAAATGCAACAAGCGCTCCCATCACTACTGCTCCGGGGAGGGGGGTAATATAGTTGTTCACCATGAAAATAATCGTCTGAACAAAGAAGATAACCGTCACAAACAGAATATAATTGGACACCTCGTCAATATATGCTTCCTTGTCTTTGCACTTATTGATATTTACGTCTTTGTTGAGGACCATTCCTGTCTTGATTTCCCTCTTTATCTTGAAGCTGTACCACTGATAAGCCATGTAGCCAAAGCAAAGCAGACATATGATGTCCATAAAGGAATTAAAATCTGTCATTTTCCGTTCCTCCTACTGTATTCCTAAAAAGCTGCTGATAACCCTCTTCATCTCGTCTGGGCGGCATACCGTCTGATGGACAACCGGCGCCGTCCGAATCTCTTCAACAGCCCGGGGAATATCCATGCCAGACAGCTTTGAAAGTTCGTCTGCCAGGGCAAAATCATCTTTCCCGCTGCAGTCTGCCCCGACTGCCTCCATCACGCTCCTCGTGAATTTGAACGGGCTTGCGGTGGATACGACAAGCATCTTCCGATTGTCCTGCCCGCTTTCCCGATATTTATCAGCCGCAGCCGCAGCCACTGCCGTATGGGTATCCATCACATAGCCTGTGTCCTCGTATACCTCTCTAATCTTAGCCGCCGTCTCTTCCTCCGTCGCGAATTTCCCGGCAAATCCGGACAGCTCCTCTCTCATCTGGGGCGTAACCGCATACCGGCCTCCCGACGACAGCTGTTCCATGAACTCCTTGCAGCGCCCGGCATCCTCTCCGGCAATCTTGTAGATCAGCCGCTCTAAATTGCTGGATATCAAAATATCCATAGACGGGGACGAAGTCAGGATAAATTCCCGGTTCCGATCATAAGTTCCTGTCTCAAAAAAATCGTAGAGCACCTTATTCTCGTTGGAAGCGCATACCAGTTTCCCGATAGGGATTCCCATCTCCCTGGCATAATAGGCCGCAAGTATGTTGCCGAAATTTCCTGTAGGAACTGTCACATTCAGTTCTTCCTCCGGCAGAAGTTCCTCATTTTCCAGCAGCTTCACATAGGCATAGACATAATAGACAATCTGAGGTACAAGCCTTCCGATATTGATGGAATTGGCTGATGAGAACTGGAAGCCGGCCCTATCCATCTCCTCTGCCATCGCCTTGTCTCCGAATACAGCCTTTACTCCGCTTTGAGCATCGTCAAAATTCCCCTGGATGCCCACCACAAAGGTATTCTCTCCCTTCTGAGTCACCATCTGCTTCTCCTGGATCGGGCTTACACCGTCCTTCGGGTAGAAAACCACAATTCTCGTCCCGGGCACTCCCGCGAATCCGGCCAGGGCCGCCTTCCCAGTGTCTCCGGATGTAGCTGTTAAAATAACAATTTCGTTGTCTACTCCGTTCTTCTTGGCTGCCGTTGTCATCAGGTGAGGCAATATAGACAAAGCCATGTCCTTAAATGCAATCGTCGCCCCGTGGAACAGCTCCAGGAAATAGGTGTCTTCTACTTTTGAGATAGGGGCAATCTCCGGAGTATCGAACTTCTCATCATATGCCTTGCGGATACAGTCTTTCAGCTCTTCCTCCGTAAAATCAGTCAGGAAAAGCCTCATAACTTCATAGGCTATCTCCTGGTATGATTTATTCACCAGCTCTGCAGGCCCCATATCCAATCTTGGAATATATTCCGGCACAAACAGGCCGCCGTCGTCAGACAGCCCCTTGAGTATCGCCTGGGACGCCGTCATTTTTATATCATCGTTTCTCGTGCTCTTATACAACAGATCCATGTTTCTTTCCTCGCCTTTCCGGTTTGCTTCGCAACTTGTCTTGGCAAATTACCATAATGCATCCTATCGGCATTTTCTTCCGATACTGCGAATTATAGCATATTCCCAGCCATTACACAACTATAGGGAGCGAAGTTTCCGATCAAAGAAAGAAGGCCTCAGCGTATCGGAGAATATCCCAGTACGCTAAAGCCCTGTTCTGTTCCTTTGAAGGCATCCAATCTCCTTCTCTTATACGCCGTCCTTCCTCTTTTGTACTTTTTCATTTTCTCCCATTGACCTCTGTGATCTTTCGTACGCCGCAGGTTTCTTCACACGTCTCTGTTCTATTGATTACATTGCAAAAAACTCATGGCCGCCGTGGGACGTCACTTTGGTAAGCGACCTGTCAAACCACTGCATGTTTGAGCTAGATGCGAAATTCCTTGCCGCAAAATACAGAGCTCCGCAGGAATAATCCTCTCCCGCCAGCGCTCTTTGCACAGCTTCCTCCGTCTGGGAAGATATGCTTACCTGATGGATCTTTCCGCTGGATACCGGGGAAAACTGTCCGCTGGCATAGACAACGCCTCTCACCGTATTTGGAAAACTAGGGTGATTGACTCGGTTTAAAATAACATTCGCCACCATAATCTTTCCCTTCAGATCCTCGCCGGATGCCTCTGCCTCCACGATACGGCACAGCGTATTATAATCGTCAGCATTGTAGACAGTTCTGGAATATGCCTCCGTCATCACTTCCTTGACAGCGCCCTCCATATTTTCATATCTGCAGGATCTGGATGCCGTTCCGATATCAATTCCAGCTTCAATGTCGCTGACAAAACCGACGGACAGAAGCCCGCACAGCAGAAGCCCCATCACGGAAGTACCCAGCCCTTTCCTGATCCAATTTTTCTCCTCAGTATATTTTTTCATGCATTGCTTCATGATTTCGTCACTCCTTACAGGTTGCTATTATGTCACACTTTCGTAACATTGTTAATATCCTTTTAATATTTTCAGCGACTTAATCAAATTTTATGCATCTGCAATTAAAAAAATACCTGTTTTTTACAAATATTTTTCTGCTCTATTTCTACTTTTTCATCAATTTAACGTCAAATTTCGTCAAAAAAATTGCCCATGTAAATTTTTCATCACGGACAATTTTAACAAATTTGTAATACTTTACCATAAAAGTCCAGTCTCAAAGCAGAGGCGGGCGGGCTGCTCGCAGGCCAGCACGGCTATGTTTTCGAGACGCTT
>CALWRT010000186.1 GCA_944384015.1 uncultured Lachnospiraceae bacterium | reverse complement strand
CGGCAGGCATGTACAGGGAAAGGGGCGTATGATTATGCAGGAAAAACAGGAGAATGGAAGCCAGGAGGAGGTTCAGAATCAGGAATTGATTCACGATACCGGACAACTGGAATTGGACAGTCGGGAGGCGGATATTCAGCTTCTCACGATTATCGGAGAAATTGAAGGGCATGAATGTTCTCCAGCCACCTCCAAGACAACGAAATATGAACACTTGCTCCCCAAGCTTGCCCAGATAGAAGAGAGCGATCATATCCAGGGAGTGCTGCTTCTGATTAATACGATCGGCGGTGATATCTCAGCCGGACTGGCCCTTGCAGAGATGATCGCATCGCTGAGCAAGCCTACCGTATCTCTAGTCCTGGGAGACAGTCATTCCATCGGTGTCCCCCTGGCTGTGTCGGCAGACTATTCTTTTATTGTGCCAACCGGAACTATGATTATCCATCCAGTGCGCATGAGCGGGCTGATTATCGGCGCTCCGCAGACTTATGACTATTTCCGGCTGATGCAGGAACGGATCCTTGGGTTTATCTCTGGACACAGCAGCGCCCGTAAAGCTAGGCTGGAGGAAATGATGATGAATACCGGAATGCTCACCAAGGATTTGGGGACGATTCTAGTGGGGGAAGAAGCTGTCAGAGAGGGCTTGATTGACGAAGTAGGCGGCATCTGTACAGCGCTGGAAAAGCTTCGCGGAATGATCGGCAGGCAAAAAAAATAATGACAGCCGCTTTTTTCAATGCTATAATAGTCTGTGATATTTTATGTAAAACGATTTGGAGGCTTTGGAATGGCGGCATCGAAGAGCAAAACTGCGAAAAAGAATACAAAGCGCACCACAGGCAAGAAAGGAAGCGCTAGGAAAGCGGCGAAGAAACAGGACAGCTTTATTGGGAAAGAGGTCGTGATACTGATTACCCTGGCGGTGAGTATCCTGCTGTTTTTAAGCTGTCTCGGTGTGGGCGGCTATGTGGGTGCCTTTGTGGGGGACTTTTTGTTCGGTATTTTTGGAACGGCCGCTTATATCTTTCCATTTTTATTATTTTTCAGTGTCTCTTTTCAGCTGTCCAATAACGGGAATGTGGTAGCGTCGATTAAGGTTGTGTCGGCCATTCTCGCTGTGGTCATGCTGTGTACGCTGATCCAGCTGTTCGCGGTGGATTATGACGCTTCTGCTGCGGCCGGGGAACTGTACGCCTACGGTGCGGACCGGCATATCAGCGGAGGGGCTGTGGGAGGAGTGCTCACAAGCGTGCTGTATCCGGCGGTTGGAATGGCGGGAGCGTCTATTTTGTGCGGCATTCTCCTGATTATTTGCCTTGTGGTTATCACGGAGCATTCCTTTGTGCGCCAAGTGCAGAAGGGGAGCCGGAAGGTATATGACCGGGCCGTGGTGGAATCTGCCAGAAGAAAAGAACAGGCGCAGCTTCGCAGACAGAGACGGCTTGAGGAAGCTCAAGAGGAAGAACAGCGCCCTATGCGCAGAATGGATAAGAAAGTGACAGGTGTAGCGAGAGATACGGTGATTATGGCTGACGGGCCAGACGGCGACCTCCATGAAGTCAATGCGCCGAAGAAGAGCCATGTGGTGCAGGAGGAAGCTGAAGCAGAGAAGCCGGAGACAGAGGATAAGGTTTCTAAGGAAGAGCCGGCTGTCCAGGAAGACCTTTCGGATCTCCCCAAAGGTAAGCAGCCTTTCACTATCACAGGCATCCGTGTGACAGAGTCAGAGGAAGAAGAACCTAGGGCAGATCAGCCCCATGAACGGAGAAATAGGGAAGTCTATGAGAGCGAGGAAGACGGCGAGGAACAGCTTTTGTCGGATCTGGACGTTCGGCTGGAGCCTTTGCCGGCAAAGAGAAGCGGAAGGCAAGAACTCTATGGGAGAGAAGATGCCGGACAGGGGGAGACCGTGTCCGCCGACGATATCCGAAAAGAGATGGATCACCATCAGGCGGAGCCTTGGAAGGAATACATATTCCCGCCCCTTGGACTGTTGAAGAAAGGGAAGCATACCGGCGGGACAACTGAGAGTCAGCTCATGCAGACAGCACAGAAGCTGGAAGATATCTTGAGAAGTTTCGGCGTCAATGCCAAGATTACCAACGTAAGCTGCGGCCCGACGGTGACAAGGTATGAACTGTCCCCGGAGCAGGGGGTGAAGGTGAGCAAGATTGTTGGCCTGTCGGATGATATCAAGCTGAACCTGGCGGCGGAAGACATCCGCATGGAAGCGCCGATACCGGGAAAAGCCGCAGTGGGAATTGAAGTGCCAAATAAAGAGAACACCTCGGTGATGCTGCGGGATTTGCTGGAGAGCAAAGAATTTCTGAATCATCCGTCCAAACTTGCTTTTGCTGTAGGCAAAGATATTGGCGGAGAGACAGTTGTGGCAGATATTGCGAAGATGCCTCATCTGCTCATCGCGGGAGCTACCGGTTCCGGTAAATCCGTCTGTATCAATACGATCATTATCAGCATTCTGTATCACGCCAGACCTGAAGAAGTTAAGCTGATTATGATCGATCCGAAGGTGGTGGAGCTCTCAGTCTATAATGGGATTCCCCATTTGTATATACCAGTTGTGACAGATCCTAAGAAAGCGGCCGGTGCGCTGAATTGGGCAGTGGCGGAGATGATGGAACGATATCAGAAGTTTGCGGAAGTCAATGTCAGAGATCTGAAGGGCTATAACGCGAAGGTGGACAGCCTGCCGGAGACAGACAGTACAGAGAAGCCGGAGAAAATGCCTCAGATCGTCATCATTGTGGATGAGCTGGCTGATTTGATGATGGTGGCGCCTGGAGAAGTAGAGGATTCCATCTGCCGTCTGGCCCAGCTTGCCAGGGCGGCCGGCATCCATCTCATCATTGCGACCCAGCGTCCGTCGGTCAATGTCATTACAGGCCTGATCAAGGCCAATATGCCGTCTAGAATAGCATTCTCTGTATCTTCCGGCGTGGATTCCAGGACGATTCTTGACATGAATGGGGCTGAGAAGCTGCTGGGCAAGGGAGACATGCTCTTCTATCCCCAGGGCTATCAGAAGCCGTCTAGAATCCAAGGCGCCTTTGTGTCCGATGAGGAAGTGGGAGCGGTGGTGGATTTCCTGGCAAAACAGCAGTCAGCTATAAGCTACAGCCAGGAGATCGAGAAGAAGATCGGTGAGGTAACTGCCTCTGTGGCGGGCGGAGGAGGTCAGGGGGCAGGATCAGATCGTGATGCCTACTTTATAGAAGCGGGAAAATTCATCATTGAGAAAGATAAAGCATCCATCGGCATGCTTCAGAGATGGTTCAAGATCGGCTTCAACCGGGCCGCGAGAATTATGGATCAGCTTGCCCAGGCCGGCGTTGTAGGAGAGGAAGAAGGGACGAAGCCCAGAAAAGTGCTGATGTCCATGGAGCAATTCGAGCAGTATGTAGATGAGCATGTATAAGAGGCGGCCTTGTGGAACCTGTGATGAAGCGCAGGATCTTGTGCTCCTGCGTCATCGATTATGCATGGTCTATCATCATATAGAGATAATAAGTATTTTCAGAATAAGGAAAAAGAGAGGGAGACGGTTATGAAGACAGATATCGAAATTGCCCAGGAGGCGAAAATGGAGCATATTGCCAATGTGGCGGCTAAGCTGGATATTCCCGAGGAGGATCTGGAATTTTACGGCAAATACAAGGCGAAGCTGTCCGATGAACTGTTAGATCGGATGCAGAGCCGCCCAGACGGCAAGCTGGTGCTTGTGACGGCGATTAATCCCACACCGGCAGGCGAGGGAAAGACGACGACGACAGTAGGACTGGGGGAGGCGATGGGAAGGCTTGGGAAGAAAGCGGTCATTGCTCTGAGAGAGCCTTCTCTGGGTCCTTGTTTCGGCATTAAAGGAGGAGCGGCCGGAGGCGGCTATGCCCAGGTTGTCCCGATGGAAGATCTGAATCTGCACTTTACAGGGGACTTCCATGCAATTACATCGGCTAATAATCTGCTGGCAGCGCTGTTGGACAACCATATCCAGCAGGGCAATACCCTGGGGATTGATACTCGGCAGATTGTATGGAAGCGCTGTGTGGATATGAATGACCGTGTGCTGCGCAATATTGTAGTGGGCCTTGGCAGCAAGATGGACGGGTTTGTACGGGAAGACCACTTTGTCATTACCGTGGCATCGGAAATTATGGCAATCTTATGCCTTGCGGAGGATATGCGTGATCTGAAAGAGCGTCTTGGACGCATTATCGTGGCATATACATACAGCGGCGATCCTGTGACTGCAAAGGATCTGAATGCGGTGGGGGCAATGGCTGCCCTGCTGAAAGACGCTATGAAGCCGAATTTAATCCAGACACTGGAGCATACCCCGGCCCTTGTACACGGGGGACCCTTTGCCAACATTGCCCACGGCTGCAACAGCGTCCGTGCCACGAAGGCTGCTCTGAAGCTGGCAGATATTGTCATTACAGAGGCAGGATTCGGCGCTGATCTGGGAGCGGAGAAATTTTTCGATATCAAATGCCGCATGACCGGGCTGAAACCGGACGCGGCTGTGTTGGTGGCCACTGTGCGTGCATTAAAGTATAATGGAGGAGTGCCGAAGGCGGAGCTGTCTAAAGAGAACCTGGACGCCTTGAAGAAAGGAATCGTCAATCTGGAGAAGCACATCGAAAACCTCCAGA
>CALWRT010000185.1 GCA_944384015.1 uncultured Lachnospiraceae bacterium | reverse complement strand
CTCGCAAGGGCGGCAACTCAGATACCTTGTGCGATGCCTTTGGAAAAGGCGCAGAAGAAGCGGGCAATCGGGTGGAGAAAATCCGGCTTGCGGAGCTTACCATTGATTATTGCTCTGCCTGCTATGCCTGCAAACAAACCGGACATTGTGTGAAACAGGATGATATGGGGATGCTTCTGGGAAAAATGCGGGAGGCCGATGTGATTGTCCTGACAACCCCTGTGTATTTTTATACCATGTGCGCGCAGATGAAAACCATGATTGACCGTACTTTGGGCGGAGCGCAGATGCCTGGTCTTGAAAATAAGGAATTTTATCTGATTGCCACTGCCGCCGCCGGAAAGGCCGCAATGGAGCGAACCATTGACGGGCTGCGCGGTTACATAGAATGCCTGCCGGGAGCGAAAGAGATGGGTGTGATCTATGGTGCCGGAGCCTGGCAGCTTGGCGATATTAAGAAAAATCCCGCGATGCAGGAAGCCTATCAGATGGGCAAAAAAATCTGTTGAAAGAGATAACAAATAGGAAAGGAGCATTTACCCATGAGAAAATTAGCAGCAATTATTCTTTCTTCCGTTCTGGTTCTTTCTTTAACTGCTTGCAGCAACAACCGACAGGGAGAAACAGCAACACAAGCACCCTCCTCAACGGATGCGCCTGCTTCAACCCCGGCTGCAGGTGATAATGAATCTGAGGAATCCACTGTGACAGAAGGCACCGCCTCTGATGGCAATATTTTGATT
Organism: uncultured Lachnospiraceae bacterium; assembly: GCA_944384015.1. Taxonomy (GTDB): domain Bacteria; phylum Bacillota; class Clostridia; order Lachnospirales; family Lachnospiraceae; genus JAGTTR01. The sequence goes on along the minus strand of CALWRT010000185.1, from coordinate 24,477 downwards.
GCCTATTTTTCCGTACCGGAAACAGATGGTGTGGATACGGTAGCCGGGGCCAGCCGCGTGGTCGTGGATGGGGAAGTTTTGGGAAATAACCAGTACATTGCCCAGCTCATCCAGCAGGAAGCCGGCGGCGATTTGTTCCGTATTGAAACGGTGCAGGAATATCCCGGCAGTCATGATCCCCTTCTGGAGTTTGCTTATAATGAACGGGCGGAGGACGCAAGACCGGAACTTGCCACACAAATTGAGAATCTGGACAGCTATGATGTGATTTTCCTTGGCTATCCTAACTGGAACGCGGATCTTCCTATGCCGCTGTATACTTTCCTGGAGGAATATGATTTCAGCGGGAAGACGATTATCCCCTTTACCACTCATGGGGGAAGCGGTTTTTCCCGGACAATCCAGAGAATTCAGGAACTGCAGCCTGACGCTATCATAATCGAGGACGGCCTCTCCATTTCCCGCAATAGCGTGCCTGACGCACAGTCGGACGTTACGGAATGGGTTGCAGGACTGAACCTGTAAGATACTGCCATTACAGGCATTAAAACGCTTTTAGGCAGCAAGGACACCATTTATACAAAGTCTGCCTTATGATTGAGGCAGGCTTTTTTCAAAGGAGGATCACAATGAAACCAAAGATGATGGTCAAAATCAGTATTGATTTTGTTATGACGATATTGCTCTTGCTGCTGATGGCAAGACAGATTACAGGAGAATCGGCCCATGAATGGATCGGCGCAGGAATGTTTATTCTCTGGATCGTTCATCATACCCTGAATTTTAAGTGGCTTGGCAATCTATTTAAAGGCAATTATACGCCTTTTCGCATGGCGCAGGTCATTGTAAATCTGTTACTTTGTCTTTCCATGCTCGGAACTATGGTAAGTGCTGTTATCCTATCCAGAGAAGTTTTTGCCTTCCTGCCCATATCCGGCGGAATCGCATTGGCCCGTCCTATGCATATTTTTTGGTCGTTTTGGGGTTTTGTTCTGATGGCATTGCATTTGGGGCTACACTGGAATATGATCCTGGGCATGGTGCGAAAAATATCCGGGCCGATTCAATCGAAATCTCTGAAAATTTTATTTCACCTTGTAGGAGCAGCAATCGCTGTATATGGATTTTATGCATTTATAAATAATCAGTTTCTCACTTATATGTTCTTAACAACTACGTTTGTGCTTTTTGATTTTGAGCGCCCGTACCCACTGTTTTTTACAGAGTATCTCGCCATTATGGGCCTGTTTGTGTTCCTGTCCTACTACGGAGCCAAAGAGTTGCAAAAGCTGTCGGGCAAAAGGAATGTGACACATGAAAAGTAGGTATATTTTTCGGCTTTCAGCCCTGCTTGCGGCTGCTTCCATGTGCTGTTCGGGATGTGCGCCTTTACAGGAGACAGACATCCAAGATGGTGTCTGGGAATGGCAGAGGAGCATAAAGCAGTATTACAAAAATACTGACCTATGCCAAGTAAACGATCATACAAATAGAAAAAGCACATTGCCATTGACGGTCAATGTGCTTCAGATGGAATCCATCAAATCCAGAAGGATCTGTTTCTGCCTATCTGTTCAAGTACTCCATTTTGCAAAAAGTGTTTGCTGTTCTAAAGTCAAAGGCGTTTCCCTATCACTGGCGAAAAACTGTGCAAGCAAGGGGGAATTACCAACGCCAGATGAGTGGTTGCAGTATGAAGTAGGGAGAATCAGGGATGATGGTCGAGATGAACTTTTAAGAAAGTATTGGAATTGGTAAAATTACTGCTGATTATTCAAAATTATTTCACAAACAATGGCTTGTTTTCTTCGAAAAAGCGAAATATAATTGTAGTGGAGGAGAAGCCGATGGATTATATGACATTGAAAGAAGCAGGGGAAAAGTGGAATATTTCTCCCCGACAAATCAATTACTACTGCTCGGATGGACGTATTCCCGGAGCAGAGAAAATAGGACGGGTTTGGCTTATTCCCAAAGATGCAGAAAAGCCAAAAGACAAACGGAGGCGGGAAATAAAAGAATCTGCCCGCTGATAGGAGTTGAAAATTTTATGTATAACCCCCAATTAGAAACCTTCCTCTGCGTGGCCGAGTGTGGCAGTTTTAATAAAGCCGCAGAGAAACTATATATTTCTCCACCGGCGGTTATCAAGCAGATTAACCTGCTGGAAGAAAATCTGGACCTGCAGCTTTTTGTACGCACGCATCGGGGGCTTCAGCTGACCGAGGCCGGAAAATCGTTGGCACAGGACGCAAAATATATCATCCAATATTGCAAAGACTCGGTGACGCGGGCGAAAAACGCTATGAAAAAGAGTGAGGACATTATCCGCATCGGTACATCCCCCATGACACCGGCGCAGGTACTGGTAGATCTTTGGCCAAAACTGCAGGAAGACTGCCCTGGTATCAAGTTCCAACTGGTACCCTTCGACAACACACCTGAGAATGCCCGGGAAATCTTGGCCAACCTGGGGCAGAATATTGATGTGATAGCAGGCATTTTTGATGAGACGATGCTGAACCTGCGCCGCTGTGCCGGATTGGAAATCTCAAGGGAACCCATCTGTGTGGCTGTGTCCGTCCATCATCGGCTGGCTGGGAAAGATAAGCTGACTGTGCAGGACCTATATAGCGAAAAACTGATGTTAATGCGTCGCGAATGGAGCCATTATGTGGACTTGCTGCGGGATGATTTGTGGAAAAATCATCCGCAGATCCAGATTGTGGACTTTGATTTTTACGATGTCAACGCGTTCAATCAATGCGAAAATAATAATTGTGTGCTGATGGCGGTTCCTAAATGGCAGTATGTCCACCCGCTTTTGAAGATTCTTCCGGTGGATTGGAACTACACCATTCCCTATGGCCTGCTCCATTCTCCCTTTCCATCCCCTGTGGTGAAACAGTTCCTGCGGGCAGTGCAAAAGGCGAAAGAGCAAGGAAAGTAATAACCTTAAGGTAAATAGTTCATAACGAAACGAGACTTCTGTTGAGGTCTCGTTTTTTTTATAATGAAATCAGAAAAGAAAGAGAGGAAGGTGGCACGATGAAGGCGCAGGGAATTCTGGCCATTGCGGTTTTCTTACTGATTTGCCTGGCGGGTTGTGCAGGCCGTGGACAGACAGAAACAATTTCTTCCGGGGAATCACCTCCTGGCGAGAATGCCGGCCTTTTGGATCATGCAGATTCCCAGCAGGAACCGGACAGCTTTGCGCCCGCAGATCAAATGGCAGAGCCATTCACAACATCTACTTCCATTCAGGATGTGATTGACAATTCGGTTTTCGTAGGATATGGGCGGTTGCTCTTTCCGGCGGATGACTGGTATATGAGCGGCAGTACTCTTGGAGATCTGCAGCTGACTTGGTACAACAACATCGACCCGGAGGAAACTGTGGAGATCGTCAATACCCTGTGGCAGAGAGCCAACGCTGGCGAAACTGTTTTCTACGACATCTATACGGAGGAAGAAAAAGCGGAAGATCCTGCAAAAGAGGATACCGGATTATTCTTTTTCCGCGGTGACCCGGGAGCCCAATTTGCCGTGTGCAATGCGGGCGGTGGTTTTGCTTATGTGGGAGCTATGCAGGACAGTTTTCCCCACGCGTTGGAGTTATCTAAGCGGGGGTATCATGCCTTCGCTCTCATCTACCGTCCCGGAGCCCAAACAGCCTGTGAGGATCTGGCGAGGGCCATCAGCTTTATTTTCGAGCACGCGGAAGAACTGGGGGTTGACACCGACTGTTACTCTCTCTGGGGCGGTTCAGCCGGAGGCCGTATGGCGGCCTGGCTGGGCTCCTATGGCCCGGCGGCCTTTGGCGGGGACGAATTGCCCAGACCTGGGGCCGTTATCATGCAGTATACCGGCCACAGCGATTACACAGAAAATGACCCGCCAACCTTCGCCTGTGTAGGAGAAAGCGATGGCATCGCAAACTGGCTCACCATGGAACGCCGCATTGAAGCGCTGGAGGCCCTGGGGATTCCCACCGAATTTCACCACTATCCTGGCCTGCCCCACGGGTTTGGGCTGGGAACCGGCACGGTGGCGGAAGGATGGTTGGATGAAGCAGTTGCCTTTTGGGAAATGCAAATGTGAGCATCCCGTTGATCGAACATAAAACATTTTACAGAAAGGAAGCATTGTTATGAACAACTTTATTTTCCAAAACGCTACGAAGGTTTACTTTGGTAAGGGCTGTGTGAAAGAGTATCTGGCCTGCCTGACGAAAAACGCCAATACCATTTTGCTCTCCTATGGCGGCGGCAGCATCAAGAGAAATGGTGTCTATGATGAGATCACCAGCATTCTAAAGGAGGCCGGCAAAAACATTGTGGAGTTCTCCGGCATCATGTCTAATCCCACCTACGCCAAGGTTCAGGAGGGCGCGAAACTGGCACGGGACAACCAGGCGGATATGATTCTGGCCGTGGGCGGCGGCAGCGCAATGGACTGCTGTAAGGCCGTCTCTTTGGCAGCCCGGTATGACGGGGACATCTGGGAGGATTTCTGGGCTCGGCCTGGTGTCATCGACTTTGAACCCCTGCCCTTGGGCGTTGTGGTTACGGTGGCCGGCACTGGCAGTGAGTGCAACGGCGGCGCGGTGATAACCAATGAGGAAAAGAAGGTCAAGACCGGACGGGATTATCCAGCCCTCAACCCCTGCTTTGCCCTGATGGATCCTACCTATACATTTTCTGTACCGAAAAAGCAGATGGCCTCCGGCAGCTTCGATATCCTGAGTCACATCATGGAGACCTATTTCAGTGAGCCCAACGAGGACAATGTTTCCGACGACATCATGGAGGCGCTGATGCGCAGTGTTATCCGCAACCTACGCGTTGCAATGGACAACCCGGAAGATCACACGGCTCGTTCCAACCTGATGTGGGATTCTACTATGGCGGAAAACCGGCTCATCAAGATGGGCAAGAAGTGTGACTTTGAGTGCCATAACATGGAGCACCAGCTTGGGGCTTACACAAACTGCAACCACAGCTGCGGCCTGGCGGTGCTCCACCCGGTCTACTACCGCCATATTTACAAGGAGGGACTGCCCAAGTTCATCCGCTTTGCCGAGAATGTGTGGGGTATCGCCCGTGACGGGAAAACGGATGAGGAGCTGGCCCTGGCGGGCATCGACGCCTTAGCCGCTTTTATCAAAGAGCTTGGCCTGCCCGCCACGCTCAAAGAGTTGGGCGCAGACAAGGCGCAACTGGAAGAAATCGCCGACTCCTGCGGTATCTCCCAGGGCAGCTATAAGCCCATGACCCACAAGGAAATTCTGACAATCTTCCAGGAATGCTATGAATAAAACATTTAGAACTAAGAAAGGAACGACCAATATGAAAAAATTAGCAGCCATTTTTTTGAGTCTGGCGATGGTTTTGAGCCTGGCCGCCTGCGGCAACAGTTCGTCTAATGAAACCAGCGCCCCAGAAACATCCAACTCCGCCGCTTCCAGCGAAACGCAGGAACCCAGCGAGGTGCCGGAATCCACAGAACCCGCAGAATCCACAGAAGAACCTTCTTCTCAGCCGGAAACGGAAGGCGAGGCAGGAGGAACCCTGGTCGTCTATTATTCAGCTACCGGAAACACGGAGCAGGTGGCGAACTATATTGCGGACATCACCGGCGGCGATTTGTTTGAACTGGAGCCGGTAGAGCCTTACACCAGCGATGATCTGGATTGGACGAATGACAACAGCCGCGTTTCCCAGGAATACTATGATGAAAGCTTGCGGGATGTAGAGCTGGTAGCGGATACCGCGGAAAATTGGGACAGCTACGACACGGTATTCATCGGTTATCCGATCTGGTGGGGCATTGCAGCATGGCCGACGGATGGTTTTGTAGAGGCTAATGATTTTACCGGTAAGACCGTGATCCCCTTCTGTACTTCTTCCAGCTCTGGTCTGGGTGAAAGCGGTGAATTACTGGCAGAACTGGCCGGCACTGGAGACTGGCAGGAAGGGATGCGCTTCCGTTCCAGCGCCAGCGAGGCAGATATACAGGAGTGGATTGGCAGCCTGAACTTGTCCTGATGAGCGGAAGAAGGTGCGCCGGATGAAAAGAGTTTTAGCTTTGATATTGGCGGTCATGCTGAGCCTCTGTCTGGCCGCCTGCCAGCACGAAGATAGCGGGCATTTTGCCTTAACTGCGGGGGATAACACATCCCAAGAAGAACAAAACGGCAGCGCAAAGGAGAAGAATGAACTAGTGGAGAATCCGAACATTTTGATTGCCTATGATCCGGCGCAGTATCCGGTTAAAGAGGCCGCCGGGTGGATTGCCCAGGAACTTTCCGCTGACCTTATAGAAATAGGGAATGACAACGATCTGCAAGCGGACCAGTATGAATTTGTCCTATTGGGTTTTTCCTCTCAGGATGATCGTGTATCCGCTTCGGTTGAGGATTTTCTGGAACGGTTTGATTTTGGAGCTCGTACCATTTATCCCTTTGTTCTGGATGAATCAGCGGATTCCGCCTTTGTTACCAGCGCTGTTTCCCTCTACTCCGCTATCTCCCAGTTGGAGCCTGGCGCACTGATGGGGAACGATGCCCTGATTTTCACAGCGGATACATCCCAGGAGGACATTACCGCCTGGGCAGGGGGATTATCCCTAACCAGCGGTGAACCTGTCCCACAGGCCGGTGATGGAAATACTGTGGCTACTGCTACTGTCACGCCGAATCAGCAACAAGTCCTCTATCTTTGGGAAGAGGGCAATGCTCCGGCACAGACGGAGTACACCGTCAATAACGGCGGCTATTCGGATGATCCAGACTTCCGGCCTTACATTACCAGCTTTCCCGTCCCGGAGGGAATCAAGATCAAGGGCGCAGTGCTTATCTGCCCCGGCGGGGCCTTCCAGTTCCGCAGCGATCAGCCGGAGGGAATCGATGTGGCGGAAGCACTCAGTGCTGTGGGCTATCAGAGCTTTGTGGTAGACTACCGCCTACGGCCCTACACCCAGCAGGAAGGTGCGTTGGATCTGGCAAGAGCTGTACGCTTTGTCCGCTCCCACGCGGAGGAATACGGCATCAACCCACAAGACATTGCCGTAATGGGGTTTTCAGCAGGCGGAATTTTAAGCGGTGAAATGCTGCTTCACTTTGATGGGGATATAAGTCCATCTGTTCTGGACCCACAGTATCAGCCGGATGAACTGGACAGCGTTTCTGCTGATGCGGCGGCCTGCGGTATGATCTATTCGTTCTATGGCCGTCTGAGTGTGGGCACCACCGATGTGGAGCTGCTGCGATCTGGCAATTTGCCGCCGACCTTTTACTGCTACGGAACCCGCGATCCGTTTTATAAACAGTTTTTGGCCAATGCTGACGCAGCGGAGGAAGCGGGCGTGGAGGTAGAACGGCTGCAGCTTGACGGAATGCCCCACGGCTTTGGAGCCAGCGGCGATTGGATTTCAACCTACGACCAATGGCTTGGAGCTGTGTTCGCGGAGAATTAACAATCCAGAGCGGATTATCCGCCTGTTATCATGCCGGCAGGCTCCGACCTTTGCAGGAGGAGTCTGCCGGTTTTTTGAAAGGAAGAGAGGAAAGCAATGGAAGAAGATGCAGAAAAATACTTGTTTGAAAAAATGCCGATACCGAAAGCGGTAGCAACTTTGGCAATTCCAACCATCATCAGTCAGGTGGTGACCATGATCTATAACCTTGCGGATACCTTTTTTGTAGGACAGATTGGTGACCCACTGATGGTGGCCGCTGTTTCGTTGGTATCACCTTGGTTTAATCTTCTGACCGCCCTGGGAAACCTGTTCGGCTTGGGTGGCAGCAGCCTGATCTCCCGGATGATGGGGGCGCAAAACCACAAGGATATCAAATATGTGTCCGTGTTCAGTATTTGGGGCGGTGCGGCGGTGACGCTTCTCTTTTCCCTAGGCACCTGGTTAGCCCGCGTCCCCCTGCTGAATTTTCTGGGAGCCAGCCCGGATACCTATGGCTATGCAGAGGATTATCTTCTTTGGGTGGCAGTATTGGGCGGCGTGCCAACCATGGTGAGCCTGGCGCTAGGACATCTGCTTCGGAGTGAGGGCCATGCGAAACAGGCCAGCGCCGGTATGATGTTCGGCGGTATCCTCAATGTGGTGCTGGACCCTGTTTTCATCTTTATATTTCATTTGAATGTGGCGGGAGCTGCTATCGCCACAGCGCTGTCGAATACCGCTTCGGTGGTATTCTTTATCATCCAATATATACGGCTGAAGGACAAAACGGCGGTTTCCCTGAATCCCCGGCACTTTACCTTCCGCTTTGTACGCCCCATCTTCTCGGTCGGCCTGGCGTCTGCTTTGGCTACTGCATTGGGAAACGCCTCCAATATGGTGATGGTACATCTGGCTTCCGGCTACGGCGACATACCCGTGGCGGCCTACGGTGTGGTGAAACGTATCGACCAGTTCCCGCTGAATGTTTCCATGGGGCTGTGCCAGGGCTTTATGCCGCTGGTGGGATACAACTTTGCTTCCAAAGACTATGGCCGGATGCGCAGAGTATCTACATTCTCATGGAAAGTGGCGCTGGTAATGTCTGCCTGTTTCATTGCCGGCTTCGCTGCCTTTGCGCCGCAGATCCTGCACCTATTTATCCCGGAAACGCAGACCAGCACTCTGGGCGCTTCCTTCCTGCGTATCGCCTGCCTTGCGGTGCCGTTGACCAGCGTGAACTTCCTGATCAGCTACACCCTGCAAGCCATGGGAAAAGGCGCACAGTCTGCGATCCTCACCTCATGCCGCCAGGGGCTTTTGAACATCCCGCTGCTGATCGTGATGAACCTGATTTTTGGTCTGTACGGGATGATCTGGACCCAGTTGGTGGTGGAGGTCATCATGCTACCAGTTTCGCTGGGGATGTATTTCCATACTTTCCGAGGTTTGAAGGCTGGAGAAAGCAGAGCATAAACCTCTCAGTTTCAACTACATAACAAACAGAGACTTCTGGATTACACTGTACAGTATTACAATATAAATAAAGGAAAGAAAGAGGTGCACAAGATGGAAACTCGCATTTTAGGAAAAGATTTAACGGTTTCCGCCGTCGGTCTTGGCTGTATGGGCTTTTCCCATGCCTACGGTGCGCCGACAGACGAAAAAGAAACCATCCGCCTGCTGCGCCGGGCGTTTGATCTGGGATATACATTGTTTGATACTGCTGAGGTTTACGGCACGCCGGATGATCCGCATGTCAACGAAACGCTGGTGGGAAAAGCCCTTGCTCCGGTGCGGGATCAGGCTGTCATCGCCACAAAATTTGGACTGCGATTTGACTTTGAAAGCGGCAAGGTACCGGTTCCTTTGATTCCGGATTCTCGCCCAGAGACGATCCGCAAATCGGTGGAGAGCTCTCTGAAGCGGCTGGATACCGACCATATCGACCTGTATTTCCAGCACCGCATCGATCCAGATGTGGAACCGGAGACAGTTGCGGGCGTGATGTCGGATTTAATAAAAGAAGGCAAGATCACCCACTGGGGCATTTCGGAAGCCAACGAAGATTACCTGCGCCGCGCAAATGCGGTTTGTCCTGTGACAGCAGTGCAGAACCGTTATTCCATGATGGCGCGCCATTATGAGCACCTGTTCCCCGTGCTGGAGGAGCTTGGCGTAGGTCTGGTAGCTTTTTCCCCAATGGCGAACGGCTTTCTCACAGGAAAATACGGAAAGGGACAGACGTTTGACCCGAAAACCGATTACCGCGCCGCTATGCCGCAGTTTACCGATAAGGCTGTGGAGCAGAACGCAGCCCTTCTGAAGCTGCTTCATGATATGGCAGCGGAGAAAAATGCAACGCCTGCGCAGATCTCCATGGCTTGGATGCTGTGCAAGAAGCCCTGGATCGTGCCTATTCCCGGCACGCGGAAAGAAGAACGGATGGCGGAAAACGCCGGAGCTGCCATGATCAAGCTGTCGTCCGATGAGGTCAATGCGCTTGACAACGCCCTCAGTTCTATGGAAATGTCCGCTGTATTTGGGGGAACTCCTATTTCTTCTCATAAGGTCCCTGTCCCACAGGCGCATTTATCAGGCCGCTTATCTGGTCGCCCTGCACCAGCGGCGTTCGAGTCTGATCAAACCTGTGATTTATAACGATTGATTTGTAATCAGAAAGGATGTATGAATGATGGAATACGCAACTTTGAACAATGGAGTAAAAATGCCTATGGCTGGAATCGGCACCTTTTTGCTGACGCCGGATGAAGCGGAGGCTTCTGTCCTCTCAGACCTCCAGTGCGGCTACCGCCTGATCGACACTGCCAACGCCTATGTAAATGAGAAGGCCGTCGGCAGAGCGATGAAGAAATCCAGCGTTTCCCGTGAGGGGATTTTCCTGGAAACCAAGCTGTGGCCCAGTTTTTATGAGCGGGAGGATGCGGTGGAAAAGACGCTGAAACGCCTGGACACTGACTATATTGACCTGCTTTTGATTCATCAGCCAGCAGGTAATTACGTTGCAGGATACCGGCAGATGGAGAAGGCGTACAAGGAAGGCAAAGTAAAGGCCATCGGACTCTCCAACTTTCATGAGAAGCAGATCCAGGAGATTTTAGACATTTGCGTAGTGAAGCCCGCAGTTCTGCAGACGGAAGTGCATCCCTATTCTCAGGAAAAGAAGTTGAAAGAGTTCTTGAATAAAGAAGGCATCGTGATCCAGGCGTGGTATCCCCTGGGACATGGGGACAAGGCGCTGATTCAGGAGCCGCTGTTCACTGAACTGGGTAAAAAGTATGGCAAGAGCAACGTCCAGGTCATCCTGCGCTGGCACATTCAGGCTGGCAACATCGTGATTCCCGGCTCCAAAAATCCGGCGCATATTAAGGATAACTTTGACCTCTTTGACTTTGCTCTGACCGATGAGGAAATGACGAAAATTACTGCTCTGGACAAGCAGAAGCGTTATTATACCAGCACCCCGGAAATGCTGAAACGGTATGCGGAAATAGTGCCGGATGTAGATGGACAGAAATAATCGGATTTGGCCGGGCCCTGCCCGGCTTTCTCCGAAGCCAATTCATGAAACACCCTTTGGGTGTACCTCAATGGCGCGAAAAATGCGCCATTATCAAAGAAAGGAAGGCTTGATATGCGTAAAAATTTTGGATCAAAATCCTGGTTTTATCCGTTACCGGTGCTGATCATTGGCACCTACAATGAGGATGGAACCCCTAATGCTATGAACGCCGCCTGGGGTGGGCTCTATGATTCCGACAAGGTAGTGCTCTGTTTGAGCGCCGGACATAAAACGACAAAGAATATCCAGGCAAAGGGTGCTTTTACTGTTGCTTTTGCCGATGCGGCTCATGTGGTACCCGCTGATTATGTGGGTATGGCCTCCGGCAATAACGAGCCGAAAAAGATGGATAAGTCAGGTTTCCATACTACAAAAAGCGAGTTTGTGGATGCGCCTCTCATAGACGAGCTGCCGGTGGCACTGGAGTGTACATTATTAAAAGTCAATGAAGATGGCAATATCATCGGTCAGATCGTCAATGTGAGCATTGATGAAAGTGTGCTGGGCAGCGATGGAAAACTGGACATGGGTAAGTTCCGCCCGATTTCCTTCGAGCCTGCCAATAATGGCTATCATGTGTTGGGTGAGCGCGTGGGCAATGCGTTCAGCGATGGCGGCAAACTAAAATAAGGAGGCGGCTGGTATCAGTTTTGAACAGTCGGGTTTTTGGCCCCGCAGCGGACCTGTAGCGTTTCATCTCGCAGAGACAAAGGCCATGAATGGAGATGTGCTGTGGCTCAGGTACAATCGGTGATAGCCTTAAAAAGATGTCGGAAGTTTCCGGCATCTTTTTTAGGCTCAAAAGCATAAACCTGTCGGTTAAAACTGCGCAACCAATCGAGACTTCTGCAAATCCTGAAAACCTTTTACAATAGAATCAGAACAAGAGATTTTCCCTCGGAAAATATCCGAAGAGAGGCAAATCAAATAGAGAAAGGAAGTCATTGATCATGGAATATGTAACGCTGAATAATGGAGTAAAAATGCCGAAGCTGGGATATGGTGTTTTCCAGGTTTCAAACGAAGAATATGAGCACTGTGTATTGGATGCCATTTCGGTCGGTTACCGCTCCATCGATACGGCACAGTCCTACGGAAATGAGGAGGCAGTGGGCAGTGCTGTTCAGAAATCAGGCGTGCCCCGTGAAGAGCTGTTCCTCACCAGCAAGATCTGGATGTCCAACGCCAGTTATGAAAAAGCAAAAGCCTCCATCGATAAGTCCCTGCAAAAGTTGAAAACTGATTATCTGGACCTGATGCTAATCCATCAGCCTTTTGGGGACTACTACGGCGCTTACCGGGCGATGGAGGAAGCCTACAAAGCCGGGAAGCTACGGGCCATTGGGGTGTCCAACTTCTACCCAGACCGGCTCATTGACCTGTGCCAGTTTGCGGAGGTTTCCCCCATGGTCAACCAAGTGGAGACCCATGTATTCCAGCAGCAAAAAGTTGCTCACGAATATATGAAAAAGTACGGTGTCCAGCACGAAGCCTGGGGTCCCTTTGCAGAAGGCAAAAAGAGCTGCTTTACCAACCCCGTGCTGGTGGAGATTAGCCAGAATCACGGCAAAACAGCCGCCCAGACCGCCCTGCGGTTCCTCATCCAGTCCGATGTGGTGGTGATTCCAAAATCCACCCACAAGGAGAGAATGGCGCAGAATATGGATGTGTTCGATTTTGCCCTGAGCGATGCTGAAATGGATGCCATCCACACACTGGATGAGGGCAAGAGCCTGTTCTTTGACCATTACGATCCCGCCACGGTAGAGATGCTGACTAATATGGGGAAAACCAGGATTGTGTAAGGAGTGCGAACCAATGCAAAGGAGAAAAAAATACGCCTTTGGTATCCTTTTATCATGCTGTACACTGATTCTGTCCTTCTTTTCTGGCTGTGCCGCTTCTTCCGATGCGAAAACAGAGTCTGCATCGTCTGTCTCTTCTGGAGAGATGGAAACGGAGCCTGATACGGGAAGCGCAATGCCTTCCACATTTCTCTGTAGATCAGGCCCGCATTTATGCGGCCGGTTATTCCGCCGGCGGGGAGACCATGTCCCAGGCCGTATCCATGCGCCCGGATCTTTATGCTGCTTATCTGCACGGGGCATCCCAGTGGGATGGGGATTATGCGTCCATCGCGGAAAACGGCGTGGCAGTTTATATCTTTATGGCGGAGAATGATGAGTATTACGGTTCTGAACAGGCATGGGACGCATACAACAGCCTCTATGACGCATATAGCGAGGCCGGATGGAGCGAGGAACAGATCAGCGAAGTTTTACAAATCCAGACGCCGGGTGACGAATGGTTTGCCCAGCGCGGCATTACCGGAAACTATCATGGAGGCGGCAACGCGGTGTTTGGAGAAGAAGATGTTCTGAACTGGGTTTTGTCTCATTCTAAGGAGAGTGATATCTCTTGAAGGTATTGTTGGTAAACGGCAGCCCGCACAGGGAAGGCTGCACTTATACGGCGCTGTGCACGGTGTCGGAGGCGCTGAATCAAAATGGAATTGACACGGATATTTTCTGGATTGGGAATAAACCCCTCTCCGGATGTATCGCCTGCCACAAATGCAGTAGCCTGAACCACTGCATATTCCAGGACACAGTCAATGAGTTTTTGTCGCTGGCAGAGGACTATGACGGCTTTGTATTCGGCACGCCAGTCCATTGGGCCGGAGCCACCGGCGCGCTTACTTCCTTTTTGGACCGGGCCTTTTACGCGGACTTAAACGGTGGCGGGAAAAGGTTTTATCTGAAACCTGCGGCAGCAGTCCTATCAGCCCGGCGGGCCGGAACGACAGCCACTTGGGATCAGGTCAACAAATATTTTGGCCTGATGCAGATGCCTATTATTACCTCCCGATATTGGAATATGGTACATGGCACAACTTCGGATGAAGTGCTGCAGGACCGGGAAGGAATTTACACCCTGCGGACCCTAGGCCACAATATGGCATATTTCCTCAAATGCAAGGAAGTCGGCAGCAAACTGGTGCCGCTGCCCCCACAGGAAACACCGAAACGAACAAATTTTATCCGTTAGAACAAAATTAGAGAACAGGAGAACAGACTAATGAAGCCAAAAATGATTGGAAAAATTACGGTGGATATTGGCATGACCCTCCTTCTGATGCTGCTTATGGCCTTTGAACTGATCGGCAGAACAGCCCATGAGTGGATCGGAGTCGGGATGTTCGCGCTGTTTATCGTCCATCATATCTTAAATCGAAAGTGGACGGAAAATTTGTTTCATGGTCGATACACTCCATATCGTATTTTGCAGACTGTGAGCGCAGGTCTGGTTTTCCTTGCGATGATGGGGCTTATGGTAAGCGCAGTATTGAGCTCTCGCGAAGTATTTACATTTCTGCCGATCCGCGGCGGTCGCAGCTTGGGCAGAATGCTGCACATGATCTGCTCCTATTGGGGGTTTCTCCTGTTCTCCTTTCACCTGGGCCTTCATTGGAATATGATTATGGGAATGGCAAGACAGCTGCGCGGGAAGCCATCAAAACTGAGAGTACGTCTTAGTCGTGTAGCGGGGGTTCTGATGGCAGCCTATGGCGTGTATGCACTGATCCATCGGGATATTCCAGACTACCTGTTTTTGCAGACACCATTTGTGTTTTTTAATTTTGATGAGCCAATTATTTTTTTCTATGGCGATTATATTGCCATCATGGGATTGATGATATGGATAGGATATTATTTTTCTAAATTGTTCATGTGGCTCATAAAAAGAAGATGGGATAGGAGTAATCACATATAGAAGCACAAGGAAAATCCTTGTCATTCAGGTTAATCTGCCTTGTGCGGATTGACCTTTTCTTAGTTTGCATCCTGTATGGCAGCTACCCTATTTCAGTTTATTGGTTGAGACTGTTTTATGAGCAGCTGCCATGTGTTTTCCTTCTTGAGAGTGGGAGAGGCTGTTACATTCCAAGCTTCCACTGTGTCGTTTCCCTCTGCAGTTCTACCATACGGCGGTACAGACCGCCCTGCTCCATCAGTTCTTTTGGCGTGCCCTGCTGGGATACGCGGCCGTTCTCCAGCACAACGATGTGGTCTGCACCGGCGATGGTACGCATCCGATGAGCAATGACCAGAACTGTCTTATTCTGAAGCAGGTGGGAGAGAGCTTCCTGAACAGCGCTTTCGTTCTCCACATCAAGGCTGGCAGTGGCCTCGTCCAGGAGAACGACCGGCGCGTTCTTTAGCAGTGCGCGGGCGATAGAGATTCGCTGGCGTTCGCCGCCGGAGAGAGTCGAGCCATTTTCTCCGATGATGGTCTGATAGCCTTGCGGGAGTCTCTGGATAAATTCATCGCATCGGGCAGCTTTGGCAGCTTCGATGACTTCTTCATCCGAAGCTGCCCGATGGCCCAGGCGGATATTTTCCATCACAGTATCACGGAACAGCACGACGTCTTGAAATACCATCGAATAGTATTTCAACAGTGTCTCCGGGTCTACGCCGGACACGTCCACGCCTCCGAGGGCCACTTTTCCGCTGCCGGCATCCCAAAAACGAGCAGCCAACTTGCACGCGGTGGATTTTCCGCCCCCGGAGGGACCGATAAGGGCAGTTACTTCCCCTTGCCTGGCGGTGAAGCTTACATCCTCCAGCACACCGTCGCCTTCCCGGTAGGCGAAGGACACATGGTCAAAGGAAATATCGTAGTTTGGCGGTGTAAATTCCTCTGTGCCTTCCTGTACCGGCTGTTCCAGAATAGAGCGCATTCGCTCGATCTGCAGCTTGGCATTGAAGGTCGCGGCGATATTTTGAAGTACAAGCCCCAATGGGTCATAAAGTCTTGCGGCGGCAAATAGGAATCCCAGGAAGTAGAGGAAAGAAAGCTCTCCGGCTGCCAGAAGAGCCCCGCCGGTCAGGATGGTAGTGGCCAGTCCCAGACGCAGGAAAGCCTGAGCGGAGCAGACGAATACACCGGTTGCCAGCTCTGAATGGATGGAGCCTTTTTCCATGGCGGCTAGTTTTTCTTCCAGTTCTTCCATATAGATTTCCTGACGGCTGCATGCTTTGATATCCCGTATGGTTTCCAGTCCCTCCTGGATACAATCGGCAACTGCCCGCTTATTTAAAATATTTTTTGTGCCGAAGGAATCCTGGATCTTCTTGCTTCCAGCTGTCAGGAGAACGGCCGCCGGCACCACCCAGAGCACAGCCAGCGCCATCCGCCAGTCCGAGAAGAACATGGCGGCGCCAATGACAAGGGTGGAGAAAATGGACGCGAACAACTGAGGAATATAGTGGGAAAACATCTGATCCAGGCTGGAGCAGTCTGCGATCATGGTAGATGTCAGGTCGCTCAGATCCCGGTTCCCGAAGAAACTCAATGGCAGACGGCGCAGAGTCTCTGCCATGCTTACCCGGCGGCTGGCGCTCTCCTTATAGGTCGCCAGATACAGCGAAGCGTATTGGAACCAGTGAAGAATGAATAGCAGAATCAGGACAGCCGCGCCAAAGCCCGCATAAATCCAGAAGCCAGCCATGGGACTGCCGCCGTTTTCCATGGTATCTAAAAGATGCTGCGCGGTAAACAGGACAACTCCTACCGGAAGCATCAGGCTTAAGTTGCATACAAAGCACCAGATGACAGCTGTCACCAGATCTCTTGCCCCTTTTTCACTGAGCGCGAATAAATGCTGTAATTTCTTAGTCATACTGCTTCCCCCTTTTCATTTTTGTGCCCGGCGTACCGGTCATAACAGTGTCCCCCTGCGGGGCTTCCAACCTTCCACTGGGCGCTGCGCTGGTAATCCTCCCACATGGCGGCATAAACGCCATGCAGGGCAAGTAGGCTTTCGTGGCTGCCCTGTTCGGCGATTTTACCGCCGCGCAGGACGATGATAGAGTCCGCGCCCTGTACGGTGGACAGCCTGTGGGCGATCATCAATACGGTTTTGTTCTTTGTAAGAGCTTCAAATGCCTTCTGAATTTGATGTTCATTTTCAGGGTCGGCAAAAGCGGTGGCCTCATCCAGCACTACGATCGGCGCGTCCTTTAAAATGGCGCGTGCCAGCGCGATTCGCTGCTGTTCTCCGCCGGACAGATACACGCCCTTCGTTCCCACCACAGTATCCAAACCTTGGGGCAGTTTTTCCAGAATATCGTCACACTGGGCAGCGTGGGCGGCGGCTAAAACCTCGCTGTTGGAAGCGTCCGGTCTGGCGGCTCGGATATTTTCCATAAGACTTTCTTTAAACAGACGGGTATCCTGGAAGACAAAGGCCACCTGCCTCATCAGATCTTCGGCTGCCATCTCCTGGACATTGATCCCGCCGATTGCGACGGTTCCGCTGTTCGTATCCCAGAAGCGGGGGATCAGGCTGGCAGCTGTCGTCTTGCCGCCGCCGGACGGCCCCACCAGCGCTGTCACCTGGCCGGGGAGGACGGTAAAGGATACGTCGTCCAGGGCCAGGTGATCTGCACCTGGATAGGCAAAGGTTACATGGTTAAAGGATACGGCGGTGTCTGTCGGCTGTTTCCTTGCGCTTGGCTCTGCCATTGGCTTTTGGCTGAGAATTTCATCCAGACGTCCTATGGCTTCGTCTGCCTCCATGACAGCCTCGCTCATATACATGATCCGGTTGATCATCTGGCCGCAAGCGGGAGCGAACAGAGCATAGAAGATAAAGTTTACCAGCACTGTCCTCACATCTGTGCCGGAGGCAAGAAGCAGCGCGGCGGGAATCAGAAGGGCAAAGGTTCCGTTGATAAAAGTCAGGAAACAGGTCTGTCCGACGCGGCAGCTCATAGCATACTGGCTGGCCAGATCGCTGTAATCTTTGATGGCAGCGTAAAAAGCCTTGAAGGAGTAGACCGTCTGCTGGAACATCTTAACCACGGGAATACCGCGGACATATTCTACTGCCTCGCCGCTCATGCGTTCAATTTCCTTCTGGTACCGATGGAAAAATCCCGCGTTCTTACCGCCCATCATCAGACACATGGAAAGAAGGGCAAGAACCATGGTGAGCAGACACAAAAGCCCCATTTTCCAGTCAAAGAGGAAGAGCATCACGACGGCGGCGATAGGAGTTACCACGGTTCCGGCCAAGTCGGGAAGCTTATGGGCCAGCAGATCCTCCGTGAGTCCGGCGTTGTCATCAATGAGTTTCCGCAGCCGTCCAGACTGATTTTCTGTAAAGAATCCCAGAGGCAGCTTCAGTACGTGGGACATGGCAGCACGGCGAATATTTCTGGCAGTACGAAAGGCAGCGATATGAGTAGACATGAGAGCTGCAAAATACAGGACGATACTGCCGACGGCAGTCCATACCGCAGTCCAGCCCCAGCGGGCCAGACCCGAAGCACCGTCGAGGCTGGGCCAAGTCTCCAGCACATTTCTCGCTGCCAGCCAGACGCACACATAAGGAATCAGTCCCAGTACTGCGGACAGAGCGGAGAGAATACAGCCCAGCAGGGTAAGATTTTTGTGCCCGCCTGCGTAACTGAGGATACGAGACAGGCTGCTTTGTTTGTTTTGCTTCAAAAAAATACCTCCTTTTACTTTGAAAATCCTGGACAATGCCCATATGGATAGGCGTGCCCGTACGCGCAGACATAGGGGCATTGGACGGGTTAACCGGCTTCGCCGGCTTTCGCGGGCATGTTTGCTTACTGATAATATTTATTATTAAGTTAGATAAAACTAACTTACTAACAAAAAGATGGGGGCTACTGCCCCATCAGCTTCAGCCACCCGGCTGTATAAAAATCCCGCAGCTGATCCACATAGCGCAGCGCCTTGTCTTTCGGCATATCGTGTGCCACAATTTCAAATATCCCATTAAACATGCCGCTGGCAATGATATGGCACATCTGCTCATCCAGCTTTGGGATATCCTGTCCGAGTCGGCGAAGGACTTCCATATATTTCATCGTATATTCTACTTCTACTTCAACCATAGTGTGGACAAAATGCTCATAGCTGGTCCCTTCGGACCGGCAGAGCAGTAGTTTCGCAGGCTCTCTGTGCAGGCAGATGTATTCTACCATCCAATGGATATACGCGCTGGATTCTATCCCCATGTGGGAAGGCTGTTCTGCCTCTGGAAGTTCCGCAAAGGAAGTCTGCGCCTCCATATACCGGCCCATGAGGGCGGCGGCATGAGGCTCCACAATGGCGGTAAACAGAGCCTCCTTGCTGGAAAAATATCCATAGAAGGCGCCGGTGGTCACGCCGGCTTTTTTTACGATCTGGCGCAGGGAAGCGCCAAGAAAGCCCTTTTCAGTGAATTCCTCTATGGCGGTACGCAAAATAGTTTCCAATGTGGCAGATGACTTTTCTTCCATAACGCCCTCCTTATAACAGTGTCATATAACATTGTTATTATATGGCGCAGCATTAGATTTGTCAATAGGAGACCGAAGTTTCCTATTCAATGTAAAAAACTCGCAGATTAGAGGGATGAACCTCTATTCTGCGAGTTTTATGTCGTTGTCAGACGGCTTATTCCGTGAGGGATATCTCTGTGTAGTCAGATGTGTCAGGAATAGATACTTCCACCGGCTCTCCCGGATTGTGGATGGTCATCTGGATATCGCAGTCGGCAGTCACAGATGAGCCGGCAACCGTCATATCATATACCATTGTCATGGTCATGGCGGTATAATAGCCCTCCTCGTTGAGGGTATAAGTGCCGTTTGCTTCTGTGACGGCAATATCCCCCTCATTAATGCCCAGATTCTGGAATTGGCTGTTCAGAAGGCCAAGCGCCTCTGAGGTCTGAGTATTTAACTTTTCCGGATCTGCCGTGAAGCTTAAGACGCGCTGCCCGTTTTCTTCAGACAATGTAATCTCAGACATCATCTCAGACTGCATATTGGCGGCGGCCGTACTCTGCTTGAGTGTCTCCATCATGGAGTCCAAGTCCATCGCATATTTCATCTTCTGACCAAGCACCTCGGTATAACAGTAGCCGTCCTCATAAAAAGAGACCGTATCGATGGCCGTCTGATCAATATCAGGAGAACTGAGAACCATCGTGCTGTCGGAGTAGTAGAGCATCGCGTCTGTCTGCATGCCAGACACCTGCATAGACATATCCATGCTCATCGTGATGGGCATATCATCCATGGTCATATCCATCGTCATAGTCATATCTGTGTCCATATCTGACAGCTCAGAGTTCTTGGACACTGCCTCATCGAATACCTCTTTCGGATCTTCGCTGGCTGAGCAGGCTGCCAGCGACGCCGTAACAGATACTGCAAGAGATAGAAGCACTGCCTTTCTAAACAACTTCCTCATAAAAATCTCCTCCCAAGAAAAAATATAGCTTAATCGTTAGAATTCAGCCTAACAATAGGATAGCATAAAGGACGCAGAAGTGAAACCAAAAGGCCAAAAAAGTTTCTTACAAAATATTTAATATTGCCTTGCTATTTCCAATAAAATAGTCTAAAATGGACATAGAAGTGGTGAAAAGTAGGAGAAAGTGGTTTAGAAGGGTTAGAAAGTGGTGGATTTCAGAAGGCTTTCCCATCAGTAAGCAGACGGAAGGCGGTAATGGAGAGTAAGCCACTAGACCGGAGAGCAGGTGAATCCAGCATGTTCATGGGCGAATATCAACATAGCGTGGATTTAAAAGGCAGGCTTATCATCCCCTCCAGATTTCGGGAGCAGCTCGGCGACAAGATGGTTGTGACAAGGGGATTGGATGGCTGCCTATATATCTATTCCCCGGAAGGATGGGAGAAGTTCTTGGGAAAACTTCAAAGTCTTACTCTTCTGAAGAAAGCCGACCGTAAGTTCATGAGGTTCTTTGTCGCAGGAGCGACAGAGTGTGAACTGGACAAGCAGGGGAGAATTCTTCTGCCGGCGCCCCTTCGCAGTGCCGCCGGAATTGAGAAAGATGTTGTTCTGGCCGGTATGATGGAGAGAATTGAAGTTTGGGATAAGGCTAAGTGGGAAGACAACAATAACTATGAAGATATGAACGATGTGGCCGAGAATATGGCAGAGCTGGGCATCGAGATTTAGTGGGGTCTCTGCAGGCAGTCCGGCCCTATAGAGACGGCAGCGGCCGGGAGGTAGTGCCATGGGATTTGAACATACATCCGTATTGCTGGAGGAGACGATCAAAGGACTGAACATCAGGCCAGATGGGATCTATGTGGATGGAACACTAGGAGGGGGCGGCCATTCTTATGAGATATGCCGCAGGCTGTCTGGCAAGGGCAGATTAGTTGGGATAGACCAGGATGGAGATGCCATTGAGGCCGCGAAGAAGAGGCTGGAGCCATTCCAGGGGAAGGTTTCTATCGCCAGAAGCAACTATCGGGACATGAGACGAGTGCTGGAAGAGATGGATATTCGGCAGGTAGATGGGATTCTGCTTGATCTGGGAGTTTCTTCCTATCAGCTGGATACAATCGGACGTGGATTTACCTATAAGGAAGATGCTCCTCTGGATATGCGGATGGATCAGAGGCAAGAGCTGACCGCCAGGGACATCGTCAATGAATATACAGAAGAAGAATTGTGCAGGATTCTCTGGGATTACGGGGAAGAGCGTTTCGCTAGGCCGATTGCGAGAAAGATAACCGCTTGGCGGGAGCGTAAACCGATTGAGACAACAGAAGAGCTGAACGAGATTATCCGTTCAGCGATCCCTGCAAAGGCAAGAGCTGCGGGAGGACATCCAGGCAAACGGACGTTCCAGGCGATCCGAATAGAGTTGAATCAGGAATTAACGGTGTTGGAGGAGAGCCTGGACGACATGATTGATTTGCTGGATGACGGCGGGAGGATCTGTGTGATAACGTTTCACTCCCTGGAAGATCGGATTGTGAAGAATATTTTTCGGAAAAATGAGAATCCATGCACCTGCCCAAAGGAATTTCCGGTGTGCGTATGCGGGAAGAAGCCAAAGGGAAGGGTGATTACAAGGAAGCCCATCCTTCCAGGCACACAGGAGAAGGAATACAACAAGAGAAGCAGAAGCGCGAAACTGCGGATATTCGAGAGAAGAGAGCAAAGCTCTTAAGATCAGATCGTATAGAATGGAAGTGTGGAAATGGCAGCAAGACATGCAGTGAGAGGTATTAGCCAGCGGGAAAACAGAATACCGGAGAGAATCAGCTATCGGACATATGTAGATGGAAACACTGTAAGAAAAGTAGACGTACAGGTAAAACCAAGAAGCCGGAATGCAGAGCGGCATGCCGACAGAAAAGTCCAGAGACAGCGCGTTCATGGCATGAGTATCGGATATGTGGCATTTCTTGCCGTTACAATGGGTCTTGTATTGTTCGGATGTGTGTGGTATCTTCAAGTACAGGCACAGATGACAGCTGCGATCAACAGCATTAACAGCAAGGAAGGGATCTTGAATGAACTGAAGGCTGAAAATGATGCGGAATATGACAGGGTTACTTCTTCAGTGGACTTGGAGAATATTCGGGATACGGCAATTAACGAGCTGGGTATGGTATATGCGTCAGAGGACCAGGTCGTCCTGTACAGCAGCGAAGACAGCGATTATGTCGTACAGTACCAGGATATACCGGAAGCGGAAGAGAACGCGGGTATCGAGAGCAAGGTGGCCGCATGGCTTGGAAGATAAAGAGCAAGAAGGCAGGATGGAACATTGAGCAGGAAGCAAGGACAAGGTGGAAGACGTCCTTACAGGATGCCGGAATCAGACAATTATCACTATAATAATAGAAGAAACAGACGCAGGAAGAAAAGGCCGTTTGTATTTACAGGCAAAATGCAGAGGAAGCTGGCAGCCGTCTTTATAGTTGTGCTGCTGGCTTTGCTTGGGCTAAATTATCAAATCACAAGGATACAGAAGGAGAATGGCACTCAGTATGCCCAGACCGTACTGTCCCAGCAGGGTTATTCCAGCTCTACAATCCCGTACAAGCGGGGGGATATCTCTGATACGAACGGTACAGTTCTGGCCACAAGCGAAGAGGTTTATAATCTCATCATCGATGCCAAGCAGCTGAATGAGCAGGAAAATTTGCTGGGAGACACGAAGACAGATGAGGAAGGCAATAATCTCAGTTATGTGGAAGCTACTCTGGGGGCCATTTCTACGTATTTTCCAGATATTGACACAGAAGCGATCCGTACACTTCTAACAGAGAAGCCGGACAATCAATATTATGTGGCGGCCAAACAGCTGACAAAAGATCAGATCCGGGACTTCGAGGCGGAGATGGAAGCGGAAGGCAGCCGCATCACAGGGGTATGGTTTGAGACAGAATATCTGAGAAAATATCCATACAGTACATTAGCCTGTGATCTGCTGGGGTTTACTGTATCCGGCAATGTAGGATTATGGGGGATCGAAGAGTACTACAATGAGACGCTCAACGGAGTGAATGGCAGGGAGTATGGATACGTGAATGAAGATTCTGAAGTTCAGAGGACGGTGAAAGACGCGGAGGACGGGAAGAATGTGGTCTCCACCATTGATGTGAACATCCAGAGTATAGTAGAGAAGCATATCCAGGAATTTAATGAAGCCCACGCCAATGAATTCCGGGAAGGGCTGGGAAGTACAAGCACTGCAGTGATTGTCATGGATCCTAATGATGGCGCCGTGCTGGCCATGGCAGATTATCCAGTCTTCGATCTGAATAATCCAAGGGATTTGACGGTGAGCGGACTGTATACTCAGGAAGAGATTGACGCGATGGACGAGGATGCCCTGGGGGAAGCCTACTATTCTATCTGGAGAAACAGCTGTATTTCAGACGGTATAGAGCCTGGTTCCACGGTTAAGCCTTTTACAGTAGCCGCAGGGTTGGAGACAGGAAAGTTGTCTGACGGGGACGGCTTTACCTGTGTGGGAACTCTGCATGTAGGAGATCATGACATCAGCTGCTCCAACATATACGGGCATGGATATCTGACCACCGGACAGGCCCTGATGAAATCCTGCAACTCTGCGCTGATGCAGATGGCTGAGCGTATTGGAATCGAGGATTTCCGCAACTATATGCGGATATACAATTTTGGACAGAAGACTGGCATTGACCTTCCTGGAGAGGCGGCGGGCCTGCTGCTGGATGCGTCGGAGATGACAGTGACGGACTTGGCCACTTATTCCTTCGGACAGGGATTTACTGGAACAATGATCCAAGTCGCGTCAGGTTTTTGTTCCCTGATCAACGGCGGGACTTATTATCAGCCCAGGGTAGTGGAGAAGATCGTGGACGGCAGCGGGGCGACAGTACAGACAATGGAACCAGTTGTTATGAAGAAGACGATATCAGAGAATACTTCGGCGCAGATCAGGGAATATCTGTATGAGACCGTGGCAGGGGACGGCGTGATGACCGGTACGGGCGCTACTGCCGCAGTGGAAGGTTATCGGATCGGGGGCAAAACAGGTACAGCCGAGAAGCTGCCGAGAGATAAGACAAACTATATAGTCTCCTTTATTGGGGCTGCGC
>CALWRT010000184.1 GCA_944384015.1 uncultured Lachnospiraceae bacterium | reverse complement strand
CCTATAAATACACAGTGAGGACTTGATAACGATGAATCTTCAAAAATTGTACAGCTATGCGCGCAAAGGAATTGATGAATACGAGCTCATTGAGGAAGGGGATAAAATAGCCGTCGGCATATCCGGGGGCAAGGACAGCTTGACACTTCTGTACGCCCTGAGCGGCCTGTCCCGCTTCTATCCGAAGCATTTTGACCTCCATGCGATTACGGTAGATCTAGGACAGCCGGGCCTTGATTTTGGCCCGATTCACAAGCTGTGCAGTGATCTGGGCGTCCCCTATACCGTTGTTCCTACTCAGATCTATGAGATTATTTTCGAGGCCCGCCGGGAGGAAAATCCATGCTCCCTCTGCGCAAAAATGCGAAAGGGAGCGTTTAATGAACAGGCAAAAGCTCTTGGATGCAACAAAGTGGCCTATGCCCACCACCGAGATGATCTTCTGGAGACTCTCCTGCTCTCCCTCATCTTTGAGGGAAGAATCCATACGTTCTCACCGAAGACCTACTGGGACAGGATGGGTCTGACTTTAATCCGTCCTCTTCTCTTTATTCCAGAAGAAGAGATCGTCAGCTTTGCCAGGAAATATGAGCTGCCGGTAGTAAAGAACCCCTGTCCGGCAGACGGATATACAAAGCGCCAATACGCGAAGGAACTGCTCTCTTCTATTGCCCATGACTATCCAGGTACAAAAGAACGGATGCTGACGGCAATCCTGAACGGCGACCTTCACGGATGGCCTGAGCGAATAATCAATCCCCGACTGAATGCAAAGCAAAAGCATTAGGGAAACGCTCCCATCAGTATTTTCTTAGGACTTAGCCCGGCATTTTTTCTGATAGAAATCAATAATCGTATCGGCGGCGTCTTCTATGCTGATTACGCCGCTGTCAATGCACAAGTGATATCCTTCGGCCTCTCCCCATCTCTTGCTTGTATAATAGTTATAGTAGCTGGAGCGCTGCTTATCTGTCTTGAGAATTTCTTCTTTGGCTTTGTCTTTTGTAAGGTTATGCCTCCTGCATATTCGTCTGATTCGGTAATCTATATCCGCATGGACAAAGACGGTAAGGGCGTTGTCATAATCCTCCAGCGCATAGTCCGCGCACCGGCCCACGATGACACAGGATTCCCGATCCGCGATATTTTTGATCGCATCGAACTGAGCCAGGAAAATCTTATGATTCAGAGGCATATCGGTGAATGCAGAGGAAGAATATCCGAGAGCGTAAGTATCCATAACAAGAGAATAGAGAAAGCTCTTGGTAGGCTTTTCATCGTGATTCTCAAATAATTCTTTGGCAATCCCGCTCTTCTTGGCAGCTTCAGACAGAAGTTCCTTATCATAGAAAGATATTCCAAGCTTCTTGGCGATAATCTGTCCTATCTCACGGCCTCCGCTCCCAAGCTGGCGTCCTATTGTGATAACTGTATTTTTGCTCATAAACGAACCCCCTTTATGTCGCTGTTTTATTCTCCGCAGGAGTAAATGTCCTTGGAGTACAAATACTCTGCTGTTTTCTTGCCAAGAGTATTTGATTTGCTTCTTTATACCCTTATTATACAGAATTGTATATAAAATTTCAAGTGTTTATCCAAAATTATGTAACACTTTAATGGGACATCGTTCGCAAATCAGTACCAGAGACGCATTTACTGCCGCAAAATTGCCAAGAAGATTATCGGATAATTCTCAGCAGGTCAGAAAAATATTGGGGGATGGGAGATTCAAACTCCATATATTCTCCTGTAGCTGGATGGATAAAGCCGATGGTCATTGCATGAAGAACCTGTCCCTGAAGGGGGTAGGGCTGTCTGGAAGGGCCGTAGACCGTATCTCCTAGGAGAGGATGGCCGATGCTGGCCATGTGAACCCGGATCTGATGAGTTCGCCCAGTCTCCAGGCGGCATTCTATATAGGCGTAATTGCGAAAATGCTGAAGTACACGGTAATGAGTGACCGCAGGTTTGCCATTTCTATGATTCACCGCCATCTTCTTGCGCTCTGTGGGATGCCGCCCAATCGGCGCATCCACACTCCCCTCTTCTTCCCGGATATTCCCGAAGACGACAGCGCGGTATTTTCTCGTAATAGAATGAACCTTCAGCTGCTCGGCAATCGCTCTGTGGGCGTTGTCATTTTTGCATACAATGAGAGCCCCTGTCGTGTCCCGATCAATCCGGTGCACAATGCCTGGCCGCATTTCTCCGTTGATACCCGAGAGAGAATCGCGGCAGTGATATAACAGGGCATTGACAAGAGTATGGGATGTGTGGCCGGCGGCAGGATGTACGACCATCCCCTTAGGCTTATCTACAATCAAAAGATCCTCATCCTCATACAGGATGGACAGAGGAATGTCTTCCGGTTCCAGGTGTACGGGTTCTGGATTAGGCACTTGTACAGCAATTTTTTGTCCTTCTTTTAACCGAAAGTTTGGCTTCACAGGAACACCATCCACACAGATATGCTGTTCTCCGATTAATTTCTGGAGAAACGAACGAGAATAATCCTCCATCATCTCAGCCAAAAATTTATCGATGCGAAGATTGCTGTCGCAGCTCTCCGTGACAAACTGGTATTCCTTCATAGGGAGTCCCCCTTTTTCATCCTGCCGAACAGGAATTCCAGCTCATCTTCCCGGTACACGAATAGGATGAGGAGGACAAATAGAATCACAGCTGCAACGACATAACAATCCGCCACATTAAAAATTGGAAAATCAATGAGCCTAAAATAGATAAAATCAATCACATAGTCCAGCCGTATCCGGTCAATAAAATTGCCTGCAGCCCCGGCCAATATCAGCACCATAGAGGCTAAAAGAGGGAAATAGCGGCGGTTTCTCGGAACTTTCCGATAGAAATACAGAATCACTGCCGTGAGAATCACGGTAATTACCAGGAGAAAAGCCTTCTGCCCCTGCATAGTGCCGAAGGCGGCCCCTCTGTTTTCCAAGTAGGATAATTCCAGCACGCCATCTATGAGAACAAAAGACGCCTGATCTTTCAGATGCCTTACGGCCAACAATTTCGTCCACTGATCCAAAGCCGTCAGGCAGGCGACGGCAAGGGCAGATACAAGCCAGAATCGATATGTTTTCTTCATTCCGCTCTCCTTTCTAGCGTCTGTTCATATCTAAGGCAAGATAATTCAGTGCCTCCAGCACTTCCTGATCGCTGACATCCTTTTTCACGCAGGCGTCCCCGATAGCAGACAGCAGGACAAACTGAATCCTTCCTCCCTCCATCTTCTTATCCGATTTGGACGTTTCCAATATATTCTTTCCCGAAAAACCGGAATATACCGTAGGAAGGCCATAAGAATCCAGAAGCTGTGATACATGCGTCAGCTGCCTGCTGGCAATATATCCTCTCTTCCAGGAAATATAGGAAGCAGCTACGCAGCCGAGGGACACGCATTGCCCGTGCAGAAGGCGAAAATTCTCCAGCTTTTCAATGGCATGCCCAAGAGTATGTCCGAAGTTGAGCAAAGCCCTCTCACCTTTTTCATATGGGTCGTGTTCCACCACGTCCCGCTTAATGCGGCAGCTTTTTTCTACCATCGCACAGAGAGCGTCATAGGAACGTTCCTCAACAGCGGTACGTCTCTCTTCCAAGAAGTCCAGATAGGAGGCATCCTTGATAAGCCCGTGCTTGATCACTTCTCCCATGCCGGCGGCAAATTGGTCATTGGGAAGCGTAGAGAGCGTGGAGAGATTCATATAAACTAGACTAGGCATATGAAAAGCCCCTACCATATTTTTGTAGCTGTCGAAATCTACGCCGGTTTTTCCGCCGATACTGCTGTCCACCTGGGCAAGAAGCGTCGTTGGGACTTGAATGAAGGAAATCCCCCGCAAATAGGTAGCTGCGGCAAAGCCGGCAAGATCCCCCGTCACGCCTCCGCCCAGAGCTATCAGAAGATCCCGCCTCTCAAAGTGCCGGAGAATCAGGAACTCATAGAGGTCCCTCACCGTATCCAGATTCTTATACTCCTCTCCCGCTGGAAAGGTAAACGTACAGACAGAAGAGGCAGCTTTCCTGCAGACCTCTTCTACTTCTGCCGCATATAATTCCGCCACATGGCTGTCTGTAACGATACAAATCTTGCGCCCGGCAAGACCGACTGCTTCCATTGCTTCTGGAAGGAATTGAAAACTGCCGCTGATAAAAATATCGTATATCTTTCTGCCGTCCTTGTGTACCGGCAAAATTAGTTTCTGCTGAAATTCTGTCATAAGATCTCTCCCTTGCTTTTTACTATATGAACCGCTCCAGTGTTGTAAAATAACGTCCCTTGCGCGTCTGCCCTTCGGGTGCGCAGAAACGGAACTTGCCGTATCCTCTCACTGACACCAAATCCTGGTCTCTCAGAAGATACGCATTGGAGGTAATCAACCTGCCGTTGACGAATACTTTCCCTCCTTCTATCAGCGGCGTCATCTTGGAACGAGATACCCGAAACGCCAGGGCAATCACCGCATCCAGGCGGACAGACGGAACTGTTCCCGATACTGTCTCGGTGCGTGGAGTGTAGGATATCTGATCAATCTGACATATGTCAGTCATAACCGGCGTATGGCGTACTCTAGAGAGCTCTCTTGCCAGGAAACTTCCCATCTTCTCCTGGCACATTACATAGGCGCAGGAAGGCTCTGTGAGAATATCTCCGATTTTACTTCTATCCACTCCCAGATTCAATATGGCGCCTAGATAATCTCTGTGACTGAGAGTTTCTGTGAATTTCTCATTCCGCGGTCTCACCACAAGACATTGGATTGGAAAGGTCCCTCTCCCAGCGTCCGACTCCTCCCAATCAAAAGAAAGAGCATCAGGAAGAAAGGCTACCATCTGACGCTCTGCGAATTCATAACCGCCGAAGACTTCACGCCGTATTGGCGGAAATTCTTCGGCTGTCTTATGATAAATATGCAATTCCCATAGATTTAAAAAATCACTGTATACAGCAGTCTGCCGCATATACGCAGTATTGGCAAGATCAAGCAGATGCCGCTTCAATAATTCATCTTCTCTGTTCATGTCAAGGAATCCTTAATTTTTAAAAGTTGCTTGTGATCGAAGGCATGCCGCCGAGGGCTCCAGACAGCAAATTCTGAAAATCTCCGGAAATATCAACGGAGGACGGCGTGATAATATATATGTAATTGGCGATTCTCTGAAGATTGCCGTTGATGGCATAGCAAGATCCAGAGGCGAAATCGATAATCCTCTGGGCAATTTCTATGTCCAGCCCTTCCATATTCAGAACAACGGTACGGTTGGACAGGAGCGTCTCCGTGATCTCCCTTGCGTCATCCATGGAAGACGGTTTGATGACACAGACTTCCATATTGCTGCCTCCTTTTCGCGGGCTTCTCATAGGGGTTACTTTACTCGCGGATATATTCCCGGAAGACTGCGTCTGCACAGGGCGCTCCTCCATCTTCTTCTTGCGGGAGCTAATCGGAGGTTCCTCATCATAATCATCTTCGTCATCATAACGGGAAGAAGACTTCCTGCCGAATAGGCCGCGGCGCGGCTTCTCATCCTCGTAATCATCATAATCATCTTCATCGTCGAAGTAATCATCCTCGTCGTCATAATAATCGTCGTCATTCATCTGCATGGAATTTAAAAACTTATTGAATAAACCCATTTCCAACTTCTCCTTATATCATTCTTATACATGATAGTCTCTTTCGCCGAAGATGCCTGTCCCCACACGTATCATGGTCGCTCCTTCCTCGACAGCGACTTCATAGTCATTGGTCATACCCATAGACAAAATATTCACATGTACATTATCAATGTTTTTATCGTTTATGTCAACAGCTAATTGCTTTAAAGTCCGAAAATATTTACGATTATCCTCGGGATCTTCTGTAAAAGGAGCGACTGTCATCAGTCCTTTTATTCTAATATTTGGAAATTGGGCAATCTGTTCTGCCAGAGGAAGGACCTCCGATGGCGCAAGCCCAAACTTGCTCTCCTCTTCGGCTGCATTCACTTCCAGAAGAATATCAACGATTGTCTTTTTTTTAGCCGCCTCATCTTGGATGGCCTGCGCAAGACGAAGGGAATCTATCGAATGGATCAGAACCGTCTTTCCGATCAGATACTTGACCTTATTCCGCTGAAGATGGCCAATCATATGCCACTGGATGTCATCTGGGAGAAGGTCATACTTGCCGCACAGCTCCTGCACTTTATTTTCCCCGAAAACGCGGATGCCGCTGTCATAGGCCTCTTGTATCATTGACACCGGCTTTGTCTTGCTTACGGCAACTAATGTGACCTCCGAGCGTTCCCTGTGGGCTCTCTGGCAAGCCGCCTGGATTTTCTGTTCTACTAGTTCAAGATTTTCCCGTACCATCTTGGCACTCCCTTTCCTTCGTATGATGCTGGGGCAAAAGCCCCCGCCTATGATGCCGGCGGATCATTCTGCCGATAGTCATCTTAATATATGATCTCCTCTTCCTGAACCGAGGAGCT
>CALWRT010000183.1 GCA_944384015.1 uncultured Lachnospiraceae bacterium | reverse complement strand
ATCTATTCTGCTGAATATTCTCTGTGTTTTCACAATCAGCCAAGCACAGCGCTTCCCGCTGACTCTGAATATCCTGCTGAACAGCGCCTATTTTCTCACAACCGTATTAGTCTCCGCCGTGGTGGCTTACTGCATTCTCTATCTGATCTATGAGCATTCCTATCGCAAGCGGGGGTTCCGGACGGCCTGCCTGGCCCTTGCCATATGCTATCTTATGTACTTCATACTCATCCTCGTGAACGTCAAAATAGGGGCTGTCTTTTACTTTGACGCTCATCGCCAATATCAGCGGGGGCCTCTTATCAATTCCGGGTATCTTATCATCTTTGCAGAATTGTTCATTGCGGCGCTGTGCGCCTTTCGCAACCGGCAAAGCATAGGCTACGCCATGCGCAGGACTCTCTGCATCCTCCCCCCGATTATCCTGCTCCTCATCGTCTATCAGATCGCTTATTCTCATGTGCTGCTCAACGGAGGCATTCTGCTCGCAGCAGATATTATTCTGCTGCTGAATTTCCAGAGCCGTCCAGTAGAACAGGACAGCCTAACTTCCATCGGCAGCCGCAGCAGCTTCTATCACGAACTAGACGTACGCCTGAAAGAAAGACAGCAATTCCAGATTATTGTCGTGGCTATCCGGCAATTAGGATCTATTAATCAGCGCTACGGACATGTGACAGGAGACTCCCTGATCTATGAGTCTGCCCTATGGCTCGACCATTTTCGCCGTGACGGACATGCCTTCCGCCTTGGGAGCGTAGCCTTTGCTCTGCTTCTTCCCTATGAGAATGAAACTGCTGCACACATCTGTCTCCGGGAAGTCTGTGACCGCTTTCAGGAACCTTGGACGCTGGGAGCCATGAGCATCGAGCTGCATGCTCAGTTCGCTGAACTGATCTATACGAATCAGGACTGGAGTGCCACAGATATCATGGAATTTCTCAAATACAGCCTTTCCCTCGCTTCCGAATATACGAATGGTCTTGTCCCTTTTGATGAGAATCTGTTCACCCGCATGAAAACGCACCACAATCTGCTGCCTCTTGTGCGGAATTCTATACGCAGCCGACGCTTCCAGGTATGGTATCAGCCGATCTACCATACCCAGACTAAGACTTTTGCATCTGCCGAAGCTCTTCTTCGCCTCCAAGATGAAGATGGAACGCTGATCTCCCCGTCCTTGTTCATCCCTTTGGCAGAACAGACCGGCCTCATAGACGACCTAAATCAGTTCGTTCTCGAGGAGGTCTGCCGTCTGCTCGGATGTGAAGATCTTCCGCAGCTGGAGTCTATATCAGTCAATCTCTCTATGCAGCAGTTCTCCTCCCCGGATCTCATCGCCCGCATTGTGGACTGCGTCGACCGCCAGCATGTTGCGCCAAAACAACTGAAGCTGGAAATAACAGAGCGCGTACTGACCGAGAACTTCAGCCGCATGCGCTCTACCATGGAAAATTTGCATCTGCTTGGATTCGGATTCTCCCTGGATGATTTTGGCACCGGCTACTCGAATCTGTCAGCGCTGGTAGACTGCCCCTTTTCCTGCGTCAAGCTGGATCACAGTCTTATAAGCGATTATCCTGAAAACAGACGTTCCGCTGCTATCGTCAATACGATGCTCAAACTATTCCATTCTATCGGTTTCCAGGTTGTGGCAGAGGGAGTTGAGACAGCCCAGCAGGCCGAGGCTCTGACAAGCCAAGGCGCGGACTGGATCCAGGGATATTACTATGCCGTCCCCATGTCCCGGGACGATTTTGTGACCTTTCTGCGCCGGCCGCATGGAGCAGATGAAGAACAGTCCGGCAGCTCATACCAGCTTCCTTAGCCGTTTCTTTCTCCTTGGCGCCCCTTCCGCCTGTCATCCTTCGTCCCCTCTTCCGCCTGTCTAGCCGTCAGCTTCAGTACTCCTATAGCTCTCCACATGTATTTTCTCCTGCAAAAGCTTATCCAGGGAATAGCCCTTGGGATGTTCCTTTGCAGTCCCCATGGACAGAATCGCCTCCAGACGATAACTGTCCGGGAATCCCAGCAGTTCTCTCAGAAATTCTTCTGCTGTCCTCCCATCTGAAGCCGTCCTCAGCCGTCCCTGGATCCAACAGCTCCCTATTCCAAGACTATCAGCCATCAAATGCATGTTCGCCATTGCAATCGAACAGTCCTCCACCCATACATCTGTCAGTTTCGGGTTCGCAACGACGACAATGGCCGCGTCGGCCTTCTCCAGCATTTTCGCCGCGCCTTCCCGGCACCCGGCCATCTTTCTCAGCACTGTCTTGTCCCTCACAAGGATAAATTCCCACGGCCTTCTTGCCCGTCCAGAGGCGGACAGAAGTCCTGCCTGAAGTACTTTCTTAATTTTCTCCTCTGGTATTTCTTCCTGCGTATAGTCTCTTACACTCCGCCGGTTCCTCATCATATCAATCAGTTCCATATTTATCCTCCTTTCAGCGCATCCAGTCTGCAATCAGCTGCTCCCCGCAGATATCTTTCCCGCCCGCTTACCGAATAGCTCCTCTGTCACAGCGGTTGCCCCAGGAATCTATGAGTTCCTTCCCCCTGTATACACAGATAATCTCACAGTGATTCGCACATTTCCCACAGGTAACCTCCCGTGTCTTAAATTCCATATCTGCCGCGTCGAAGGAGAATGCTTCCTCCTGCCGGCTCTCCCTCGCTAAGATGGCAATACCGAAAGCCCCCATCAGATGTCCTTTCTCGTCCACAATCACCGGCATCCGCAGTTCTTCCTCGAACATTTTTACAACGCCGGCATTCTTGCTGACGCCTCCCTGGAAGACGACAGGGGACAGGATCTTCTTACCCTTGGCCACATTGTTCAGGTAATTACCTGCCACTGCCTTGCACAGACCGGCGATAATCTCCTCCTTCGGGTACCCCACTTGGAGCTTATGCACGAGATCAGACTCAGCAAATACCGTACAGCGGGCAGCCACAGGAGCCGCCTTCTTGGCGGATAGGGCAATCTCCCCGAATTGTTCCACCGCCACGCCAAGCCTATGAGCTTGGCTTGACAGGAAAGCCCCTGTTCCTGCAGCACACAGCGTATTCATCGCGTAGTCTACCGCCACGCCGTTCTCTACGCAAATGATCTTAGAATCCTGCCCTCCAATCTCCAGTATTGTCCGCACATCTGGATGGAGAGCCGTCGTCCCCACAGCATGGGCCGTAATCTCATTCTTAACGACCTGTGCGCCAAGCATGGCCCCCACGAGCTTCCTGGCGCTTCCTGTCGTCCCGGAAGCCACTACCTGATAATGTTCCTGGTCAAACTGAATCCTCAGCTCATGCAGAACCTTCTTGCTTGCCTCCGTTGGATTTCCTTCTGTCCACAGATAACACTCTGCCAGAAATTGATTGTTCTCGTCAATTATGACTCCTTTCGTCGATATGGAGCCGATGTCTATTCCAAGATAAGCCTTCTTCTTCATCGCAGTACCTTTTTCTTCCTCTCCAGCATGTCATAGAATGCTTCCAGTCTTGTATCCAGCCCGGTGTCGCTGTTTTGTGTGTCATAACTCAAATACAGAACCGGAATATGATAGTCCCGGCTGATATTCTGCAGGACGGGCACAGCGTCCAGCTCCGGCGTACAGCCGAAGGATTTCACATGCACAATCCCGTCAAATCCTCTCTTCGCATAGTCCAGGGCCGCATGGATCGTCCATGTGGTGGTTGGGCCCATATTAAACTGCACATAATCCCGAATTCTGGGGCGCAGAGCGCTTTCTTTCGCGCGAAAATGACAGTTCGTGACATTGAGATAGCGCTCTACGGAGGCTCCCAGCCGAATCAGCTTCTCCTGCAGATATTGGTTGGAGTGGGCATCCATCGCTGTGAAGTATTCTCCCACCACACCGATCCTCACCGGATATTGGGATCTCCGAAGTTCCAGATTCTCCATTATCTGCTTGGCCTTCTGGTAACCGTCCCGAATCTCTCCATGATTCTCAGCCACCTGCATTTCCAGCAGAAACTGCCGGTATGCCTTGCGGTAGCTCCCCTCCTGAGCCTCAAACCCAGCGTTCCGGTAATACAGCGCCTCGATATCGTCCAGATATTCCGCCATCTTGACACCGTCATAGACGGCTGCCAGCAGCTTAGGGATGTTCACCTTCGGATTCAGACGCTTCGCAAGCCATATCATCTCCTTCTTTTTGCCCCCCATATATTCTGCTAGATTGACAAATTCGCACCGGTAGCCCAACTCCCGCAGAATCTCCCGCTGGAGCGCTCCATAGTAATCTAAGCGGCATAGGCCTCCGGTCTCAATGACTATGTCAGCCCCCGCATTCACTGCCTCGATCAGGCTTCCAAGGGTATGTTTGAACGGAGCGCACGCATAATCCGGGCTGTATTTGCTCCCAAGCTCTGTCGTCTCCTTCGTAGCCTCTGGCAGCAAGAGATAGTTCTGTTCCAGTCCCTGCTCCACAATATAGCGAATGGCCAGGTTATAGTGATGGAACCTGGGAAAAGCCAGCTTTTTCCTGTCATCGATTTTAATGATTTCCATAACCGCCTGCTTTCTGATATCGAATGATATCCATAAAACTCTCTACCCTTGTCTCCATCCCGGCAGCCCCGCTCTGGGCATCCAAGGTTAAGGACAGCATAGGAATTTCCTTTACCTTGCGCACAAGCATGTCGTTTACCAGCGAATCCGGACCGCACGGGTAAGCGCTCAGAAGCACGATGCCGTCCACTCTCTCCCTCAGAAGCATGACTGCCCCTGTCATTTCCCGATTGATGATCCAAGGCATAACTTTTGAAAAGTGATAACTTCTCTTCAACGCTTTCTCCCGATTCACATAATCGGTAAAGACAACCGTGGCTCCCATCTTTCCCAGAAGCCGGCTGATCTCTCCGCCCATGAAGGGGTCATGGAGGACATACGGATGTCCCGCCGCCAATATCTTCAGGCCGTCCCCCTCTAGAAGAATGTTCTGTTTCTTCTCCTTAGCCTTCATCCATTGATCCATTTTTTTCCTTGCGGCCCCGTAAGCCTTCTTGGACTCCGATTTGCTTCTGCCCAAGGCGGCTCCCAGAGAAAGATATACTTTTGCTTCATCCGTATGATCATACCAATCATAGCTGACCGTCAATATGTTCGGATGCTGATTCCGAAAAATATTCTTCACCAGATCCGGCAGCGCCTCATAGCGTGTGCACATCTTCTCCTTTGGCCGATAGCCGCCCATCCTGGGCACGAATATGGCGTCGCACTCTCCCAGCAGCGATTCCACATGGCCCAGGTACAACTTAAACGGCAGACATGTCTCATCTGCCGCCCGCTTCGTCCCCTTCTCCAGTATCTGGCGGTCACTCTTCGGGCTTATCACACAGGATAACCCCAATTCCTCAAAAAATGCCTTCCACAATACGCCGCTGCGGTATGCCATCAGTCCCCGCGGAATACCGATCGTATGAATCTGACCCACCGTACCTTCTCCTCTCTGTCTTAATGATGCCAGGGTCTAAAAGGCCTAGCTTGCTTCTTGGCCCATCTTATCGTCTGAGGACCCATCATCCTTACAAGTCCCATCATAAACCAGATGCCCCGCAGCATTCTGCAGGGCATCTGTCCAAGGCAGCCATGGCCGCCTTGATGAAACTATAGTGAACGACAAATATATTTGTCGTTCACTATAAAGCCTCCGGGGATGCGCACGATTTTTGAAAGGAATTCTCTGCGCTATACGCAGCAAACATCGGCGCAGGAAACATTATAGCAAAAATCATTATGACGCTTCCTATAATAGGAGGCTACACTCCCTATTCATGAAAAATGTTTTGCGGAATGGGCGCCCGCGCAAAGCAGCAATCCTTTTATACATGAATCTCCGCTTTCATCCCGAGCAGTTCCCGGTTCTCCTCAAGCAGCGGCCGCACAACATCTCTCAGATAAGCATCCACCTGTACTTCGGCCCTTCCGGTATACCTGGCAGGTTCCATCGCCTTCTCCAGCTCTTCCAGGCTCATATGGAAAGACGGATCCTGGGCAATCAACTCCAGCAAATTGTTTTCTTTCCCAAGCTCTTTCACATTCCTTCCGGCTTCCATAGACAGGGTACGTATCCTCTCGTGCAGCTCCTGGCGGTCTCCTCCTGCCTTCACCGCATCCATCATAATATTCTCGGTAGCCATAAAAGGCAGCTCAGCCCGCAGGTGTTTCTCAATCACCTTCGGGTAGACGACCAAGCCGTCCACCACGTTCAGGCACAGATCCAGAATACCGTCGATAGCCAGGAATCCCTCCGCGATGCTCAGCCGCTTATTCGCCGAGTCGTCCAGCGTCCTCTCAAACCACTGAGCAGCTGAGGTAATGGCCGGGTTCAGCCCGTCAATCATCACATACCGAGACAGGGAGGCGATACGCTCACTTCTCATGGGATTTCTCTTATAAGCCATCGCCGATGAGCCGATCTGGTTCTTCTCGAAGGGCTCCTCCACTTCCTTAAGATGCTGAAGCAGCCGGATATCGTTGGACATTTTGTGGGCGCTGGCCGCAATGCCGGCCACCACATTCATCACCCGCGTATCCACTTTCCTGGAATAAGTCTGTCCAGAGACCGGATAGCAGGCCTCGAATCCCATCTTCTTAGCAATCATCGGATCAATCTGGTCTATTTTCTCCTGATCCCCCTCGAACAGCTCCAGGAAACTGGCCTGGGTTCCCGTCGTCCCCTTAGAGCCCAGCAGCTTCAGACTGGCCAGCACATAGTTCAGGTCTTCAAAATCCATCAGAAATTCCTGCAGCCATAGGGTCGCCCGCTTGCCCACCGTGGTCGGCTGAGCCGGCTGAAAATGTGTAAAAGCCAGCGTGGGCAGCCCTTTATACTTCTCGGCAAAGTCTGCCAGCTCTGCGATGACATTGACCAGCTTCCTGCGGACAAGCCTCAGAGCCTCCCGCATAATGATTATATCCGTATTATCTCCCACGTAGCAGGAAGTGGCTCCCAGGTGGATAATCCCTTTGGCCTTCGGACACTGCACCCCGTAGGCATACACGTGGGACATGACGTCGTGGCGCACAAGCTTCTCCCTCTCCTGGGCCACCTCATAATTGATGTCATCCGCGTGGGCCTTCAGCTCCTCGATCTGCTCGTCGGTAATGTTCAGGCCCAGCTCCTTCTCCGTCTCCGCCAAGGCGATCCAGAGCTTCCTCCATGTCCGAAACTTCATGTCCGGCGAGAAAAGATACTGCATCTCCTTGCTGGAATACCGCTCGGACAGCGGACTAACATATCGGTCTCTCATACTATCTTCTCCTTAATATTCTCTTTTAGCTCCTTTGCAGCAGGACGCCGTTACCTCTGATATTCACCGCGGATATCATCTTTCGGCGGATCCATCGGGTAATTCCCTGTAAAACATCCGCTGCAGATGCCGAGTCCTCCTGCCATCTGAGGCAGTCTCTCCAGCTTCAGGTAGGCCAGCGTGTCCGCCCCAATGACTTGACGGATCTCCTCCGATGTCCGATTGTAGGCAAGCAGCTGTTCCCGCTCCGGCACGTCCGTGCCAAAATAGCACGGCCACAGGAAGGGAGGAGAACTGATGCGCACGTGTACCTCCTTGGCTCCAGCCTCCTTGAGCATGCTCACAATCCGATCGCTTGTCGTTCCCCGGACAATAGAATCGTCGATCATGACAACCCGCTTCCCGTCCACAGCTTCTCTCAGCACATTGAGCTTCACCCGGACACTGGACTCCCGGCTCTTCTGGCCTGGCTTGATGAAGGTCCGGCCCACATAGCTGTTTTTGACAAAAGCTGTCCCGTAGGGAATGCCGGATTCCATGGCAAACCCAAGCGCCGCCGCATTGCCCGACTCCGGAACTCCAACCACAAGATCCGCTTCCACCGGGGAATCCATTGCCAGATACCGTCCCGCCATTATCCGGGATTGATAGACATTCACCCCATCAATCACCGTATCCGGCCTTGCAAAATAAATGTACTCAAAGATACATCTCGCCTGTTTCTCAGGTGTCAGACACATAGACCGGTCAGACTGGATGCCGCCCTCCGGAGAAATCGTTACAATCTCCCCCGGCTCTATATCCCGGACGAAGGCCGCCCCGATAGTATCCAGGGCGCATGTCTCTGACACGATAAAATAAGCGCTGTCTCTCTTGCCGATGCTCAAAGGCTTAAATCCATATGGATCTCTGGCCCCGATCAGCTTTCTTGGGGACATGATCACGAGGGAGTAGGCTCCTTTGATCTTCCGGCAGGCTCTCGCCACCGCTTCCTCCACTGAGGAGCTGCGGATCCGTTCTCTGGCGATATGATAGGCGATCACTTCTGAATCAATCGTTGTCTGAAAAATCGCCCCGGTATATTCCAGCTCCCGCCGCAGCTCAAGAGCATTGATCAGATTTCCGTTATGGGCAAGCCCCAGCGTCCCTTTCACATAATTGAGCACCAGCGGCTGAGCATTCTCCCTCGTGCTGCTTCCAGCCGTAGAGTAGCGCACATGCCCGACGCCAATATCTCCTTTGAGTTTTTCCAATATTTCCTGGGTGAACACTTCATTTACAAGTCCCATATCCTTGTAAGACAATACTTTGCCCATAGGTCCGCTCGTGTCGCTGACAGCAATGCCGCAGCTTTCCTGCCCCCGGTGCTGCAGCGCAAACAGACCGTAGTAAATGGTTGATGCTACATCGTTCCCGTCAAAATCATACATGCCGAATACGCCGCACTCCTCATGCAACTCATCCGGATATTCCATCTGCCCGTAAATCTGGTTGTCGCCTCTCATGCTCCCCTGCCCTGCTGCCTTTCTTATAGTCCCAAGCGGTTAAATACCTCATTGTAAGCCTCTTCCACATTGCCCATATCTCTGCGGAAGCGGTCCTTGTCCAGCTTCTCGTTCGTATTTACGTCCCACAGCCTGCAGGTATCCGGTGAAATCTCATCTGCCAGGATAATCTGCCCTTTGTATCTGCCGAATTCAATTTTGAAGTCAATCAGCTTCATGCCCGCATTGAGGAAATACTCCTTCAGCACTTCATTAACCTTGCATGTATATTTCTCAATGGCATCCAGCTCTTCCTGGGTGGCCAGTCCCAGCGCCAGCGCATAATAGTTGTTGATAAAAGGATCACCCAAATCGTCGTTCTTATAGCTAAACTCCAGAATCGGGCACAAAAGCTGCCGGCCTTCCTCGATTCCCATCCTCTTGGAAAAACTTCCGGCCGCCACGTTGCGGACAATCACTTCCAGCGGAACAATCTCCACTTTCTTCACAGCTGTCTCCCGGTCGCTCAGCTCCTCCACGTAGTGAGTGGGCACTCCGGCCTTCTCCAGCAACTTGAATACATGGTTGCTCATACGGTTGTTCACCACGCCTTTACCGACAATCGTCCCCTTCTTCTGGCCGTTGAACGCTGTCGCGTCATCCTTGTAGTCCACAATGACGATATCCTCCACATCTGTTGCAAATACCTTCTTGGCCTTTCCTTCATAGAGCATTTCCAATTTCTTCATTTGAATTCCACCTGTCCTTTATTTTATAATTTGCGTTTATAATTTACGGCATACGGCCTTAGTCGGCCGCAGCCAGTTTACCGTTCTTATGGAAACGCTTTCATCAGCGTTTCTTTAATATGATATACGATTTTACATGGAAAAGCAATATCCAAACGCAGAAGCCCTCCGCACACTGCAGTTCAGTCCGAGCCATTCGCAAAACCGCTCCTGCGGTGCCTTTTTGCCGTTTCACGGCTAACTTTGCTCATATACAAGCTATGGCTGAGCTGCCGCCTCACACATTATCTCTTCCGTATTCCTGTTTCAGCTTACTTGCCTCTAGATGAGCGCTCCTAGGATAGACTTCCTTGGCCTTATCCAGGAACTCCTGCCTCTCCTCCTCGGTAATCCCCCTCCGGCGGCACTGCTCCTTGAATTCTTCTTCCGGGAATGACAGATACAGTGCTGCAAGCCTAGATATCCTCGCTTCCCTTGACGCCCGCTCCTCACAGGCCATATCCATACACTCTGCCGCCTCTCGGAATAAGAAGAGCCTAGCGTAGGCATTTCCTTTCTCCCGGTATACTTCACTGTAGAACGAGCTGTCAAGTCCGGATCTCCGGCGCATGGAAAGCACCTCGTTATACATCCCGATCGCCCGCCGGTATTTGTGATCCTTCAGAAGATAATCTCCCTTTTGCTTCAGCCTCTCGGGTTCCGATACATGTTCCATTCCATCCAGCAGCCTTGACAGCCTGTAGATCTCATTTCTGTTGCAGTAGCCGGTATTTTCCAATATCACCTGAATGAACTCCTTCAGCGTCCCGCTTTTATAGCACTGAGCATAGAGAAGCTTTGCCAAACGCGGCATATGGAGCTCCTGATCCACCCAGTCACAGAGTTTCTCATTCAGCAAAGACCGGTCAACCAGCCAAATATATTCACACAGAAAATAGCATAATTCCTCAATTGTCCATATATTGACGCCTGCCGCTTCTATGTAATAGGGCTTCTCTGCTTTCTGCTCATGGCATAATATATAATTTCCCATACCGGCTCCTTTCTAGGCCGCGCGTCTATGTGCCCGGAATCTTCAGTTCTTACAGCTTCAGCCGTTCTGTCCATACCTTCCCCGAAGAAGGATACCATTCCCCGAAGCCTACATCCTCCGCCGTAAGCTGGCATTCCCTCACCGCATCAAAGGCGACAGACAGACGAAGTCTTGTGGTTCTGTTCGGCCGAGCCGGCAATCCCTCCAGAGGGATCAGTATTTTCCTGATATCTGCCCGGTCAATAGACTGAATCAGCAGCTCAATACCATTGATCCCGTCCAGCAGAAATTCACAGCTTCCCTTGGCCTCATACCAGTTCACACCCGCCGATATAATCCCGAAATATTCCTTCTTGCCGTTGCGCAGCACCTCCATGCCAATATTATAAGTAATCTTGTGCTGTCCCATATAGAGGAACTCTGTCCCTAGCCCAAGTTCCAGTTCCTCCATGGACCGGTAGCAGGCGCCCTTGACGAACAGATTCCTGCCCGAAAATACCCTTCTGCCCCGGCAGAGGAACTTCAGCGTCTCCGGAAACCACGGCTCGTCAAAGCCGTCTCCAGTCAAATATATAGAAGAATATATTTTAGTTCTCAGCATATTCTGAGCAAACTGGGCGAATTTCTGATCCTTTTCTTTGGCGTAAGATCCCCCGGCATAGCCCAGATACGTCTTATCTTCCGGCAGGAAGGCGATCTCTCCCGTCTTTGTCACAGTCACCACTTTTGGAAAAGACTTCTTATGGATTACAAGCTCATAGCACTTCATCAGATTCTTCTCACAGCGGAATAAGGCCACTGCGTAACTGCGCAGTTCCTGCTTCTGGTGCATTACATACGTGTAGAAACTCTCCCGATAATCCTGGATACCAACTCTGTCCTCCGGGATCTTCAGAAGTGCCAAGGCATTATACAATGCTCTTAAGATTTCTTTCGTAATCTGCGGGAGAGTGAAGGTGATCCGGCGGATATCCTCCGGCCTGATGCCTGTATTCACCGTGCGCAGCGACTTGCGTATAAATAACGACAGTTCCTCCACCGCCCGCGCGTCTTCCTGAGCCGCCCGGCAGAGAAGATTGTCTGTTAGTATTCCCGCCCCCTGAGCCGCCGCCTTGACAGCTTCCTGACCGTACAGGCAGTCCTCGGATCCGGGCAGGCGAAGAAGCACTGCCGGTATTTGAAATTTGGACAGTCCCATCGATGGATCTGCAGATTCCGGCTCTTTCGTCTTCGGATTATAGCAGCTGATCTGCGCGTACCATTTCGTCAGCTCATAGCCGAGAATCCATTCCCCTGCCATCGTCCTCTCCTCCTTCTAGTCTTGACTGTTCCTGCCGATCTCGACAGCTCCTCGTTGTCCTTACTCTATATCTATGATATCGTCTTCTCTCACAGGCTCTTTGTCTGATTCTTCCGGCGCGGCCTGTACGGCCTCTTCCCCTCTCTCCAAAGGAAAGAAGGCGCGCACCATCGCTTCCTGCAGCTGGTAGCTCTCCTCTATCTCCCGGTATGTCAGCTCATCGCTTAAATCTTCACAGATCAGCATATCATTGATCATATGGTAACGATCTTTTTTCCCGCTTAAGAAGACGTCATCCTGCTCTGCTGTCACCTTGCCCGCATTTACCTCATCTCCGTCTTCCCGCGTCTCCGTAATATAGTAACTGAGCCGGTCCATGTAGAACAGGGTGAACTCCCGCACATAGATGCCTGGGTATACTTCCGGCATCCGCTCGCACATCCAGCTTACATTCCCCTGACCTCGTTCCTGGAGCTGATAATGGAGCTGCACATTCCTCCCCGGTACGCTGCGGTGCTCTACAAAATGCTTATCCGCTAAGAAATAAGGGGCCAGCAGCCTGGACGGGAACTTCTGGTAGAAAGCAAAACGGTAATCCGTGCAAGCCATCTCATCCAACAGCCTGCGCACCATTCCTTCCTGGCGAAACATACTCTGGGGAGACCATGCAAAATACTTCAGCAAAGCCAGCTTGCACACATCATTGTTCAGGCCCGATTCCAAATACTTCCCTGAGAGCCAGGCAAACAGCTCCTGTCTTCCTTCTTCCATATCCAGAAAATACATGTGGGAGTGGTACGTGATATACGCCCTCTCCAGCAGTTCATTGCCCGCCTGGTGCATATACTCCTGAAAAACCGGGAAATCATCCATATCCCGGCAGCCGATGTACAGACGCTGCATCAGCAGCCGCTCTTCCAAGTAGTAACAATCCACATGGAAGTTCCTGGCCGCCTGGCAGATATCCGACATTTGAGCGCAGCTCCCGCTGTAGTAATCGCACAGATATTCCAGTATGGTCTCATCGTATTTGTGATTACAGAATGTATAGTAACACAGTCCGAGAAGAAATTCATCCTTCTCATACTCCACGCTGCGGATCATCCGGATACACAGTCTGACCAGCTTCTTCGCCGGGAATTTCTCATATCCGTAAATCCGTATCAATTCATACGCCCGTTCATACATTCTTCGGGCAATATAAATCTCCACCAGACGCATTCGCTCTGCTGCCGGCAGTCCCTCCGGGTTAATCTCGAACAGATCGTCCTTGAGGGCATCCACTTCGTAATTATCATAATAATACCTAAGGATGTCCTCCCTGATCCTCTCCCGGAACACGGACTGCACGCCGCTTATATTCACAAGCTTCTTAAAGGTCTCCACATTGTCCTTCGTAATGGCATGATAATTAGAAGCGCCGCCGCACCGATAGAATATGATTCCCTCATCATCTGGGAAAAACTTCTCGCATACCCCGATGAAACGCTCCACCGGCAGATATGGCCGGCTTTCATATTCTTCCGGGCAAAGGAAGACCTCTCCGTCTTCATTCTGGAAGACGAGGGCACAGTCCTCCATATAGATATTCA
Organism: uncultured Lachnospiraceae bacterium; assembly: GCA_944384015.1. GTDB lineage: Bacteria > Bacillota > Clostridia > Lachnospirales > Lachnospiraceae > JAGTTR01. The sequence goes on along the minus strand of CALWRT010000183.1, from coordinate 6,241 downwards.
CATTCGCCACATTGTCCGACACCGGGACCGTCTGCCATCCATCCATATATTTATGTACAACGGTCACCCGCTTCATTCCTGGTTTCCTGCAGTACACCCGGTGCAGAAACAGCAGCTTCGTCAAGGCGGCAGCCAATGTCTTGGTCAGCATATCCTCCTTCAGGAATCCCGCGTACAGCTTGGCCAGATTCCAGTCCATATGCCCCTCCAGCAGCTGCTCCGTCACAAACTTCTCAATCTGCGGCTCATATTGACGGTACACGCTGCCGTAAGACTTCTGATACTGGTACAAATTCGCGTACAGAAACGCCTTTTTCTTATAGTCCAACTGATTATGATACTGGAAATACAGGACAAGCTGCATCGGAAGCTTTTTCCTCGCCCGCTCATTGACTGTGTACAGATAATGTTCATAGAGCCCGGTAATCCGCAGATCTTTCTCCACTCCAAGACTGTACCACTGAAAATACTCTCTGGCAGAAAAGCCGCCCCGCATCAGACAGCCCAGAATAGCCGCCAGCAGGCTGTCTGTGGGATAGTGTCCGTACAGGTTGCGCAGCAGCCGAAGAGCCGCCCGGTCATATTCCCGCAGCTGCTGGGCAAGCTGTCCGATCTGATCCGCCAGCCCCTCGTCCATCATCCCTTGTCTGGCCGCCCACAGGAAGAGCCGTACTCCTTCCCTGGTCAGTTTCTTGAGCAGCTCCGGGTTCTCCTGATAGATAAGAAAGGCCTCCAGATAGATCAGAGGGCTTGTACAGCCCAGTTCCATCTGTCTTTCCAGGTCTTCCAGCACTTCTGCCGGACTGCGTCTTCGATACCAGGGAAGCAGAAGCAGCAAGAACAGCACCTTCCAATTTCTCGGATCTCTCTTCCATATGGAGTACAGATTGCCGCAGGCCTGATAGAGAAACTCCGGCGTCTGTCCTTCGATCCGAGAAGCAAGGAAATAATAGGCGCTGCAGATGGCGGGATCCTTCATCCATTCCCGATTTCCCGCGATCTGTTCCACTCTTCTGGCGGTTTCGCCTCCGTCCGCCCCTTCTTCCTGCTGCAGGTACAGCTCCATCAGCACCCAGAGCTTCTCTTCACAAAATGGCTTCATCCGATCCAAGCACTCCTTGGCCTGGGCAATCCACTCTGCTTTAGGCTTCTTGCCTCTGCGGCAGGACAGCCATCCCTCAAGCATCCGCTGCCTGCTCTCCTTATATTCCCTTCTCTCCCGCCGCCGTTCTTCGCTGCCGGCATCTGCCGCCCGGCACGCCGTCACACAGAACGCAAACTCCTGATCCTTTGTGCGGATACGGATACGTCCATAATTCACTCCGGCATGCATCCTGGCCGGATCCAGGAGGAATTTGTATTCGTAATATTTGCCCACAAAATCCTCAGAAGTGAACCTTCTTCTGGAAAGACGCACAAAAGGGACATCCGCAGTCACCGACGCTTCCACATAGCCCCAGCCATCCTTCTCCAGATAAATACTCCCCTCCGACTCCTCCATCAGATCCCTCACCTCGAGGGACTCATTGGACTGCCGCAAGGACACCCGCTTTTTCTTGTGGATTCCCGCAAGGAACTCCTCCATGGCTCCTCTGGTAAGCCCTGTCCTCTTCAGGCACTCATAAATCATCATGGCCGCGTCGTCTCCCTCAGAGAATACCTGGGGGAATTCTTTGGAGCAGAAAATGTGGTAAGCTTCCTCGTAATCCGTGTAGGCGAGGTTTGTAAAATGAAACAGATTCTTCACATTTCCCATAGAAGAATCACTGCCAATTCGCACTATTTTTACAAAAAAAGGAATCTCATATTCCCCTCCGTCTGTAACCAGAAGGATAGAGCCGTTCAGTTCTTCCCCAAAATCCAGGCCGGTGCTGTTCACGCTGTAGCGCAGCTGAACATGAGTGCCGGATACGGACGGCTCCTGCACCTTCATACGAGGAGAAGAACTATGAACGATTCCTTTGATTGTCCTTCCTTTAAATACTTCCAGAGTCAGGCTCCCCTCATAGGTCTTGTTCTTACCCATGCGGATGGAAATACACACATCTTCCATATTCAGCTTTGGCCTGATGGCGGCGAACCTTCCGGCTGCCATTTCCTCAATCACCTGTCTCATCCGTTCACCATACCTTGTATTATAGCAATCGTTCTTGAAATCTCCGTAAATATGATTATAATGAATTATAGCACTTTTTGACGGAACAGAAAAGGGGAATTCATATGATTGAACATAAAGACCATTTTCACGGGAGTGATCTGGAGAAAATAGAGGAAATCTACGGCATCCGCAGAGAAGATATCACCAGCTTCAGCGCCAACGTCAATCCTTTAGGCATCTCCCCCCTCCTTCGGGCCACCCTCTCAGACAAGATCGACGCCATCACCTCCTACCCGGACAGGGAATACACCGCCCTGCGCAGGAGCATTGCCGCCTATACGGGGGCAGATGAGAGACATATCATTGTGGGCAACGGCTCCACAGAGCTCATCTCTCTCTTCGTCCAGATTGAACATCCGAAGAAAGCCATGATCATCGGACCCAGCTACTCGGAGTATGAAAGAGAGGTCACTCTTGGCGGCGGCACCGCCCTCTATTATCCTCTCCGGGAAAAGGATCATTTTCAGCTGAATATGGAAGATTTCCTGAAGAAGCTAAATGAAAGCATCGACCTGCTCATCATCTGCAATCCGAACAATCCCACCTCCACCGCGATATCCAGGAAAGATATGCGCACTATTCTTGACGAATGCAAAAGCTACGGCATCTGCGTCATGATTGATGAGACCTATGTGGAATTTGCCCCGGATGTGAAGCAGCTCACCGCGATCCCTCTGGCATCCATCTACAACAACGTCATCATCCTGAGAGGAATTTCCAAATTTTTCGCTGCTCCCGGTCTTCGCCTCGGCTATGCTGTCACCGGCAACCGTGATCTCATCAAAGAGATCAATACAAAGAAAAATCCCTGGACCATCAATTCCCTGGCGGAGATTGCCGGTGAGATCATGTTCAGGGATACGGAATATATCGAGAAGACCCGCGCCCTCATCTCGGCGGAACGCAGCCGCGTCTATCGCGCCCTGCAGGAGATCCCTACGCTGAAGGCCTACGAGCCTGTGGCCAATTTCGTGCTCGTCAAAATCTTGAAGCCCCAAGTGACCGCCATGGATCTGTTCGAGCACGCCATCCGTCAAGGCTATATGATCCGCGACTGTTCTTCCTTCCCTTTTCTGGACGGAAGGTACTTTCGCTTCTGCTTTATGATGCCGGAGCAAAACAACGCCCTTCTCTCCTGTCTGAAAGAAGTAGTCTAGGGGAGTGCTGATTGAATCAGCCCCCCCCTAATTCTGCAGATAACTTTTCATGTTTTTCAGAGCATTCTTCTCCAGGCGGCTCACCTGTGCCTGGGAGATGCCCACTTCTTTGGCTACTTCCATCTGTGTCTTTCCCTGGAAATAACGCAGTTCTATAATGTGCCTTTCTCTCTCGTTCAGCCGCTTCACCGCCTCCGATAAAGAGAGTTCCTCCACCCAGTTCTCTTCCTTATTCTTCTTGTCACTGATCTGATCCATCACATAGAGGGTGTCTCCCCCCTCTGTGTAGACTGGCTCAAAGAGGCTTACCGGGCTTTGGATCGCGTCCAGAGCCATCACGATCTCCTCCTTGCTGATACCGATCTCATCTGCGATCTCGCTGACTGTCGGCTCCTTCAGATTCTGCTTCATCATATTTTCCTTCGCATAAATGGCCTTGTAGGCCGTGTCCCTGAGGGATCGGCTGACCCGGATGGAATTGTTGTCCCGAAGATAACGACGAATCTCCCCTATAATCATCGGCACCGCATAAGTGGAAAATTTCACATCGAGAGCCGTGTTGAAATTGTCAATGGCTTTAATCAGGCCGATGCAGCCAATCTGAAACAGGTCGTCCACATTCTCGTTGCTGGCGGAAAAACGTTTGATAATGCTTAACACAAGCCTTAAATTTCCTTCAATAAAGATCTCCCTGGCCTCCTTGTCCCCCTGGGCAATGCGCGCAAACAGGGCATCCTTCTCTTCATTGGTAAGCAGCGGCAGCTTCGCCGTATTCACTCCGCAGATTTCCACTTTGTTCAAAGCCATTTCTCGAATCCTCCTGATGTCTTTTCTATTTAGAATGATTCTCAAGATGGCTTTCTAATATACGGCTATTTCGGAAATTTCATAAAATTTTAGCCCTTGACAAGCAGGCGGCGATGACTCTCTCCGGGGAGCCTTCAGACAGCTCCTACTATGCCCCGTCTATAACTTGTGCCGATGCTTTTCCATATCAATTTTCACCAAAATAATATCAGGTCCAATCTGGCAGATACAGTTCCACGGGATCACATATTCGCAGTCATAGCCGAAAAAGCAGAACCTGCAGGGCCCCGGCACAATCAGCGCCAGAATGCAGCCGGTAACGATATCAATGTCCACATCTGCTACACAGCCCAGCCTGGAACAGTCGCATATATTGATGACCTCTTTATTTCTCAGCTCACACAGCCTCATACTCCTGCCCTTTTATATCCGAATTTTCCTCTCCTTCCATTATATGATGCATGGGCCAAAAATTCCAAAGAAACACTGCTCAAATCGGTGTTTCTCCAGGCCTGGGAGGGCCTGCCCGCAGGCGGCTGAAGTCTCCCTTAATCCGCCCCGCCAGAAGGAACGCTGGGACACTTCATAAATTTGTTACGTTTTTAGACAAACGATAGAAACTGTTACTTTCCTTCTCTCCCTCCAGCGGATATGATAAGATTATGCGGCCGCCTGTTTGATATTCGCCGCAGAATCCTGCTAAGCATTCGGAATTCCGGGACATCTGTCCCACTTCTTCTCCTGTTTTGGCGGGTCAAGCAGCCTTCTCATCGCTGCCGTGCCAGCATGTCATAGTATAAGTCTATTTGACCCTGGCATTATCATAAAGGCTGGTATCATCATAAAGATTAGAGGTCCTTTGTAAAATGAAAAAAGATATTAATCGAATAGCAATTGAACTTACAGTCAGGAGACTTCTGCGGGACATCCGCCGCTCTCCCAGGCGCGGCAGCCGCAATCTCATCGACCTTATTCTGTCGTTTTCCACCGGAAAGTTCCAGCGGCAGCTCTTTGTTGCTGTGCAGAAGATGCTTCAGCAGGAGGACAGCTCTTACTATCAGCTTGTGAAAAGCACGCTGGACCATACAGATCTGGAAACCCTTACCCAGTTTGGGATGTGCGTCGGCTATAACAGCTGTACAAAGGGCTCCAAGCAGATCCGCTCCTTTGAGGAGGCGCATCATTTCAACATCCCGTGGGCGCTCACTCTGCATATCGGGAAGGGAGCCGCCGGCCGGCAGCTGCAGGTCTATGCTTCTGCCATAGAGGAAGGCCGGGAACTAGGCATCTATACCTATTTTCTCCATCTGTCAGCGGATGACTGTTCCGGAATCCTTGAGCTGCCTGGCAAATATGACGACTGTGCTTTTATCCTGTTCCTGGAAGGATCTCTTCCGGAGGAACTAATCAACCCCGTTCAGCTCCTTCACAATGTGATGATCTGCCTTCCTGCCGGCGAACATGTCGTACAGTCCTGCCAGACGCTGCGCAGGGCGCACTTGCTGTATTCCGTATATGTCCCCTTCCGCCCGTCCGACAAGGACCGTATCCTTTGCGGGGATTGGCTGTCTTCCGTGGCGAAGGCCCGCCCATTTTTTACAATACTGATGGAAGAGGGCGAATTTCCCCGGGACGTCCAGGAAGACATCTACCGCTATGTCCTGTCAGTCCGAGGCGGACAGCAGTATCCCACCATCCTGGCCGATTACCGGCAGGATATGCTTGCCATCGACAAGGTAGTCTTAGACGGGCCTTGCAGCGCCGGCTTCGCCGCCGACGGCTCTTTGCTCACCCCGTCTGGTATCCATGCCGGAGAACAATACAACCTATTTAAAAACAGCCTGCGCGACATTTTTTCCGCCGCGAGGCTGTGACAGCAATGCAATGGGGAGGCGTCTGGGCTTCCCCGCCTATTCTGCCGTATTTACATCCATGTGCTCTTCAACAGCACTTGCTGCTTCTTCTTTTGCCTGCCTCTCTCCGAATATATCCCCGGATCTTTCCAGGATTAATTCCGCAGTCCTGACAAGACATTTCCTGAGCAGCTTCAAGAATTCCTCAGCGGGCATCCCCTCTTTCTTCATCAGCCACCTCTTGACCGCGCAGAGGAAAGCGTCTT
>CALWRT010000182.1 GCA_944384015.1 uncultured Lachnospiraceae bacterium | reverse complement strand
CTCCCACAGGCAACGAGAAAATGTGGATGGAACCGTTGCTGCGGCGGCTGTTCCCCTGTCAGTTCCAGCAGCTTTGGCAGTGCTTCCGCCATACCTGCACAGCCCGCGATCACTCCCAGCTGGCCGTGCTTTTTGAGTTCTTCAGCGATCTCCTGTAGTTCTTCGTCTGTCTGGGCATCGTAGACAGCGATGGTAGGTTCCTTCGCCACAGTCAGCACTGTTCCATCTGTAATAATCCGCACCGGCACCTCGCTCTGCCGGCCAATAATACCCGCCACGCTAGCACTTAATACCGGTTCGAAAGGATCTCTGCCGAATACGCTCTGATCTACCGGCATACCGTCGATATAGTGTACCCCCTCCCTTGTTACCCGTCCCATCTTTGGAAAGGCCGGAAGAAAATGAAGAATGGGGCTCTGGGTAGCATGCAGAACCGCTGTCAGCTCACTGCCGATATTTCCTCTAAGGGCGGAATCTGTCTTCTTATAAATCATGGGGATTTGGGCTTTTTTCGCCCGGACAGCGATCTGGTATACTCTCTCATATGCTTCGTCCTTCGAGACATGCCTCGTCTCCGCATCCATCACCAATACTTGTACCGAATCCTTCGCCTGCTTAAAATCATATTCGTAATCTGTGATTACCCGGACAGACGCGCCTTTTGCCGTAAATTTCACGCCGGTATCCAACGCGCCGGTAAAATCATCCGCGATTATCAGCAAACGCACCATAATTTCCCCTCCAATATGTTTTAATATGAAACATTATAATTTTTCCATCCTCTTTTGTTTCCATATTACATGTTCTATTTCTTCTTAGCAATGAATTTTCCGCCTTTTATTGATTTATTTTGAAACATATTTATGTTTTTATGGATTTTTTCATTCTATGCTGATATAATCGTTTCAAATGGAAACACCCCAAAAGCCAACCACCTATCATCGTCACTGTTAAATAGAGGCTATCGTTATGGAAAGAGGACTCGTTTTATGGAAGAATTCAAAGATGCGCGATCAATAAAACCGAAAGAAATTATAGAAGATATGACTTTTTCCCCCATCCCATCCGGTCAATCCCTTCGCAGGAAAACATGGATACTTGGAATTGCCCCGTATGAAGGTATGAAAACCATCATGCAGAGACTGGCAAGGGAACGGGACGATATCATGCTGGACGTATATGTAGGGGATCTGAATGAAGGCGCAAGCATTGTCCGCCGCAATTCTGGCCATGACTATGACGTTATCATATCCCGCGGGGGCACTGCCGAATTAATTGGGCAGATCACAACCATCCCCGTTATTGAGGTCACCCTGTCTGTATACGACATATTACGGGCAATCAAGCTGGCGGAGAACTATTCCGAACGATACGCCATCGTTGGTTTTCCGGGTATTACAAGCAACGCCCATTTGCTCTGCGATCTTCTCCAATACAAAATTGATATTTTTACTGTTCACAACGCAATGGAAGTAGAGGAAATTCTGAAAGATTTGAAAGAGAGAGGGTACCGCATGGTACTATGCGACATGATCGCAACAACTGTGGCCAAACGGTTAAAATTGAACGCCTTGCTTATCACTTCCGGCAACGAAAGCATATCCAGCGCCTTCGACCAGGCGGTAAAAATCAGCGCAGGCTATGCCTCCGTCAAAGAAGAGAATCAGTTCCTGCGCTCTGTTATCCGCTCAAACAGCCATCATACGGTTATCTTAAAAGAGAATGGAGATGTCTTTTTCTCCACCTTGGATGAAAATCAATTTCCACAGCTTCGGGAAATCCTGCTGAGGGAGCTTCCAGCTGTTCTGCATAATGAGACTCATAAGTTTTTCAAAAACCTGGAAGGCACTTTATATGCCTTCACCTGCAAGCGCATTCTGTACCTGGGCGCGCCCTGCGGAGTATTCTACTTTTCTTCCAGCTCTGTCCCGCTGGCCACCAGCAAATACGGCATCCAGTATACCAATGTGAAGGAGTCTGAGGATTACTTTTTCAACAGTTTTTACAGCGTCACCAGTTCTTCCAGCAATATGCAGGCGACCATAGAGAATATTAATCAGACAAGCTTTCCTGTTATGCTCTCAGGGGAAGCCGGCTCCGGAAAAGAACAGATTGCCCGCGCCCTCTATTCCCAGGGCTCTCTTCGGAATAACCCTCTTATCACCATCAACTGTGCCCTTGTCAATGACCGAAGCTGGAATTTTATCACCAACCATTACAATTCTCCATTTAATGACAATGACAACACCATATTCCTGAAAGACATCACCGCCCTTCCTGAGAGCCGTCTACGACAGCTCCTCTCTATTATGGTCGATATGAACTTGTGCAAACGGAATCGAATTATCTTTTCCTGTATCTGTCCCCAGGGGAAAGGGCTCCCTTCGTCTGCCCTGGAATTCGTCAATCTGCTCTCCTGCATTACGATCCATCTCTCTCCCCTCCGGGAACGGGCTTCGGATATCCCCACGCTGTCCAGTCTGTATTTAAACACGCTGAATGTCTCTATGGCGAATCAGATCATTGGATTTGAACCGGAGGCGATGAATCTTCTCCAACATTATGACTGGCCCTATAACTATACCCAATTCAAACGGATTCTAAATGAGCTTGCCCTCATCACAACAACTCCTTATATCCGGGCCATCCATGTGGCTGAACTGTTAGAGAAGGAGTCCTCGCACCTTATCCCTTCGCCGGATATTCATACCCCAGAGACCAACGGGAGCAGCTACTCCCTGAATCTGAATCGTTCTCTGGACGAGATATCTCAAGATATTATCCGCCAAGTCCTGGCCGAATGCGGCGGCAATCAAAGCGCCGCCGCCAAGCGTCTGAAGATTAGCCGTTCCACTCTCTGGCGCGTTCTGAATCGTTAATAGGCAATTCATTGCCCCAACGTACCCTCGCAGCCATTCCGGCCTATGCTTCCAGCGCTCTCCCCAGCGCCTGTTCTACCGTTGCCGCCGAAGGCACACCCTCCATCAGCTTCTCCTTGCCCAGGAAGAAACACGGCACGTAATAGTAATCGTACTGATCGGCAATGTCTGCCCGCTCTTGCTCTTCCATGCGGTCGATCTCCACCTTTCCAAGCTCCGGCCTGCGCGCGGTGATCTCCTCCAACAGCTGGTCAGCCTGGCGGCAGTATGGGCAGGTTTTTTTTCAACAACTCTGATTATCTCAAAAAAGCCTGTAAATACGGGCAAATCACGGGATAGGGACACCGAATTTACTACCAAATTACTACTTTTGGGATGAGCCTCGACACGCTTCCTACTTCCCGTGAACTGTCCTGCCACCCGGACGGCACATCAGACTATAATTGAATACGACACCGCAGAAGCGGCGTTCTCTGATCCCTTTGTGGGAGAAAAGGACGCCGCTTTTTTTATGCCCAAATTCAGAAAGG
>CALWRT010000181.1 GCA_944384015.1 uncultured Lachnospiraceae bacterium | reverse complement strand
CGCTGTGGATGCCTCCGGTGGCTATCGCCTTCGCAATTTTGGTCGGTATGCTGGCAGGATTTTTCCCTGCTTTGCGGGCAATGAACTTAAGCCCATTGGCGGCAATTCGAAATGAATAGAGAAGAGGAACGAACGTGTATGTGATAGAGTGGGTGCTTACGATTGTGATCATTGCGGCTATCTATGTCTATATGGTTATGCCGCGGCTTCGGGGACGGAGCAAGATGCTGGAGGGACAGATAAAGTTCTATGCCCACAGAGGGCTGCATAACGGAGCATGCGGTATCCCGGAAAATTCCACGAAAGCATTTGAATTGGCAGTTGGGGAAGGATACGGCATAGAACTGGACATAAGGCTCACGAAGGATAAAGTTCCGGTCGTATTTCACGACAGTACACTGAAGCGTTTGTGCGGGGATGACAGGCGGCTGGAAGAATGTACCTGGAAGGAATTAAGCGCGTACCGTCTGTCGGGAACAGAATATGGGATTCCGTCTCTGGAGGAAGTACTGGAATTGGTAAGAGGAAAAGTGCCTCTTCTGGTGGAATTGAAGATGGACGGAAGCGATGCCGGTGTCTGCGTCTACACGGATAAACTGCTCAGCAAGTATAGCGGGGACTATTTTGTGGAATCCTTCCACCCATTTGCCCTATACTGGTATCGCCATAACCGGCCGGAAGTGCCGAGAGGACAGCTGTCTTCCGATTATAGGGATAACCCCAGTCTGAGGCTGCTGGCGCTCCATTTTATGAGCCGGCATCTGCTGTTCAACTTTTTTACAAAGCCCAATTTCATTTCCTATAACTGCGAGGCGAGAAAAGGAATATCTGTCTGGCTGTGCAGAAAAATTTTTCGAGTGCCCATGGCTGCTTGGACTGTGCGGTCTGAAAAGCAGCTTGCAGAAGTAGGAAATCAATATCAGATGTATATATTTGAAAATTTCCGCCCATAATAGAGGCATAAAAGGAGCTGTGGGATTAGAAAATCCTGACAGCTCCTGAATTTTTGACCAACGGATTAATAACCCAGCTCCTCTCCAACCAGTATTACTTTGATACGGCCGGGAATGCCAGAACGGCGGATGAGGACAAACTCATTGCAAATGCAGTCTGGTGAGAGACAGTCTTCACAGCGTCCAGTGACGGTGCAGGGAGTATTCTTGTTCAGACGGGTGGTATTGGGCGGCGTGGCGATATCGCGTACACGCTTAAAGCCGGACTCTGCATCTGAGACAACCTTATTCATGCCTGCCAGGATGATGACATTGGAAGGGCCGAAGCACAGGAAAGCGACACGATTGCCGCGGCCGTCGATGTTGATTAGTTCCCCGTCCATAGTGACGGCGTTTGTGCTCATGAGAAAGTAGTCGGAACAGACAATTTCCGCGTACAGCTTTTTCATATCCTGGGGTGTCTTGGCTAGATCTCGGTCAATGATCTGGTAAGGTCCGTTCTTGACGGCAGCCATAAGTCCGCTGTCGATGACAGACATGGAACCGCCCCAGGCTACACTGGAGCCTTCTGGAATCAGCTCCAGGGCTTTTTGTACAGCAGAGGCGCTGTCCGGACAGTAATATCCCTTTATCTGCCTTTTTTCGAAATTTTTAATAATGGTAGCGGCTGTTTTCTCATAAGAGAGTTGTTTGGGTGTCATAAATACCTCCTTGTAGAAACGGATATGTCCTTTCTCAGCAGTACGCTCCTTTGTCTGCCGTCGGGGACTTCTTTAGGGTAACAATGATTCCGTCAATATTAATTTAAGTATAACAGTTGAATGATAATTTCTCAAGAATACAATCAGCCGGAAAAGTAATAGTTTCAGCAGTTTCGCTATCATCTGGCTATAGACAGAGCCGGCTGTAGGGCAGCGGCATCCCGGGAATGAGGGGAGGCATCATCCTGGGACGTGCTTGAGGATGAGAAGAGAATATGGTAGAATGTAACAAATTGAGCAGACGATGTTCTATCTCATAGAAGGAGCAAGGCGCGGGAGGCGCTGTATAAGGAGGAAGCAAATGGCAGATATATTACCGAGAAGAGAAGAGATCAGCAGGCAGTATCAATGGCATATAGAAGATTTGTACGCAGATGACGGCAAATGGGAAGAAGAATTTCAGAAGCTGAATGCGATGCTCCCAATGCTGGAGGATTATCGGGGGAGACTGGGGGAGAGCCCTCAGATATTTCTGGCAATGCTGCGCAGGAAAGATGAGATCAATCAGCTTGCGGAGCGGGTGTATGTATATGCGAATCAAAGGCTTCATGAGGATACAGGCAATGGCACCTATCAGGAATTGGCAGGACGGTCGCAGACCGTGATGATACGTTTGTCAGCCGCCTCGGCCTATATTGTGCCGGAGATTCTTGCCCTGGAAGAAGGCACTGTGGAGCGCTTCCTGGAAGAAGAGCCGCAGCTTGCGGTCTATAGGCATTTCCTGGAGGAGATATTGAGGGAGAAGGAACATGTATTAAGCCCGGAATCGGAGGAACTACTGGCCCAGGCGGAGGAGATGGCCCAAGGACCGTCGGACATTTTCGCAATGTTTAACAACGCGGATATCAAATTTCCGTCCATCTGGGGAGAAGACGGGGAACCAATGGAAGTGACCCATGGCAAGTATCTCTCCCTTCTGGAAAATTCGGACAGAGATATACGCCGGGCAGCATTTGAATCCATGTATGAGACGTATGGGAAATTCAAAAATACGCTGGCAGCGTCCTACAAAGCCAATGTGGCTCAGGCTGTGTTTTACGCCAGGGCGAGAAAATACGGCAGTTCCTTAGAAGCTGCCTTGTCCGGCAGCTGTATTCCCGTGAAGGTGTATGACAACCTGATTGAGACCGTGAGAGAGGCCTTGCCGCTGCTTCACCGGTATGTAAGACTGCGCAAGAGAATGCTGGGGCTGGAGGAGCTGCACATGTATGACCTGTATGTGCCGATGATCTCTGGCGTGGAGATGAAGATTCCTTATGAGGAGGCGAAGAACATCGTCCTGGATGGATTATCGCCGATGGGAGAGGAATACTTAACTCACCTGAAGGCCGGCATGGAAGGGGGCTGGATAGACGTATATGAGAATCAGGGAAAGCGCAGCGGCGCATATTCCTGGGGAGCATACGGCACCCATCCCTACGTCCTTCTGAACTATCAGGATAACCTTAACAATGTGTTCACCTTGGCCCACGAGATGGGGCACGCCCTTCATTCTTACTATTCTGACAGCAGCCAGCCGTATGTATATGCGGGATATAAAATTTTTGTGGCAGAAGTGGCTTCCACGTGCAATGAATCTCTGCTGATCCATTCCCTGATGGAGAAGGCTGATGACCCGAGAGAGAAGGCGTACCTGACGAACTATTTTCTGGAGCAGTTCCGTGGTACCGTATTCCGCCAGACAATGTTTGCGGAATTCGAGAAGAAGACCCATGCAATGGCAGAGAGAGGGGAGACGCTCACAGCTGACGTCCTGTGCAGTCTGTACTATGAACTGAATAAAGAGTATTTCGGAGATGATATCACGGCGGACAGGGAAATTGCAGTAGAATGGGCAAGGATTCCCCATTTCTACACGCCGTTCTACGTCTATCAGTACGCGACCGGTTTCTCGGCGGCGATTGCCCTGTCGGGGAAAATATTGAGAGAGGGCGGCAAAGCGGTGGAAGATTATAAGAAGTTCCTGAGAGGCGGGAGCAGCGCTTACCCGCTGGAGCTGCTGCGGATGGCGGGAGTTGATATGGAAAGCCCCCAGCCTATCCGGGAGGCGATGGGAGTTTTTGAGGACTATTTGAAGCAGTTGGAGTTATTATCCGCTGTCAAGCAGACGGATGGTTGAAATAACAGCTGCGCGCGGAGTACTCTCGTCATTCTGCCCCCTTAGTCTGCAGGCAGTCTATCCGCCTCTGCCTCGGGACAGGGCCTTTATTAGCACTAGTTGGAAGAATTGGAAATAGAAAAGGCTTGACGAAAGGTTGTGAATGA
>CALWRT010000180.1 GCA_944384015.1 uncultured Lachnospiraceae bacterium | reverse complement strand
AACACCGGCGGCCAGTCCTCCAAGTCTACACCTTTGGGAGCAGTAGCCAAATTTGCGTCTTCCGGCAAGGCTGTGAAGAAAAAAGATCTGGCTCAGATCGCTATGGCCTACGGCTACGTCTATGTAGCTCAGATTGCTATGGGCGCCAACCCGGAGCAGACGCTGCGCGCTATCCGTGAGGCAGAGAGTTATGACGGTCCTTCCCTGATTATCGCCTATGCGCCTTGTATCAATCACGGCATCAAGGCCGGCATGAACAACGCTATGCTGGAGATGAAGAGCGCGGTGCGCTCCGGATACTGGAACCTGCTGCGCTACAATCCGGATCTGGCTTTGAAGGGCGAGAATCCTCTCTCCATTGACAGCCAGCCTGCAACGGAGAGCTACCGCAGCTTCCTGGAAGGAGAAGTTCGCTACAACTCTCTGGAGCTGAAATTCCCGCAGCGGGCAGATAAGTTATTCGAGGAAGCTGAGGAAGGTTCCCGTGAACGTTACGAGACGCTTGTCAACCGCCAGAGAAGTCTGGATCGCGAAGAAGGGAGGAACTGATTATGATTAATTTGGTGAGAACAAAGAATCCTATGCCAGAGCAGGCTCCCCAGACCCGTATTCAGAACTTTGAGGAGGTCTGTCAGGGCTACACAGAAGATATGGCCGTGCGGGAGGCAATGCGCTGCCTGCGCTGCCGTACGAAGCCTTGTATGAACAAGGGATGCCCCACTCACATCCATATTCCTGATTTTATTGCCAAGGTAGCTGAAGGAGATTTTGAAGCTGCCTATAAGATCATACAGGAGACCAGCTGCCTCTCTCCCATTTGCAGCCGTGTGTGCCCTCACGAGAATCAATGCGAGGGAAGCTGTGTTCATGGGATTAAGGGACAGCCGGTAGCCATCGGAAGTCTGGAACGCTTCGTCTCTGACTGGCATGCCGCCCATCACCCAGAGGAAATTCAGGAAATGACCCCTGCATCTTCCAATGGCCATAAGGCTGCCGTTATCGGAGCTGGCCCGGCCGGTATGTCCTGTGCCGGGGATCTGGCGAATAAAGGCTACCAGGTCACGGGATATGAGACACTGGATGTAGCCGGCGGTATACTCTCCTACGGCATCCCGGCCTTCCGTCTTCCTAAGGACATCGTCGGGAAGCAGATTGATATGCTGAAAGCCAAAGGCGTCACCTTTGTCACCGGCTCTGTCGTCGGCAAAGACTGCACCATTGACGACTTGATAAATAAGGAAGGATTTGAGGCTGTGTTCATCGGAACCGGCGCGGAGGTTCCCACCTCTATGCATGTTCCCGGTGAGGAGCTGCCCGGTGTCTACACCGCGAATGACTTCCTGATGAAAATCAATATTGACAAAGCCTACCTTCCGGAGAAGGCCGGACTGCTCCCCCATGCGGACAAAATCGTAATCGTAGGGGGAGGCAACGTGGCTATGGACGCCGCCCGCTGTGCCGCCCGCATGGGAGCCAGCAAGGTCACCGTCGTCTACCGCCGTTCCAGGGAAGAAATGCCCGCCTGCGACGCGGAGATCAACGAGGCAATGGCGGAGCAGATTGAGTTCTGCTATCTGACCAACCCGGTAGCCATCAAAGCAGGCCCGGATGGCCGTGTATGTAAGATGGAATGTATCAAGATGCAGCTTGGAGAGCCGGATGCCTCCGGCAGAAGGCGTCCTGTCCCCATTGAGGGATCCAACTACGAGATGGAGACAGACTGTGTCATTATGGCCATCGGAACCAAGATGGATTCGATTGTCACCGGTACGACTCCAGATCTGGCCACAGACAAATATGGCTGCATTGTCACGGATGAGAACGCCGCCACAAACCGTCCCGGCATTTTTGCCGGCGGAGACAACGTCACAGGCCCTCTCACAGTTGTAAAGGCTATGAAAGCAGGCCGGACTGCCGCCGCCGCCATGGACGCTTATATCAGCGGCAAATCCAAGGCACAGCAGTAAGAGTTACGATCATACTATCTGAGGCACGCGAAAACAGCGAGTCCGCCATACAGGCGGCTCGCTGTTTTTCTTAATGTTATACTGTACTGCTTCTTTCTTCTTTTCTGTAGGCGCTACAGCACCGTACGCACCAGCTGCGGATCATATCCCTGGCTCCTAAGAGCCTGTATGATCTGTCCCTTGTGCTCCGTTCCGAAAGCCTCCAATGTAATCTTCAGTTCTACCGCGGCGTTCCGGTTGATGCTGACAAACTGGTCATGCTCCAGCTTAATGACATTTCCCTGCTCTTTCGCGATAATCTGGGCCACATTCACCAGCTCTCCCGGCCTGTCAGGCAGAAGGACTGAGATAGTAAAAATACGATCCCGTAAAATTAGGCCGTGCTGGACGACAGAAGCCATCGTAATCACGTCCATATTTCCGCCGCTTAAGATGGATACGATTTTCTTCCCATGTACATCCAGGTGCTTCAGAGCCGCCACGGTCAGAAGGCCGGAATTTTCCACAATCATCTTATGATTCTCCATGATGTCCAGGAAGGCGACAATCAGCTCTTCATCTTCCACCGTGATGATATCGTCCACATTCTGCTGAATATAGGGGAAAATCTTGCTCCCCGGCGTCTTCACCGCCGTACCGTCTGCAATGGTATTTACCTGGGGCAGGGTACGCACTTCTCCTGCCTGGACGGATACCTGCATACAGTTCGCTCCCGCCGGTTCCACACCTATCACCTGAATGTTCGGATTCAGAAGCTTCACAAGAGTAGACACGCCGGTGATCAGTCCGCCTCCGCCCACCGGAACAAGAATATAGTCCACAAGGGGAAGCTCCTTGATAATTTCCATGGCAATCGTCCCCTGCCCGGTAGCCACAGCCAGATCGTCAAATGGCGGGATAAAGGTGTACCCGTTCTCCTGAGCCAGCTTCATGGCATAAGCAGACGCCTCATCATAGACATCTCCGTGCAGCACCACCTCCGCCCCATAGCTTTTCGTACGGTTCACCTTCATCAGCGGCGTGCTGGTAGGCATCACAATGACCGCCTTCGCGCCGAAGCAGGAGGCCGCGTAAGCTACGCCCTGGGCGTGGTTCCCTGCTGAGGCAGTGATCAGCCCCTTCTTGCGCTCTTCCTCTGAGAGAGTGCTGATCTTATAGTAAGCGCCCCTCACCTTGTAGGCCCCTGTAAACTGCATATTCTCCGGCTTCAAATACACCTTATTGCCTGTCTGGCGGCTGAAATAGTCGCTGTATATCAGCTTCGTCTCCTGTGTCACTTTCTTGACAATCTCTGAAGCCTCTTCAAATTTATCCAATGTGAGCATCTTGCTTCCGTCCTTCCTTATCCACGTCTATTGCTCCTCATCTTCCATGAAGAACAAGGCCTTCACAAATTCATCGGCGTGGAACTTCTGCAGATCGTCGATCTGCTCTCCCACTCCCACATATTTCACCGGGATACCCAGCTCGGAATGAATTGCCACAGCGATTCCTCCCTTGGCTGTTCCGTCCAGCTTCGTCAATATGATGCCCGTGATATCGGCCACCTCGGCGAACTGCCGCGCTTGGGCCAAGGCATTCTGTCCTGTCGTCCCGTCCAGCACAACCAGAGTCTCCCGGTACGCTTCCGGATACTGTGTCTCCAATATCCGATTGATCTTCTTTAGTTCTTCCATAAGATTTTTCTTATTATGCAGCCTCCCTGCCGTATCGCACAGAAGAACGTCAGCCTTCCGGGACTTGGCTGCCGCAATCGCGTCGTAGATGACAGAGGCGGGATCGGCTCCTTCCTGACCTGTCACAATGTCCACTCCCGCCCGGGACGCCCACTCGGAGAGCTGTTCTGTGGCAGCGGCGCGAAAAGTATCTGCCGCGGCCAGCACCACCTTCTTCCCCTGATCCTTGAGCATTCCAGCCAGCTTGCCCACAGACGTCGTCTTGCCGACTCCGTTGACTCCAATAACCAGCACCACGGAAGTACGCTTCTCGAACTCATAGGCGAGCTCTCCTACTTCCATCTGCTCCCGAATACTGTCAATGAGAAGCTGCTTGCACTCCTCCGGCTCTTTGATCCCCTTCTCTTTCACTTTCTGCTTCAAATCCGCAATAATATTATTGGTCGCGTTGATTCCAATATCCCCCATGATTAGGATTTCTTCTATTTCCTCATAAAAATCTTCGTCAATGCTGGAGAAACCGCCAAAAATAGAATCAATGCCCGAGACAATATTATCCCTTGTCTTAGACAGACCGGCCGCCAGCCGCTTGAAAAATCCTTTCTTTTCTTCTGCCATGTTCTCCCTCCTCACAAAATCTTTGCCTTTTCATAACCATACTATTTGTCCAGGTCATTTTCGATTAAGTCTACAGACACCAGCGTGGAGACTCCCTTCTCCTGCATCGTGATCCCGTACAGCCTGTCTGCGCTGTTCATCGTACCTCTCCTGTGTGTTATAATAATAAACTGTGTGTTCTTTGTCAACTTGTGAAGATAATCGGCAAATCTTCCCACATTGGAATCGTCCAGGGCAGCCTCTATCTCATCCAGCAGACAGAATGGAGAGGGCTTCAAATTCTGGATCGCGAATAAGAGGGATATGGCCGTCAGCGCCTTCTCTCCTCCGGACAGCTGCATCATGTTCTGCAGCTTCTTGCCCGGCGGCTGGGCGTTGATCATAATGCCAGCCTCCAAAATGTCTTCGTCCTCTGTCAGGGACAAGGCGGCCTTGCCGCCTCCGAACAGTTCCTGGAAAGCTTTTTCAAATTCCCGGCTGATCGCCCCGAACTGCTCCGCGAACTGCCTGCGCATTCCATCATCCAGCTCCTGGATAACTTTCAGAAGGGCTTCTTTTGCCTCTTCCAGATCCTCTCTCTGTCCTCCCAGGAACTCATAGCGTTCAATCAGACTTTTGTAATCCTCAATGGCATTCACATTCACAGAGCCAAGGGACTTAATCTCCTCCTTCAGCTGACTAATCTGCTTTTTCATCGCAGCGGGATTGTCCAGATCCTCTCTTCTGAGTTCCTTGGCCTTGGAATATGTCAGCTCGTACTCTTCCCACATATAGTTGACCTGGGATTCCATGGCCTCCTCCAGCTTCTCCCGCTGGCTGTTCAGGCGGTAGGCCTCTTTGTCCAGCCTGCCCATCTCCAAGGATAATTCTTCCCTCCGGCTCAGCGACGCTTTATGTCTGGCAGTCTCCTCCTCTTTGCGGACGCGCAGCCGCTCGATCTGCTTCTCCTGCTCTTCTCCTTCACCGATGGACGCCTCGATCGTATCCCGAATCGCGAAAATCTGTTCCTGCTTGCCCGCAATCTCTTCCGCCGCGCTGTCCTGATTAGCCAGGAGCTCCTCTTTCTCCGTCTTCAGCTTGAGCAGTTCTTCCTGTAGACGCTGCTCATTCTGAATTAAAAACTTCAGGTTCTGGGTACAGGAAGCCTCCCGCAGCGCCAGCTCCTGTGAGCGCTGCGCAGCCTGGCTTTCTTCTTCCCGATCCCGCTCCAGCTCTCTGGATGCCTCTTCAATACTCTGTTCCAGCTGCTGTTCTTCCTTCTCGGACCTCTTCCACTCTGCTAATATCTCCTCCTGGCTCTGACGGATATCGGCAAGCTGGCCGTCCAGCTCGGCCTGCTCGGCCTGCATTCCTTTATAAGAGCCCTGCATTTCCTCCTGCTTTTCTTTCAGGCTTCGCTTCTCCATCTCCAGTGTATTCTGCGCGAGATATTGTTCCTGCATCTGTTCCTTTAATTGTACGAGGCCGCTGCGGCATTGATTCCTCTCGGCGCGCAGGCTATCCATCTTTTCCCGGCTCTTATCCAGATCCGCCTTCAGCAGCTTAACGCTGCTCTTCAGTTCCTCAATCTCCCGCCTTCTTCCAAGAAGA
>CALWRT010000179.1 GCA_944384015.1 uncultured Lachnospiraceae bacterium | reverse complement strand
CCGCCCTTCCAAAACGCCGCACCATGACCGGATCTGATAAATATTTTGTCCCTATGTGGTTTACCGCAATTTTCTTATCTTTCCAGGTGTCGTCGGGGCGGCAGCCAATGACAACCGCGCTGTCCATATTCAGCCGTCCTGCCAGACTGACGCTTCCTCGGAAACAGCACGTATCTAACGCTAGGAAGGCGACGTATACTTCATATCGCAGATCTGCGTTTTTCAGCTCTTCCAGCACGAGATCAGCCACATAGCATGCAGCTCGGCTGTCCAGCGTACTCACAGAGAACCAAGGATCTCCCTCCAGTATCTTCTCGGATTCTCCGGCCGGAAATATAACTTTATCTCCAATCTCCGGTGTTCCCTTTACCCCCTCGGAATATTTCATTTCCAGGTTATAGGGCGCTTTGTAGCTATCCGCTCCCTGATGTACGAAGAGAACTGCCTCCTTTTCTCCAGTGGCAAGCCCTGTCTCCCCCGGCAGATGGGAGGTATCCCAGCGTCCGATCGCATTCAGGAAATAACCGCTATTCTGATATTTGCCGGTAATCAGCATTCCTTTCTGGTCATAGGGTACGCATATGAGCAGCTTTTCTCCGGCTCCTCCCGCTTTCACAAGGACGTTTCCCAGCCTGTCCATCTGCGAGTCGTATCCTCTCCCGGTAAAATCATCCAGAATTTTCTGGCCCGCCTGTTCTTCCTCTCCCGTCGGCGCGAACAGATGATTCCACCAAAACAGTCTATCCCGATCAATCATTTCTTCTCCGCCCTCCTCTCTTGAATCTTTTGCTTCCAACTATGTCCGTCCTCAGAGAGCCTGCGAAGAACAGCATCTCCCAGAGCGATTGTATTCTTTACGTCCGCAAGGCAGGCCATAGAGCTTGGCCCGTGGCAATTATAATGGGGCAGGGCAATTACCCCCGCTGCCACGCCGTCCCCGTCGGAATACCAAGTTCCGGCATTGCTTCCTCCCACACACATTCCTCGGAACTGGAACGGTATGCCTTCTTCTTCCGCGCACTGAGCGATATACCTTCTGAGAGAATCGTGGAGCATCAGGGTAAAGTCCTGGATAAAGACGACCGGCCCGCTTCCTACAGACGCGTTGTACAGGTTTTCCGGTATTCCTGGTATTTCCGCCGTTCCAGTAGCCTCAAAATTCAGATTGATATCCGGCTTCAGATATTTTAGGCTCTTCGGACCGCGGATTCCCAGTTCTTCCTGAACTGTGAAGGCTCCGTACAAATCCACATCGTAGTCATTCTTCAGCAGTTCTACCATCGTGTAACAGCCATCCCTGTCATCAAAAGCTTTGCTGATCATCCAGCCGTTCTCCAACTCGTCAGCTTCTGAATAGAAGGAAATCGGATCTCCCACCTGTACGTACTGGCCTGCTTCTTCCGCGGATTGCGCCCCTATATCAATCCGAAACTCTTCATGGTTGATACTCTCTGGAACTGGCTTGATAATCAGCCCCGGCACTCTCTCCTTCCCGATCCGAACATTCTCATTGGCAACGCAATTCTCATCCGGACCGCCATGATCGAAGAAACCCACAAGCCCGTCAGGGTAAATCTTCGTCACAATAAAGGAAGGTTCATCCATATGGGCATCCATCACAACACGGAGAGCATCTTTCCTGCCGCTGGACGGCGGCCGGTGCACAAGCAGGTTCCCATTGCAGTCCTGGGTAATCTCCACCGGATATCCCTCCAGCTCCTTTTGTATCATCTCCCGGACTGTCTGCTCCTGGCAGGGCGCTCCTTGCGCCTCTGTAAGCTGTTTCAGTAAACGCATCTCTCATGCCTCCTTTCCGGACAGATAATCCGCCAACGCATCCACCAGATACTTTGCGCTGCCCGCGCGTACCATCGACACACTGCTCCTAGTGTATTTTACCGGCACCGCAAACATTGCCGTGGGAATTCCTCTCTCCAGGTATCCGCACTCGTCTGCCGGTGTATCGGTATGTACCACCGAAGCAATCCTTGTATGGTGATATCCTTGTCTGTGGAAATACTGTTCCAGCTCCTCTGAATACCCATAGTGAACGGCGCTTCCAAAGCACTGAAGCAGCCCCTGCGTGTCCTCAATGCCTTTCTGCTTGTACGAAGCGGCCGTAGCTGCCGACACCACAATGATCTCATCCGGCTTTTCCTTCTTAACCGCATCGACAGCCCCTGAGAAGCTGCTGCCGCCGGTCACTGCAATGACGATCTCCTCTTCTCTCGGAAGTCCGGAAAGTTTCTCCGCCAGCGACACCAGCACCGCGGCGGCAATCCTGCACTCTAAAAACGGAGCGAAGAAACTGCCGTTCAGGACTCTCTGAACATACGGCGTGTAAGTGATCGCATCGCCAGGAGCAATGATCGTATCCAGCTCTTCCTTCGTGTACCCGGTAACCGCGTACACTCCGTCGGCCTGAGCCACCTTGCCCACGGAAGTCTGATAATGTACTGGAGCAGCAGGCACAATTCCATTGATCGGCTTTTCTCCATAGATGGTGACTCGCTTGCTGTACGTCTCGGCATTTACCGGCACAAATGGCTCTATCCACAGAAGAGGATTCCGATTGCCGATCCCATCGATCGGTATCATTTTGACATATCCGTTATCCTTCACCTCTCCTGCCAGGAATCCCGGCGTGGACACATAGGCCAATACCATAATTTTCTTCTTCGGCCAATTGCCTTTCATTCTGCAGGCCGCATATTGACGCTGCCGCTCAACTTGCCCGAACTGCTCCATCCAGTTGCCCAGAGCCTGTAAATATCCCTCCTCATGTCCCCGGACCGCGCAGTAGGGCATAAACTCCTCTACAAGCCTAGAAATTTCCATAATACGCCTCCTTATCCAATACAATCTCGTCGATCAGCTGCTCTTCGTCTTGGGAGAAGCGCACATTTTTCAGCGCCTTCAGATTCTCACCTATATAAGCCGGATCATCGCATCCGATTAAGACTGTCGTGATCTCCTGCCTGCGCAGGCACCAGGCCACTGCCATCTGGGCCAGCGTCTGCCCCCTCTGCTGGGCAAGTTCATTCAGCTTCTGAAGCCCTCTTCTCATTTTCTCCGGTATTTCCTTGGACATCTCGAAATCGATATTGTCTTTTCTGGATGCCAGATCATAATCCCCGGAAATATATTTGTCGCTCAACAGTCCCTGTGCCAGAGGTGTATAGGCCGCTATTCCCACACCCTCTTGGGCCATCTTGGGAATCAATTCTTCCTCGATCTCTCTGTGCAGCATATTGTATCTGCACTGATTCATCCGAACCGGACAATGCCGCTCCTTCAGAAGGGCTATCAGTTTCCCGGCATTTTCCTGGCTGTAGTTGGATATTCCGATGTAGAGGGCTTTCCCCTGTCTCACGAAAGACGCCAACGTATCTGCCGTCTCTTCCAGCGGCGTTGCCGGATCCTCAATATGATGATAGAAAATGTCCACATAATCCAGCCCCAGATTGCGCAGCGACCGATCAAGGGCAGCTGTCAGGTGCTTTCTGCTCCCGCCTTCCCCATTCGGCCCCAGGAAAATGTCGAAGCCGGCCTTTGTGGCGATCACCAGCTCGTCTCGGTAGGGAAGAAAATCTTGCTTTAGTATTCTTCCCAGATTGTATTCTGCTTCTCCGTTGGGAGGCCCATAGCAGTCAGCCAGATCAAAATGGAAAATTCCGTTTTCAAAAGCGGTTCTCACAATTTTCCGCATCGGCTCGTAGGGATCCAGTTTCCCGAAGAAATGGTAGAACCCTAAGGAAATTGCCGGCAGAGACAGGCCGCTTCCCCCCGCCTTGCGCACCAGCATGCTGTCATAACGGCTGTCAGGGGGCGAATATACCTGTTCATAAAAAATTGGACTATACAATCAATCACCTCTTTCTTGTCAAGTACGTCTGTCCGCGCAGACGTCTCCAAACCGCAAACCTTGCCGTGTACTTTTATATGACGCCTTTCTTTCTCAGCGTTTCTAATTCCTCGTCATCGCAAATCTTCAGCAGTCCGCCGTATACTCGGGAATTATCTTGTCCCAGTTCCGGCGCCGGACTATATACCCCCGGCATCGTATCGCTCAGCTTCACTGCGCATCCATTTACCGTAATCTCTCCCAATGTAGGATGTTTCATCTTCACGAACATTTCCCTATCTTTTACCTGCGGATCTTCTAATATCTGGCTGATATCATAGATAGGCCCTGCGGGAATTCCTTTTGAGAGTACATACTCTGCCGCTTCCTTCATCGTCATATCTTTCAGCCGGTCTTCTATGACTTCCTTGATCGCGTCCTGGTATGTCAGCCGGCCTTCCATATTCGCGAAACGGGGATCCGTAATCATATCTGGCCGGTCTAATATTTCTATACATAGCTTCTCATATGGCTTTTGATTTCCGGCTGCTATGATAATCTTCCCATCCTTCACCTGGAAGGCGTCGTAAGGAGACACAGCCGCATAACGGTTCCCCATACGTGGAGGTATCTTCCCGGATTCCAGATATTTGATCGCTGTATTCTCTGTGGCGGCTATCACAGCATCCATCAGGCTGATATCTACTCGTTGTCCTTGCCCAGTCAGTTCCCTGGAGTGCACAGCTGCCAGCAGCCCGATTGCAAGATGCAGTCCTCCCAGCACATCTCCCATAGCGCTCCCTGCTCGTGTAGGAGGTCCTCCCTTCTCCCCAGTAATGGCCATCAGCCCTCCCATTGCCTGGGCCAGGATATCGTATCCCGGCCTCAGCCGGTAAGGACCTGTGTTTCCAAATCCTGATACAGATCCATAGATGATACGGGGATTGATCTGTCTTAGCGTCTCATATCCTACTCCCAGCTTGTCCATCACCCCTGG
Source organism: uncultured Lachnospiraceae bacterium (assembly GCA_944384015.1). GTDB lineage: Bacteria > Bacillota > Clostridia > Lachnospirales > Lachnospiraceae > JAGTTR01. Next base: position 23,900 of record CALWRT010000179.1, on the reverse strand, counting down.
CCGGTAATTTTCCACGACAATATCCGCCTTCTTGACCATCTCGCAGAACAGTTTTTTTCCTTCCGGCGTCTTCAAATTCAAGGTGACACCCATTTTATTCCGATTAATGTTGGCAAAGTACAGGCTCTCTTCTTCCCCGTTCCGGTTCTTTCGGAAGGGAGGATATTCTCTCGTATCGTCTCCTCCCTCTGGAATCTCAATTTTAATGACGGTCGCCCCCATGTCGGCCAGCATCATCGTACAGAAAGGGCCTGCCAGGACACGGGATAAGTCCAGGATGATGATGTCTTCCAAAGCTCCCTTCCCTGCCATCACTTCTTATCCTCCACTTCTATTTTCATCCTCATAAACGCGGATCCCATAGATTTCCCCAGAGTGTCCAGACGAAGGGAATGCGTAGCTCCTCCCCCCAGCGCGTGCTTCATTACAAAATTCATCCCGCACAGCGTATCTATCTCATACCGGGTAATCTCTCCTTGTACCATAGGGCCAAAATGCTCTTTGACCCGTTCCACGGTCAATACTTTTTTCAAAAATTCATAATCCTTGGGATCTCTGGCGAAGACGCACACATTGCTTGTGTCCCCTTTATCCCCGCTCCTTCCGTGGGCTAATGTGTTCAAATAGACAAGTGCCATCTTATTCCACCTCCAGAATGTGAGACTGTAACGTGACTGCATCTCTCGGAATCAATGTGGGCCACAGCCCGATAACGTCGGTGACGTGAGCCCGGCCTCCGAAGAAGGAAGCTCCCGGCGGTCCATTTAACTGAAGAGGGCTGATCTCAGGAATAATCATTTTGGCATTTTTCTTATCCTTGGTGCGGATGGCAATTCTCAGTACCACTTCATTCGTCCGCTTAATCAGCTCGTCATCTATCTCGGCCACGTCCAGATGCAGGGCGTTCAATCCCAGGTAATCAATGCGGATATCCTCATACTGCATACCCTTGCGCTTCATCTTTTTCATTAAGATATCGGCGGCATACTGTGCCTTCTCATAGGCGTCCGGCCATGCGTAGGACAGGTAGGTGACCACCTTATATCCGGCGTGGTATCCAAGACACAGCTTGAGCATGTCCGGTTTCTTCTTTCCTTTAATATTCCCCACTTTTACACGGTTCTCCCCGTCCTGGGTCAATGTCGCGCGGCTGATATCTACTGTCACATCCGGCGTTATATAGTTCGCCGGATCATGTACCTCATACAGGAACTGCTCTTTGCAGCTCTGTTCTGTAATCAATCCTCCGCACTCCGGGGCCTTTGTAATGTGGAAACTATCTTCTGTGAGCTCAGCGATGGGGAACCCAAGTCTGTCCATGTCTGGAACCCCTCTCCAGTCATACTGGAAGTTGCCTCCTGAGCCCTGGCCGCCGCATTCCAGCAAATGTCCCGCCATAATTCCCCGGGCCAGATCATCCATATCTTCCTCTTTCCAGCCGAACTCATAGGCAAGAGGGGCGAGGAACATGGCGGAATCAGCCGCCCTGCCGGTGATCACCGTATCAGCCCCCTCTCTCAGGCATTCCATAATGGGTTCCCTGCCAAAATAGACGTTTGCGTTCACCAATTTGTCTTGAATATCCCGAAAATCTCCGGCATCATCCATATTTTCAAATTTGCAGCCCTGGGCGATCATATCCGGAATTTTCTCCATCAGGTCGTCCCCCGTCACATAACCGATTTTATATCCATGCAGTCCTTGCTGCCTGGCAGTCTCCGCCAGCGCCTCAACCGCCCCTGTGATGTTCATGCCTCCAGCATTTGTGATAATGCCGATCTTCTGCTCAAAGGCCTCTTTTCCGATTACTTCCATCAGATCAATGAAATCCCGAGCATACCCTGCCTTTGGATTTTTCATTTTCTGGCGCTGCATGATAGACAATGTTAATTCTGCCAGATAATCGCAGGCCATATAGTTTAAATTTCCATGGCGTACCATGTGGATTGCCGCATCCGGGCTGTCTCCCCAGAATCCCTGGCCGCCGCCAATCCGAACTCTCTTCAATATCTGCACCTCCTATATTTGATCGTTCTCTTTTTTGTTATCCGCCACTATAAAAAGCAAACGGCGTGCCAATTGCGCGGACACTTCCCAAAAACTCTAAACCCCCTATTTATCGACGGTTTTCGCGGTTCTCTCTATTTCCCCCACACAGAAAAGTGCCCGAAAAAGTGTCATTATAGTCACTTTTTCGGGCGTTTATGTCACTTGGTGCCATTTTTGTCCGTCCCCATCTCCCTGTCCCATTTCGTTTTTATCATTTGCTCAGGCCGTGGGCGGCCAGCTTCCTGAAGAAGGTTCTTCTGTTAAGCCCCAGGGCTTCCATCGCAAGTGTTCGATTTCCCCCATGTTCTTCCAGAGCCTTCTTCAGCAGCTTCTCTTCATAGGCCCACATCTGTTCCTTCATGGTTCCTTCCAGGCTCTCTTTGCTCTCTGTTTCACCCCTATCTTTCTCGTCATTGCCATCCAGCAGCTCCTCATCTTCCAGAACAACCATGCGCTCAATACAGCCCTGCAGTTCTCTCACATTTCCAGGCCATCTCCCCTTGGTGATGCTCTCATAAGCCCGGTGGGAGAGCTGAAAAGATTTCTTGTATTTTTGATTGTAATATGCAAGAAAGTGGTCTGCCAGCAGAACCGCGTCCTCCGGTCGTTCCCTCAGGGGCGGGATGTGCAGGGTAAACGTGTTCAGGCGGAAGAATAGATCCTGGCGGAATTTTTTCTCAGGAATTAGTTCCTCCAGCGGCTGATTCGTCGCCGCCAATATGCGCACGTCCACAGATATTTTCTTCTGCCTTCCCAGCTTTTCTATCTCGCCGTACTGGATAACCCGAAGCAGTTTGGACTGCATCGGCAGCGGCATATCTCCGATCTCATCCAGAAAAATCGTTCCCTTATCAGCCAGCTCGAACTGGCCTTTCTTCCCCCCTTTGAGCGCTCCTGTAAATGCTCCTTCCTCGTAGCCAAACAGTTCGCTCTCAAGCAGTTCAGCCGGAATGGCCGCGCAGTTGACAATGATCAGCGGTTCCCCCTTGCGCTCACTGCACTGATAAATATAGTTGGCAAGCACTTCCTTGCCAGTTCCGTTCTCTCCCCGGATCAGCACCGGCGCATCTGTCTTGGCCACAATCGCCGCCTGAGACAGCAGATTCATAAAATCTTTGTTCTGCGTCACGATTCCCAGTTTATTGATCGTCTTCAGATTCTTCAGCTGTCTGGAATATTCCCCGGCTATATCCGTGATTCTTCGTACTTCTTTATTGAGTATATGGAATTCCGTCACATCCTGGAAGACAGATACCGCCCCGAGGAATTCTTCTTGGTCCCACAGCGGGATCGCGTGCAGTGACACATATTTCCCAATAGAAGAAATCAGCTGCCTGCCGCTTCGCTGTTCTGTTCTTGTCAGCAATACTTTGTTCAGCAGGGATGTGGGCTCGATGTCCTGGATAAGCTTTCCCATAATCCGGTGCAGCGGTACTCCCAGCAGGGTGGTATATGCTTTGTTTGCGTAATAAATGCGCCCCTCCTGATCAACAGCCACAATTCCATCCTCAATCTGTCCCAGCAGCTTTATCAGCCTCTCCTTGTTCTGACGGTTCATCAGATATTCCAACGTCTCCTTCGAAATCGAGCCAGTAATTCTCTCCTGTTCATCCTTCAGATAGATCGTCTCTCCAAGGGTGCAAAGCTGTTCTGCTGTCAGCTTGGATATCTCTTCAGATTCCGGCAGACTGCTTCCTCTCACCGTATCCTCTTCTCCCGCCGTCGGCCTTGCAACTTCTTTTAACAGCATGATTCTTACCCCCATCGCCATCGGCCCTGCAGCCTGGCTTATTATTTATGTATCTGCCCAATAGTCTCTCCTAAACCTTTCGGTTTTGATTCTACCTAACAGTATAACCCAATATTCGCCGGGATACCATATCCCATCCTTATCTTCATTGCCCGTCTCTTTTCATTTAAATATAAACGTGATAAAATGAGACCATCATCTAGTATATGTTTGTGATAGCTTGGTTTACACAGTCCATCTATGCGAGGAGACTCTACGATTATGCAATTGATACAATATGTTCCTACATTAGAAATGCTGATCTTTAATTTAATTACAATAGATCGCTGCTGCCAGAGAAAATACTCTGCCTGGAAAACTGCCCTAATTCTTTCTATCTTCTCCGCAGTTATGTTTATCCTTTTTCTCAAACTGGATCCTACTGTGCCCTTCAAAGGGAACGGCAGCCTAAGCCTCGTTGGATTTGTATACTTAATCCCTTTCCGATATTTGTATAAAGAGGAGCTCCCTCTTCTCAGCATCATTGTCTGCACATGCTGGGTGTATACCCTCGGTATCCTTTCCCTCTCTATCCAGATGGGTTCTATCGTGGGCAGCGGGAGTTATCTTCCTATCCTTCTTGCGGCAAACATTCTCTTTCTAGTATCTTTGTATCCGTTTTACGCCTGGGTTGTCCCCAAATACATTTTCATTATCGAAAACCTTAAAGATTTTGAAAAAAGCTGGTACAAATACATAGCACTAAATACCTCTCTGAATTTTTTATTGCTGGTAGTGATAAACAACGTGTTTCTGCTTGGCAGTCCTTCTGTCCTGAAGGTGCTCGCGCTGTCCCTGCTGCTGGCCTCCACTTATGTATGCTATTTTATTATTTATAAAATTGTTCAAGACGCCCTTAAAATGAGACGCCTGGAGCGAGACGTCTCTTATGATTCTTTAACCGGTCTTGGCAACCGCACTCAGCTGTGGAATCACCTGCATGACCTCATTGAAGAAAACCGTACATTCTCTGTGCTGTTTATGGATTTGGACAAATTTAAACAAATTAATGACGTACATGGACATATAATCGGCGATCAATATCTGTGTCACTTTTCTGACATGATTGCCTCTCTCTTCCGCGGCTGCGGCAAGTCATACCGGTTCGGAGGGGATGAATTCGTCGCCGTCTATTACGGGATTGTCCCCCAGCACGTCTTAGATCAGCTGCGGGAATGCCCGGAGTGGGATTTGGACGCCCCCTGTCCGTTTAACGGTGTCAGCATCGGCACATTGCTCTGTCAGCCGCCTCACAATAGCGCAGAGCAGATACTTCAGCAGGTCGACCACGCGATGTATCAGGCCAAATTTCAAAAAGATTCTTGATTCATCCCACATAAACATACTGCAGGCAGGATACCGCCATATTTCTTCTTGCGTCGGCATCCTGCCTGCAGTATGCTTATATATATTGAGAGAAACTGTAGTCACTTATATAATTCACAGGAGGAATCACTATGATCGATTTTAAAAATAGTACATTCATCAAAATGAAACAAGTAGACGAAAAACCCCTTATGAATGATATTCAGCCGCTGCTCATAAACGGGGAGCAAGTGATCGGGGCCTATAAAGCAATGCGCGATTACTGTGTATTTACCAATAAGCGGGTGATCTCCGTCAACGTCCAGGGTGTCACTGGGAAAAAGAAAGACTTCACTTCTCTTCCCTATTCCAAAATTACCGCCTATTCCGTAGAGACATCTGGTGTCCTGGATATGGACAGTGAGCTGGAAATCTACATGAGCGGCATGGGCAAGGTCTCCTTTGAATTTACCGGCCATAGTGATATTATACAGATCGGCCAGGCTATCAGCTCTTTTATCCTGTAGCCTGGCAACTGCGTAATTGTACGCTTCGGCTGATATGTCTAATGCCGTCCCCGCATCGGCCAGGCAGTGCTGTCACATGTAGTCCGCATCTTGGCGCGATATAACGGCACTGCCAAGCCGGCAAGCAGCATCAGGATCATCGGCACGGAACTAGTGAAGCAGACAATATTCAAAGTCTCTCCCATGATTTACTCATTCTTGGCATTTTCATCAAATCCTTGGAGCAGTTTTGCTGTCATCGATCTCGTAATCTCGTAAATCGTCAGACAGACATAATTGGTATGTGACCGCTCCAATGCCTCCATCTGCTTTTCGGTCACCACAGTGTAAGGGTATATTCCAAACATAAATGGAAAAAAGGCATAGATAAATCCTTGTATATCGGCAGCGGTCATTTGCGGAAAAAATTTCTCCAGACAGCTAGTCACCGCCCGTATAGAGTTTCCATAGGCTACTTTGAAGGCTATCAGATTTTCCATCCGGCTGTTAGCTTCCATATCATAATGATTCATAGACATCAGTTTCAGCAGCCGGCTGCGCCGCTCCAAGGAGTGTGCCAGCGTGTCTGCGAACTGGTTTGCAGTCATCTGCTGGTATTTTTTCTGTATTGCCGTTAGATCCTCAATCCACATCTCATACTCCCTCTGGAGCAAGGCGAGGAATATCTCCTCTTTTGTATGGAAATAGTAATAGATCAATGTGCGGGTAAAGGATGTCTTAGCGCCAACATCCTTAAGAGTCACATCTTTGAAATTTTTAGTCTCATAAAGCTCTGCACAGGCATTGATAATTTCCTCTTTCCTTGCCTGGGTTAATTCCTCCGATCCTTTTGGCATAACCGGCACTCCTTTTCCAACATGATATCAAAACGCTCATACGGCACTGTTCCTATCCGATGTAGCTATTATACCCATCTTGTGACAATGCGTCAAACGGAAGTGCTCTCGCCGAATTTCCTGCATGACGGATTGATTGCTAACGAGCTTCTGACTGCTCTGCTGCCGCCTTAGCCCAAGATGCTGCATTTGCGCGATTGAGCAGCTTACCTGGCTTCCATACTGCCTTCGGAGAATGATTCTTCATGCTTTGCGCCGCCTTCTCGATTCCGCTGCCGCCGGAAGTGGCAAATGGAATCAAGGTCTTTCCGGAAAAGTCATAGCTTTCCAAAAAGGTATCTACAATCCTTGGCTCCACATACCACCAAATAGGAAATCCTATGAATACGGCATCATACTGGGTTATATCAACTGCCGGTCCCGCAATTGCCGGGCGGCAGTCTGGATCGTTCATTTCCACAGAACTCCGGCTTTTCCGGTTCATCCAATCCAGATCCGCTGAGGTATAGGCCGTCTCCGGGCGGATCTCATAGAGATCGGCCCCCACGGCTCTGGCGATTGTCTTCGCCGCATCGGCGGTCACGCCGCTGGCTGAAAAATAGGCAACTAATATTTTCTTACTCATCACAAACTCTCCTTTAATATTTCTACAATCTCATCCCGGCTCAATACCTTGTAGCCGCCATTCATAATCAGTGTCCCATCCGCGATATCATCAATCATCTCTTCTGTCGCGCCCAACTCAGAAATATTCATAGTCAGGCCTAATTCACGCATCCATCCCTCCATAGCGGCAAGTCCTTGCCGTGCCGTCTGCTCATCCGTCTTGCCAGACGGATCCACATCCCATACATTAACGGCAAACCTCTTGAACTTCTGTACGCCGTAAGGCAGAATATGCCGGTAATAGGGCAGGGATACGGCAGACAGCGTCATTCCGTGGGTTGCGTTCGTATAAGCGCCCACCGCCTGTCCAAGCATATGCACCATCCAGTCCGTGGACTTGCCCCGGGATATGAGGGTGTTCAATGCCCAGGTGGCTGTCCACATGATATTGCTGCGAGCCTCATAATCCTGCGGTTCTTGGTTGGCAATCCGGCTGGACCGCAGCAAAGAACGCATCAGCCCCTCACTGATATAATCGCTGGTGTTGTCATCTTCGCCGGAGAAGTATTGCTCACAGATATGGCTGAAAATATCATAGATACCTGCCGTCATCTGCTCGTGAGGCAGTGTTAAGGTGTATTGGGGATTGAGGATCGCGAATCTGGGCATAACCTTTTCATCCGCAAACACATGGCCGATTTTCCGCTTCGTTTCCTGATTGGTAATCACCGCTCCCGCATTCATCTCAGAACCTGTGCCCGCCATCGTCAGCACACAGCCCACCGGCACAATTTCGCAGGTCGGCTCCTCGAACCGCAGATAGTATTTGTCCCAGGGATCCTCTTCGCAGTGAACCGAGACAGCAACTGCCTTCGCGTAGTCGCAGACAGAGCCGCCGCCCACGGCCAGAAGCAGATCCGCGTGGTGTCCTCGGGCGATTGCAATCCCTTCGTATAGCTTAGCAAGGGTTGGGTTGGGCATGACCCCGGCGATCTCTGCCACATTCTTGCCGCTGCTGCGCAGGATTTTTAAGACATCTTCGTAAATGCCGTTCTTTTTAATAGAACCTCCTCCATAGACCAGCACAACATTCTTGCCGTATTTCGGCAGTTCCGTGTTCAGATAACTCAGTGATTCGTCGCCGAAATATAGCTTTGTCGGATTACAGTATGAAAAATTTCCTAGCATTCTAATTTCCCTTCCTTCCCTTTTGTCTTCTTGTTTTGACATTGTGTCAACATTTATAATATAACGCTGTTTTGACGCAGTGTCAATATCTGATTTTCAAGAAGATGAATACATATCGATTTCAAAGACAACACGATCGTGGATTTTATGCTGCTGTTCACAGGCCGCAGGGCTGTAGACAGTAACATTTTATGACCTTTTGCCTTCTATCTTGTGATATAATGGAGAAATCGCAACAGTGAAACCGGAAAGCTGAACTGTTATGGACAGTCAAAGATCGACTGCCTCCTATCCTGCCGCAGGCATGTTCATCTTTGGCCATCTCATCGCGCGATAAACCATCATCACGTAAGAAAGGAGAGAACAAGATGGAACACATTTTCCTTTTAGAGGACGACGAGGCTCTGGGCCGGGGGATCGCCATGGCCTTAGATACGCCGGAACGCACCGTCACGCTGGCTCAGACGATCAGCCAGGCCGAAAGCCTCCTTCATCAGCAGTTTTCCTTGCTGATTCTGGACATCAACCTGCCGGACGGCAGCGGCATTGACCTCCTGCGGCGGCTGCGGGTTCAGGGAAACTGCGTCCCGGTCATTCTTCTCACCGCCAATGACCTGGAGCTGGATGAGGTCACCGGCCTGGAGGCGGGGGCGGACGACTACATTACAAAGCCTTTTTCCCTAGCTGTGCTTCGGGCCAGGGTCGGCGCCCAGCTGCGCAGAAGCCTGCAGAGTACAAGGGAAGCCTTTTCTCAGGGCCCTTTTTTCTTTGATTTCCAACGCATGGAATTCCAGCGGGACGGCATGGCGGTGGATCTGTCCAAAACAGAGCAGAAGCTTCTGCGGATATTAGTGGAGAACCGGGGACATACGGTTCCCAGAGACGTGCTGGTAGACCGGATCTGGACTGACGGGGCTTCTTTTGTGGAGGAAAACGCTCTGTCTGTCACAATGAAGCGGCTGCGGGGCAAACTGGAGCAAGACCCGGCAAGGCCGGAATATTTGAGAACGGTATATGGCATCGGCTATACCTGGGCGGTGGAACGATGAGCGGGTATCTCTTGGCGGCGGCCGGACTGCTGTTCTTCCTGGCTGTCCTTTTGGCCGTGTGGGAGCGGCGGCGGACTGCCCGCACTATGGGACGGCTGGAGAAAATGCTGGATGCCGCTATGAATGGCCACTTTTCGGAGGACAGCTTTGACGAGACCCGCCTCTCTGCCCTGGAGAGCTCCCTTGCCCGCTGCCTCACGGCCAGCAGGCAGTCCGCCAAGAGCATCCAGGCCCAGAGAGACCAGATCAGCACGCTGATCTCCGATATTTCCCACCAGACCCGCACGCCGGTGTCCAACCTTCAGCTCTACGCCCAGCTTCTGCAGGAGCAGCCTCTTCCTCCCCAGGCACTCAGCTGTGTTCAGGCAATCGCTGTCCAGTCCCAGAAGCTGCAGACCCTGATTGAATCCTTAGTCAAAACTTCCCGTCTGGAGACCGGCATTCTCGCCCTTCACCCCCAAAAGGCCCCAATTGCTCCTATGGTGGAGCGGGCGGCTGCCCAATACGTGCCCAAGGCGGAAGAAAAGGGATTGACGCTGAGGTTGGAATCGCTGGAGGGACAAGGGGTCTTTGACCCCAAATGGACAGAGGAGGCGCTGTGCAATCTGTTGGACAACGCCGTCAAATATACGCCCGCCGGCGGCACCGTCTCCGTAACTGTCCAAAACTTTGAGCTGTTTTCCGCGATCCGGGTCTCCGATACCGGCCCCGGCATTTCCGAGGCCCAGCAGGCGAACATTTTCGGCCGGTTTTACCGCGGGCCTGGAGTTTACCAGGCGGAGGGCGTGGGCATCGGCCTGTATCTGACCAGGCAGATCCTGGAACAGGAAGGCGGATATGTGAAGGTGGAGAGTACTCCTGGAAAGGGAAGTATATTCTCCTTATTCCTGCCCAGAGAATAGCAATTCTTTCAAAACTGTCACATTCTCGAAAGGTTCTGGAAAGATGGCTGTGGTAAAGTCTGTATTGTCGAGAGATACAAAGATGTGAGGACAAAAGCCCCAAACTATGACACCAACGGAGGATTCGCTTATGATCATCTTACAGACCAAAGAATTGAAAAAATATTATGGCTCCGGAGATACGCAGGTCCGCGCCCTGGACGGGGTGGATCTGTCGGTCGCACAAGGAGAATTTGTAGCCGTTGTAGGTACTTCAGGCTCTGGCAAGTCTACCCTGCTCCACATGCTGGGCGGGCTGGACCGCCCCACTTCCGGCACCGTCACCGTGGACGGAAAGAATATCTTCACGCTGAAGGACGAAGCCCTGACCATTTTCCGGCGCCGGAAAATCGGCTTTGTATTCCAGTCTTATAATCTAGTGCCGGTGCTCAGCGTATGGGAAAACATTGTGCTTCCCATCCAGCTGGACGGCAAAGCCGTGGATGCGGAATATGTGCGTGAGGTCATCGCGACCCTTGGCTTGGAAAGCAAGCTGAACAACATCCCCAGCCAGCTCTCCGGAGGCCAGCAGCAGCGGGTGGCCATTGCCCGGGCCCTGGCTGCTAAGCCTGCCATTCTACTGGCCGATGAGCCCACCGGCAACCTGGATACCAGAACAAGCCAGGATGTGCTCTCTTTGATGAAGGTCACCAGCCAAAAGTTTTCCCAGACGATGGTGATGATCACCCACAATGAAGAGATTGCCCAGCTGGCCGACCGGATCATCCGGATTGAGGATGGCCGGATTGTGACGGGGAGGTGATGGCTATGCTGAAGGTTCCCAACCGGACAATCATTCGCCGCCTGAGCCTGCGCGCCCTGTCTGCCAACCGCACCCGCAACCTGGTGGCGGCGCTGGCCATTGCGCTGACCGCGGTGCTGTTTACCTCCCTGTTTACCATCGCCATGTCCATCAATGAAGGGATTCAGCAAAGCAACTTCCGCCAAGTGGGCGGCTATTCCCACGGCGGTTTTAAATACCTGACCGAAGAACAGTTCGACACGTTAAAAGACCATGCTCTGATTGACCAATGGGGCGTGCGGCGGTTTATCGGGATGCCAACGGAAGCTCCTTTCAACAAAGCCCACGTGGAAATCGGCTATTCAGACGCCAACGAGGCCCGCTGGATGTATTGCGATCCAGTAGAAGGACGGCTTCCGGAAGAGGGCACGGATGAGGCCGCCACCGACACCCGGGTTCTCTCCCTCCTGGGCATTGCACCGCAGATCGGAGCCACGTTCACTCTCTCCTTCGATGTGGACGGGCATCCGACCACCCAGACCTTTACCTTATGCGGCTGGTGGGAATATGATGAGGCGGTTACGGCAAGCCATATCCTGATCCCGGAGAGCCGGGCAGACGCTATTTTAGCGCAGTGCGGCGCAGACCCCAACGCACCCGCCGACAGGATGACCGGCTCCTGGAACCTGGATGTGATGCTGAAAAGCGGCTCCCGCCATATTGCGGAAGATCTGAATCAGATTTTGGCAGACAGCGGCTATCAAAGTGATCCCTCGAAAGACGCCTACATCAATACCGGCGTCAACTGGGGTTATACCGGCGCCCAGTTCGCTGACAGCGCGGATCCCCTGCTGATTCTCGCCATCGCAGTCATGCTGCTGCTCATTCTTTTTACCGGTTATCTCATCATATACAATGTGTTTCAGATTTCCGTGGCCGGGGACATCCGCTTCTATGGACTGTTGAAGGCCATCGGCACCACTCCCCGGCAGCTGCGGCGGCTCATCCGCATCCAGGCCCTAATCATTTCCGCCGTCGGGATCCCTCTTGGCCTGCTGCTGGGCTGGCTCATCGGGGGACAATTGACCCCCATCATCGTATCCCGGCTGGACGGCGTGTCCAATGTGGTCTCCCTGAACCCGCTCATTTTTATCGTCTCGGCCCTGTTCGCCCTGCTCACCGTACTGATCTCCTGCCGCCGTCCTGGACGGATGGCCGGCAAGGTCTCCCCGGTGGAGGCAGTGCGCTATACCGAGGGAAATCCCCTGCGGCGCAGGAAGGAGCGCCGGCACAAAGGTGTGTCCCTACTCTCCATGGCCTGGGCCAATCTGGGCCGCAGCCCGGGTAAGACGGCCGTCACCGTGCTGTCCCTCTCTCTGGCGGTCGTGCTTCTGACGTTGTCGGTCAATCTGACCAACGGCTTTGACATGGACAAATATGTCTCCTACTTCACTGCCAGCGATTTCCTTGTGGCTGACGCCGGACATTTCCAGACAGGAGGCGGATCATTCAGCAGCGAGATGGGGCTTCCCCAGTCAGCCATCGACGACATCAGCGCCCAGGAAGGCATAACTGCCAGCGGCGTCGTCTATGGCCGAACCTCTGCTGTGTTAGAGTATGTCACGGAGAATTACTTCCGCCAGTCCAAAGGCCTGTGGTATGCCCCCGAGCAGCTGGATAATCTGATCCGCCTGACAGATCGGAACGAAGAGGGGCTGCTGGCAGATACCGCTCAGCTCTACGGCATGAGCAGCTTTGCCCTGGACCATCTGACCGTGTTGGAGGGAGATCTCTCCAAACTTCGGGAAGACGGCGGAAATTATATCGCCGCTGTATACGCGGAGGACGACTACGGCAACGCCGAGATGGATTCCCACTGGGCACGGCTCGGGGATACGGTTACCCTCCGGTACGTGGAAGAATTTGAATACTATAATCCCGATACCGGGGAAATCTATGGCTCCCAGGAGATGATACCTGAAGGGGCTAACTGGTCGGAGCGGGCCATCCGGTATCAGGATGCGGAGTATACGGTTGTAGCACTGGTGACCGTGCCCAACGCTCTCAGTTACCGCTATTACGGCAGCGATGAGTTCATATTGAATGACCGGACCTTCCTGCGGGACACCGGCACAGATAGCGTGATGTATTACGCCTTTGACACTGACGACGAGGCAAATGCCGATATGGAAGCGTTCCTGCAGGACTACACGGAACATGTGAACCCCCAGCTGGACTATGAGAGCAAAGCCATCTATGCGTCAGAATTTGAGAGCACCCGCTCCATGTTTCTTCTGTTGGGAGGTGTTCTGAGCTTCATTGTAGGATTGGTAGGCATTCTGAACTTTTTCAACGCCATTCTTACCGGGATCACATCCCGCCGCCGGGAGCTGGCGGTGCTTCAATCCATTGGCATGACAGAGAGGCAGGTGAAAACCATGCTGATGCTGGAAGGACTGCTCTATACCTTAGGCGCTGCGGCCCTCAGCCTGCTGCTGGGCCTATCCCTGGGTCCTATTGCCGGGAAGGCTATCAGCGATCTGTTCTGGTTCTTCACCTATCGTCCTACTCTCTGCCCGGTGCTGGCTGTCATCCCCATCTTTGCCCTGTTGGGCGCGGCCATTCCCTGGCTCACATGCCGTGCCGCCCAACGCTATTCCGTTGTGGAACGGCTGCGGACAGAATGACAATGCTGTTTCTTTCTGGGGCCGCTGCCCGGCTAGGCAATGGCGGCCGCGCTCTAGGGTTCTCTTCTTTCATATGAGGTTGCCGCGAAATCACCCAATCGGGTGATTTCGCGGAGTCTCTCGATCAATTCTTTATCTGCCGGCAGCCATTCCACATTGTCCAGAGTCTCCCGCGTCAGCCACCTGGCAGCCTCATGCTCTTTCAGAACAATCTCTCCTGATTTCACCGTACAGAAGAAACAGTCCATGGACAGATGAAATTCCGGATAGTCGTACTCCACCGTTTCCAGGAAATCTTTTACTTCAACCTCTACATCCAACTCTTCCCTGATCTCGCGCACAAGCGCTTCCTGAGGCGTCTCTCCCGGCTCAATCTTCCCGCCTGGGAATTCCCAGCCGTCCTTAAATTCTCCATACCCCCGCTGAGTCGCGAAAATCTGGTCATGATGTACGATAATTGCCGCAACTACTTTTACTGTTTTCATGTCGTTCCTCCATCAGTTATTTACAATGTATTCATAGATATCTTCACGTACCGGTGTGTCCAGATTCCACTCAATCTCCACCGCCGTCTTGTCCGTGTTGGCCATAATAAATTCTTTTGCTTTTCCAGTTGCCGTCATTCTGCCAAGATAATAAAACTCCTTCGAAATCTTATCGTCTTTATTTTTACGAACAAACAATTCTACATCGATTCCTCTTTCGTGAGCGTGGAGAAAATTTTGCACCTCCAAAGAGGCTAACGTTCTGCTTTGCTTGGAAATAGCGATTAACCTGCTTGGAGACTCAAATCGGTCTTCATATTTTATGGTATCTTTAATGCCTTCTTCTTTATCATAATTAATGAAAACTGGAAACGTTTTAGTCTTTTTATCGTATTTATATCCGCTGAGATTGATTGGCACTTCGTTATTTTCCCATTCTAGGAGCCGACATACATCTTCATAGGTATATTTTTGATAAAGGACAAAATTTGCGTCCTGATATCTGTGGCTATAGTTCTCCTCATATCTTGAAACGCCAAACTCGACCAGTTCTTTTACAATCTTATAGAATTCTGGATTTTCCAGCATTTCTTCAAAATCCCGCGATATATCATATTCTCCCTCTCCAGTTCTTTCCAAAAAAATGCAGTCTGCATAAGTTTTCTTTCCAGAGCCAGAAGGAAATTCATTTGTCATAACGTTCACCACATTTTTGATCGTTTTATCCTGCAGCTCTATTCCATAATCATCTGACAGGTCTTTCTTCCACAATTCAAAAAACCCATGCCGGTAGCTAAGCATACGGTTCAGCATGGCAAGCTCATGGATTCGTTTCCCGCTGGCCAGTTTCTTTGAAATAAATTCAACTACCTTTTCCTCCGCCGGCCCAAGTCTAACCGTATAGTCCTTTTCATATTTTACCAAAAATTTATAGTAAGACCCCAGACTGTTGTTATCGAAAATGCGAAGGACATCCATTTCTCCATAATGATCAAAATCCTTCAATGCCGGGATTCGTCCCAGCTTATTCTTCAGATTCTTGTAATTCTCTTTGATCAACTTAATATCACTAAAATTGGCGCTGTCAATTGCTGCGAAAATCCTTTTTCGTGATATTTCATCGAAATGAATCGTCGAAGAACCAGGAATAATCCGTTCTCCCTCCAGCACATAACGGCGGATATTATCTTTGTTGTAGCTTCTGTCTCCAGACAACGCAATCGGTATCATAAAATTATTTTTATAATTACCGATAAAGTCAAGAATCACCACATATTCTTTCTCCTTTGCTTTACGAAGCCCCCGTCCCAACTGCTGTATAAATACAATGGGAGATTCCGTTGGCCGAAGCATGATCACTTGGTTCACTTCCGGTATATCAACACCCTCATTAAATATATCCACCGTAAAAATATAATCTAGTTTATTCTCCCCCTCATCCAGTACAAGCCGTTCCGCTGATTGTTCACGCCTCTCCTGACTATCGTCCCCTGTCAACGCAAGTGTTCGGTATCCCCGCTCATTAAATTTCTCACTTAATACACGGGCTTCCTGCTTAGAGCTGCAGAAAACCAATCCTTTCGGTCCGCTCCCGCAATAGCCATAGTATGTCATCTGTTCGATCACATAATTAACACGCTCATCACTGGTAAGCTTATTGAAATCTTTCAGCCCGGTATGTTCATCTATCGCTTCCCCGTCAATCTGCAGATCCGTGATCCCAAAATAGTGGAACGGACACAGCAGATTTTCTTCTAATGCCTGCTGAAGGCGTATCTCGTAAGCAATATTATGATCAAACGCTGCATAGACGTCAAAGGAATCCGTCCGTTCTGGTGATGCAGTCATTCCCAACCAGAACTTGGGTATAAAATACTGCATAATATGCTGATAACTAACTGCACCGGTGCGATGGGCTTCGTCAATGACAATCGTGTCGAATGCATCTTTTCGGAACTTTGTCATGACCTCCTCCTTGGCCATCATCTGCATGGTGGAAAAGAGATAGTCCACATCATAATCTTTTGCATTACCGGAAAGCAAACCAAACGATCTGGTATTTCCAAACACTTTCTTATAGCTGGCAATGGCCTGCTTCGCAATCTGCTCTCTATGTACCAGGAACAATACTTTCTTTGCTCCTTCCTCTCGCAGCGCAAATGCAGATGCATAGGTTTTTCCTGTCCCTGTCGCTGAAATCAGCAGAGCTTTTGATTCTCCTGCAGTACGAATCTTTTCCAGGTTGGAAATAAATCCCAACTGCATGGAATTGGGCTGCAGCTTATACTGTTCTATGGAAATCGGCTGTGTTTCTTTCGCAATCTTTCTCTGCTTCCGGATGATCTGATAGTTCAGTGTATATTCCTCAATGAAATCATCGAATGCGACTGCACACTCTGAATTCCATAGTTCTGTGAATTCAGCCATCAGGTCTTCCACATATTCTCCATGAGCCGTGGAAACCACTTTCGTATTCCATTCTCTATTTTTTGTCAGTGCGCTCAAGGTCAAATTAGAACTTCCCACAATGATCCGATAAATTTCTTCGTTTTTGAAAATATATCCTTTGGTATGAAAGCCTTCCTGGGCCTCATCCACCCGATACATTTTCAGCGTCATATTACTTAACTCTGCCAGCTTTCGAAGCGCCCTGGGTTCGCTGAAATTCTGGTAATCCGTTGTGAGAATCTTCCCTGGTATCCCTCGTCTTTCCAACTCTTTGAATGTCTGAAGCAAAGGAGTAATTCCGCCCATCGTGATAAAGGCAACGCTGATAAAGAATTCTTTGCATGACAAGAGCTCATCATCAATGGATGAAAGAACCTTACATCCTTCCCTATAATTATTGGAAATAAACTGGGGTTTGTAGGCAAAATTCGATGAATACGTCTTGTCCAAGTATGCGGTTGTAAATCCTTCTCTCAATAAATTTTCATGGAATGCACCCAATCTGACTCTTCTCCTTGTATTTTTCAGTTTGATCGTTTGTATCAACACTTACTATATCTGTCGTTTAGCGAATTTTGTCCCGCTTCCTCTATCATAGAGTTTCAACATAATTGGCATCGCCCCATCCTGACCGCAAAGCTGCATACATGGGATTCCCATCGTCCCAGATTTACCACTGTTTGAATCTGCATTTCCCTTTGTCATGACCGGATACTGGCTCAATGATTCCATGCTCTGACATATCTTTCAGAATCTCCGATGCTCAGGATGGCTCCCTTTTATATACTTTCGTCACATCTGAATGTCCAAAGATCGTCTAGTACAGAAATGCCTCACGAAGCTTGAGAATATGACTTGCGGTTTCGGTCGAAACATTTTCTCAATATCCGGTTTTCCGTTCGTATGTCCGTTTTTCCCTTTTCTTTGAAGGCGCCGCTAATGTGAATGTTTGATTATGAAGCGGATGTTGTTCATCCAGCAGAAGATTTTTTTAAAATCACTACATGTTTCACCAATTCCTTTCATCTTACTATAACACATTCTTTCACTACTTCACATCCATTTCCATAAAGTATAACTTCCTACGGCCTCGTCATTGCTTTATGTCAACGTCTCCTATCATATCACCAATTACATCACAAAAGTATGTATCTTGATTTTGACCTTCCGTTTTCTTTGTAAATGCAAATATTATATTGTGAACATAAAGAATATTGGGTATAATCAAAGAAAATCCTATACTTGGAGGTACGTCATTGAAGGTAAGCTATAAAAAATTGTTCAAACTAATGATCGACCGGAAAATTAAGAAAGGTGAGTTGGCAAAAATGGCTTCTCTTTCTTCCAATTCTATTTCCAAACTTGCAAAAGACGAAAATGTAAGTCTTGACGTCTTAATCCGAGTTTGTACTGTGTTAAACGTTGATTTTGGAGATATCATGGAGCTAGTTCCAGATGAAAAATAATTTTTAATATGTTCTCAAAAATTCTCTATATTTTGCATATTAACTTCTGATAATTTTTTGATATAGGAACATGACTATTGAGGAGGGGATTTTATGAAGTCCAATTTTGAATTTCTAAAAAAATATTGGCCCGCACTCGCTCAAATCGGTGAAACAGCAGAGCACTATTTATACTCAGACCCGAACTCCTGTATGTATAAATTAGGAATGTTCGGGGAAAGATTGGTTCATGAAATTTTTGCCTTTGAAAAGCTGTCAGAGCCATCTTATGATAATACGCAGGCCAACCGCATCCGTATTCTGAAACGCGAAAGGCTAATTCCAAAGAAAATTGATGATATATTATATGCTCTTCGGAAAACACGAAATGACGCTGTTCACAAATATGTAGACTCTGTGGATGATGCCAAAACTTTGCTCTCCCTTACATATAATCTTGCAGTTTGGTTCATGGAGGTTTATGGCGATTGGGATTTTTCTGCACCCACTTTCGTTATGCCAGAAGAGGTAATCCTACCTGATTACGATTCTATTATTAAAGAACAGGAAGCCAAAATAGCAGAATTAACAAAACAGGTAACTACAGTTAAAACTGCTGTATCTAATAGCTCTGTTAAGGAACGCGCCGAAAAGGCAGAAGCTGTTTCCGAGAGCATGGAATTGTCTGAGGCCGAAACCAGACTTATTATTGATGATCAGTTACAGCGTATAGGCTGGGAAGCCGATACGAATAACCTTCGTCATTCAAAAGGAACTCGCCCGCAAAAGGGACGTAATATAGCAATTGCTGAATGGCCCACTGATTCTACAACTGGAAAAATCGGCTATGCAGACTATGCTCTTTTTGTTGATGAAAAAATGGTAGGAATCATAGAAGCCAAAAAAGCTGCTATAGATATTCCTTCCGTTCTTTCCTATCAATGTGCTGAGTACGCCAAAAATATCCGTGAAGAACATATAAAATACGTGATCTCTACCTGGGGAGATTTTAAAGTACCATTTATATTCGCCACCAATGGAAGAAAATATCTAAAGCAGATAGAAACAAAATCAGGTATTTGGTTCCGTGACGTCCGGAAAGCCGATAATCCGGACAAAGCGCTGCAGGGATGGATCAGTCCGCAAGGAATCATGGAACTATTAGAAAAGGATATAGAAAGTGCAAATGCTGCGCTGGCAAATAGTCCTTATGATTTTATGCGTGATCCTGACGGCCTCAATCTCCGTGACTATCAGATCCAGGCTATTGAAGCGGCAGAACAGGCTATTATAAATGGTAAAAAGAGTGTTCTGCTCTCTATGGCTACTGGTACGGGAAAAACGCGAACCATCCTTGGAATGATTTATCGTTTTATTCGCAGTAATCGTTTTCGACGGATTCTCTTTTTGGTCGACCGCACTGCATTAGGCGAACAAGCCATGGATGTATTTAAAGAAGTAAAACTTGAAGAGTTAATGACACTGGATTCCATCTATTCTATTAAAGGACTTGATGGCAAAGATATTGACCCTGAAACCAGGCTCCAAATTGCCACGGTACAAAGTCTTGTGAGACGGATTCTTTACAATGAAGGCGAAAAAATGCCTTCTGTTACTGATTATGATTTAATTGTCGTCGATGAGGCACATCGGGGATACGCTCTTGATAAGGATATGAGCGAAACAGAATTACTATACCGGGATCAAGATGATTACATTAGCAAATATCGTACAGTTATCGAATATTTTGATGCTGTAAAAATTGCTTTAACAGCTACACCGGCTCTACATACAACCGAAATATTTGGTAAGCCCATTTTTAACTACTCCTATCGGGAAGCAGTCATAGATGGATACTTAGTTGACCACGATGCGCCTCATAATATCCAAACACGATTACGGACAGAAGGAATTCAATATAAAAAAGGAGAATGCCTGGTTATTTATGATCCTGTTTCTGGCCAGCTTCTTAATAGTGATGAGCTGGAAGATGATATGAAATTTGAAATAGATACATTTAATCGTCAGGTCGTTACTGAAAAATTTAACCGTGCTGTTTTTGAAGAAATCGCATGGGATTTAGATCCCGACGGTTCAGGAAAAACTCTGATCTATGCAGTTGATGATGAGCATGCTGATCTCATTGTAAAAATCTTAAAGGATATTTACAGTGAAGGAGGCGTGGCAAATGATGCAGTTATGAAAATCACTGGCAGCATCGAAGGAGGAAATAAAAAGAAAATTCTTGAAGCAATCAAACGCTTTAAAAATGAACAAAATCCCAAAATTGTTGTTACTGTGGATTTACTAACTACAGGTATCGATGTGCCGGAAATTACGAACCTGGTTTTTATGCGCCGAATCAAATCTCGTATTCTCTTCGAACAGATGCTGGGCCGTGCTACCCGGCTTTGTCCTGAAATAGAGAAAACACATTTTGAAATATATGATCCGGTTGGCGTTTATGAAACATTACAGGATGTTAGCAATATGAAACCGGTAGTTGCCAATCCAACCACTAGTTTTGAGGATTTAATAAAAGGACTGGAAGTTCTTACTTCCGAAGATCAAATTGCATACCAGATAGATCAAATTTTGGCAAAAATGCAACGTAAGCGCCGGAACATAAGTGAAAAAGGGCTGGAACAGTTTACAGCCTTATCAGAAGGTAATGATCTTGCCTCATACGCACATAAGCTAGAACAGTGGTCTGTAGCCGAGGCCAAAGATAATATTCTTCAACATAAAAACGCTTTTTCCATCTTAGACCATGACAAGAGCAAGCGGAAACATGGGCGTATTATTGATGACCATAATGATGAAGTCATCAGTCATACCCGTGGTTATGGCACAGGTCAGAAGCCGGAAGATTACATAGAATCCTTCCGTGAATTTATTCAGAAAAATTTGAACACCATTGCTGCATTAAAAACTGTGTGTACAAAACCTGCCGAGCTGACTCGTAAAGATCTGAAAAGTTTATTGCTGGAACTTGACCGTCACGACTTCACGGAAAAGCAGTTAAACTCTGCTTGGAATGATATGACCAATCAAGATATTGCGGCAGATATTATTGCATTTATTCGGCAACAGGCTATTGGTTCTACACTAATCAGCCATGAACAGCGGGTAAAACACGCTTTTGCTAAATTACGTCTTAACCACACTTTTAATAAAAATCAGCTGGACTGGTTAAAGCGCATAGAAAAGGTTTTGTTAGAGGAATCTGTTTTGGATGAGCAGATTTTCGAAGTTGGTGCGTTCCGTAATGCAGGCGGATTTTCGAATATAAGTCGGCGCTTCGGTGGAAAGCTGCAAGATATCATAACAGAAATAAACAAATATATGTATGAAGATGGAGGAACAGTAGCGTGAATAATCAGGAACTTGTAGCAAAATTATGGAATCTCTGTAACGTTCTTAGGGATGATGGTATTACCTATCATCAATATGTAACAGAGCTTACATATATCCTGTTCCTTAAAATGTGTAAAGAAACGAACAGTGAGGAGTCTATACCAGAACAATACCGTTGGGACAATCTCATCACAAATCAAGGTCTGGAATTAAAAAAATTCTATAAAGAGTTGTTGGAATACTTAGGTGAAAATTGTAGTGGACGTGTTCGTGAAATTTACCAGGGAGCACAGACAAATATTGAAGAGCCAAAGAATCTGGAAAAAATTATTACAACAATTGATCAATTTGACTGGTACTCTGCAAAAGAGGAAGGGCTCGGGAACTTATATGAAGGTCTGTTAGAAAAAAATGCAAGTGAAAAAAAATCTGGAGCTGGTCAATATTTTACGCCTCGTGTGTTAATAAATGTTATGACACGTTTAATTGCACCTCAACCTGGAGAACGTTGTAATGACCCTGCATGCGGAACCTTTGGATTTATGATTGCGGCGGATCAATATATAAAAAATAATACCGATAATCTCTTCGATCTCCCTATTGATCAACAGGAATTTCAGCGTACAGCTGCTTTTTCTGGATGCGAACTTGTTCATGACACTCACCGCCTAGCCCTCATGAACGCTATGCTTCATGATATCGAAGGCCCCATTTATCTTGGAGATACGTTATCCAATTTCGGGAAACAACTCAAGGGGTATGATGTGGTGTTGACAAATCCTCCTTTTGGAACAAAAAAAGGCGGTGAGCGTGCAACCCGTGACGATTTTACATTTCCCACCAGCAATAAGCAGCTTAATTTCCTTCAGCACATCTATAGAAGTTTAAAAACTACAGGAACTGCCCGTGCGGCTGTTGTACTTCCGGACAATGTGCTATTCGCAGATGGTGATGGTGAAAAAATACGGCGCGACCTTATGGAAAAATGCAACCTGCATACTATCCTTCGCTTGCCCACAGGAATTTTTTATGCCCAAGGAGTAAAAACAAACGTACTATTTTTTAGCAGAGGAAAGACCGATCATGAAAACACAAAAGAAATATGGTTTTATGATCTCCGAACGGATATGCCTTCCTTTGGCAAAACAAATCCTCTAAAAGAATCGGATTTCGAAGAATTTGAACAATGCTACGCTGGTGGAGATCTTTCAAAGCGCAAAGAAACCTATAGTGAAGAAAATCCAAACGGCCGCTGGAGAAAATATACTTATGAAGAAATTTTAGCCCGTGACAAAACAAGCCTGGATATCACATGGATCAAAGCTGATAATCCGACCGACGATTATACCTTAGCAGAACTCTTGGATTTAATAAAAACTAAATCCGATAATATATCTAAGGCTGTAGCGCAACTGGAAGAATTGATCGGGGAGGTTGAAGAATAGTGGATACAAAAGCATTACGTCAAAAAATATTGGATCTTGCTATACGCGGAAAACTTGTGCCGCAAGATCCCAATGATGAACCCGCCTCCGTATTATTAGAAAAAATCCGTAAAGAAAAGGCCCAGATGGTCAAAGAAAGAAAACTAAAGAAAAAAGACATTAAAAATGATTCTGTTATTTATGTAGGAGAGGATAATTTACATTATGAGAAGTTCGCTGATGGAACAGTGAAATGTATTGAGGATGAAATACCATTTGAGGTGCCAAAGGGCTGGGAGTGGTGCAAATTATCAAACATCGTACAATTTATTAATGGTGATCGTGGAAAAAATTATCCTTCAAAATCAGATTATCTGCCAAATGGTATTCCTTGGATAAATACAGGGCATATACTCGATGAAGGTACTTTAACCGAGAAAGAAATGCTATTCATTTCGCAAGAAAAATACGATTCTCTTCATTCTGGAAAAATTGCAGAAAATGATTTAGTTTTATGCCTTCGAGGCGCAACATTTGGTAAAGTAGCTCGAGTTAAACCTTATAAAATCGGAGCCATTGCTTCATCTTTAGTCATAATAAGATGTTATGAGTATTCTTTAGCAGAATATTTATATTACTATTTACGGTCGGATTTAGCAATACAGCAGTTGCATTTATATGATAATGGATCAGCACAACCTAATCTTGCAGCAGGTGATGTTCAAAAATATTTGTTCCCATTACCGCCTATTAAGGAAGCATTAATGATATCAGAAAGAATCAGTATTTTACTAGCATTGGTTTCAAAAATAAGTCAGGAAAAAAGAAACTTAAACGCTATTATTGTAAACATAAAAACGAAAATTCTCGACCTTGCTATCCGTGGACAACTTGTTCCACAGAATCCAGATGATGAACCTGCTTCTGCTCTATTGGAGCGTATCCGTATAGAGAAAGAAGAACTCATCAAACAGGGAAAAATCAAGCGTGATAAGAAAGAATCCATTATCTTTAAAGGTGAG
>CALWRT010000178.1 GCA_944384015.1 uncultured Lachnospiraceae bacterium | reverse complement strand
GGAACGGGTCTCTCAGACTGAGCTGCTGTTTGACACGGTGGTTACGATCACCCTCTATGGCTCTGACAAAGAGGATATTCTGGAAGAATGCTTCGCCCTTGGCAAGGAGTATGAACAGAAGTTCAGCCGCACGATTGAGACGAGCGAGATCAGTCAGATCAACAAAGCAAACGGCCAGCCGGTCACTGTGTCGGACGATACCATTGAACTTATCGAGGCCGGGCTGTATTACAGCGAATTGTCAGGCGGTGCCTTCGACATCACAATCTCTCCCTTAAGTTCTCTCTGGGCGTTCGGTGAAGAAGACGCTTCCGTTCCGGAAGAGAGCGAGATCGCGGAGGCGCTGAGCCATGTGGACTACCGCCAGGTACATATCGACGGGAATGAAGTATGGCTGGAAGATCCGGAAGCAGCGCTGGACCTGGGAGCAATCGCCAAGGGCTTCATCGCGGATAAGATCAAGGAATATCTTGTCTCCCAGAATATTGCTTCCGGTATCATTGATCTCGGAGGAAATGTGCTCACCATCGGAACTCGCCCAGACCATGAGGAATATGTCATCGGTATCCAGCGTCCCTTCGCAGAACAAAATGAGCTTATTGAGACAATATCCGTGGAAGACTCTTCTGTAGTAACATCCGGGGTCTATGAGCGGTATTTCTATGAGGATGATGTGCTCTATCACCACATATTGAATCCTGATACCGGCTATCCATATGACAATCATCTGCTCAGCGTTACCATCCTCTCTCCCAAATCAACAGACGGGGACGGCCTGTCCACCACCTGTTTTGCCTTGGGACTGGAGGAGGGGAGCCGTCTGATTGAGAGTCTGGACGGTATCTCCGCAATGTTCATTACCGATGACTATGAGATCCACTGGGCAGAGTAAAGAAAGATGGACGCTCAAATGCGTCCATCCATTGATTCACTGCCCGCCGGAGGCATTCAGCTGTGCAATTTTGGCCTCTACTTCTGATTTTAACGTTCTGCCGTAGATCTGGTCTTTTGTCGCGATAATTTCCTCCATAAGCGCTTCCCGCCTGGATGCGTCTGCCGTACTGTTATACTCCCTGATCAGCACGTCTACTGTGTCTGATAATATGTGATCCTGCCGGTAATTTGCCACTGTATAGCCGGGGCTCAATTCCTCTTCATCTGCCCTTCCAGGAAGATAATCGCTGTAATTTTTCACCTCTGTCGCATAAGTGAACGTCTCTTCCTCTTCTGGATCTTCTTCAGTAGAGAATTCTGTTAGCACGGCCTCCTGAGCCAGCTCTTCCATGATACCTTTGAATATTCTCATTGGATAACTGCTCCCTGACAGGCCGGTCACCTCCTGGGGCGTATCACAGCCAACCCATACGCTTAGTGTATAGTCGGGAATCATGCCGCAAAACCATCCATCCCGGTTATCATTCGTAGTTCCAGTCTTGCCGGCGGCCGGTACCTCCTCATTCCAGTACATACGGCGTGCCGTCCCGTATTGAATCACGCCTTCCAGCAGATTCAGCATCTTCTCGGCTGTAGAAGCTTTATACACTCTCTCCTCCTTCGGCTCCTCATACAGTTCCTCCCCTTTATATACAATAGACGTGATGCAGGTAGGCTCCGTATAATTGCCGCTGTTCGCAAACGTTCGGTATGCTCCAGCCATCTCCACCACATTCGTGCCATAGGTAAAACCTCCGAGCGCAGACACCACATTCTGATCGGAATACATAAGCCTGTGAAAATGCATATTTTCCAGATAACCAAGCCCTGTCGGTACGCCTATCTGTGCCAGGAGATAACAGGCAGCTCCATTCTTGGAATTATAGAGGGCCTGGTCAAGGCGGATGGGGCTTCCAGTCAGCTGCGTCTCTCTCCCCTTATATTCCTCCAGGAGACTCACATCAATTTCCTGCAGCACAGAACTCTCTGTATAACCCTGATCCAATGCCGGCCCATATACAAGAAGGGGCTTAATGCTGCTTCCTGGCTGGCGGTAACTCTGAAAAGCCCGATTCAGCTGGTTCGCACTCTTTTGATTTTCCTGGCTGCGCCCTCCCGAGATTGCTACAACCTTCCCTGTTACATTGTCTACCAAGCAAGCAGCTCCCTGCAATTCATATACTCCATTTTCATCAGTCTCGGTGAAATCCGCTAAATTTTCATCAATCTGCTCCTGAAGAAGGCGCTGTTTCTCTTGGTCAAGAGAGGTCTGGATTTCATAGCCTCCCCGGTACAATTCTTCCCTTTCTCGTTCATAGACAGCTTCGTAAGATTCCAGATATCCCTCGTAAGCCAGCTGGCTGTCAAAATAATACCGAAACTGGAATCCATCCTGTTCCATTAGATATCGGATTGCGCAGTCAACAGCGTACGTAGTCTCATAGTCCGTCCACTCTGTTTCTTCTTCTTTGATCTTGGGCTGTTCCTCCACCGCCTCGTCATACTCCTCCTGGCTGATATATCCCTGTTCCAGCATATCACCCAAGATTTTATCCCTTCGCGAAATGGTATGATCCAAATTTTCTCTCGGATCATACCAGGACGGCGAATTGGGTACCGCGCACAAAAGAGCGGTTTGGGACAGCGTCAAATCTGAGGCGGAACAGCCGAAATAGCTTCTGGCGGCCGCCTCAATCCCATAGGCTCCATTAGCGAAATAAACGTTATTAATATAAAATTCCAGTATGTCCTCTTTGCTGTAAGCCGCTTCCAGTGCTAAGGCCAGAAATGCCTCCTTAATCTTTCTTTCCAGCGTCACCTCATTGTTCAAGAATACTGTCCTTGCGAGCTGCTGGGTAATCGTACTTCCCCCCTGCAGTTCTTCTCCCCCTGAACTAACATATACAGAAATACTCCGCAAAATACCGATGATATCCACTCCGAAATGATGGTAGAACCGCTGATCTTCCACTGCTATAAAAGCATGTATCACATTTTCCGGTATGTCTTCATACGGAAGATACACCCGGTCTTCCCCGGTATTCAGCTTTGCCAGCACCGCCTTATCCGAATTATATATATAAGTACTCTCATTTTCCGAAAAGACCTCTCTCCCAGCCTCCGCCACCGTATCGGCTGCCTGGAGATACAGATAGCCTGCAGCTATCCCTCCGGTAATTACAGCGGCCAGCAGCAGAATTCCTATACATATAAAAAATCGTTTTAAAAATTTTTTCATATTTATCCTCCTGCCTATACTGCGTCAGTCTATGATTCCTTGTACGAAAGAATACTTCCTATTTTCTTTCTATGCAATAGGGTTCTCTAATTTTTCACGATTTCTTAAGAAAATGATCATAGATAGAACTGCTCTTAAGCGGGGATGACGATCGCAAGCGGCATTCATTTGAACAAAATAAAGGACAGGTTCCATAAAACCCATCCTTTATCTTCTGTCTTCTCTAGACTATCCAATATATAAGTTTACAGCTGGGGAAATGCTGATGGTATCAACATTTCCCCTATTTTGCTCATTCTGCCGTTGTCTCTTTGGCTGCGTCTTCCGCAGCTTTAGCTGCAGCTTTCGCAGCAGCAGCCTCCTTGGCTTTAGCGGCAGCCTCTGCCTTCTTCTTGGCATCCACTTCCATGATCTTCTTTGCCTTTGCATTGATCGTGATGCACTTCTTCGGACACTTCGCCGCGCAGATACCGCAGCTTGTGCACTTCTCGTAGTCAATGTGCGCAACATTATCCACTACCGTAATCGCCTGTTTCGGGCACTGCTTCTCGCAGATGCCGCAGCCGATGCACCCAACGGAGCAGACTGCATTCACATCTTTTCCTTTATCCTTAGAATTACACTCTACCCTGCACTCAGAGGAAGCCGGAACAAGCTCAATCAAATTCTTCGGGCAGGCGGCAATACATTTGCTGCACGCCTTGCAGGCCTGCTCATCTACCACCGCAACTCCGTCCACCACATGAATCGCGTCAAATGGGCAGGCAGCTACACAGGAGCCGTACCCGAGACATCCATAGGAACATCCCTTCGGACCGCCGCCGGCCATTGCGGCCGCCATCTCACAGTTGGTAACACCTGTATAGGTATATTTTTCTTTTGCCTTCTCACAGGTGCCGGCACATTTTACGAAGGCCACCATTTTCACGCCTTCCTCGGCCTCTACGCCCATGATCTCTGCAATTTTGTTATGTACCTCTTCGCTGCACACAGGGCAGGCGTTAACCGCCGCCGTTCCATTAGCGATTGCCTCTGCCAGCGCATCACAGCCGGCGAATCCGCAGCCGCCGCAATTAGCTCCCGGCAACTCTTCTCGGATGGCGACAGCTTTCTCGTCAACCTCTACTTCAAATTTTACACCGGCAACTCCGAGGAAGATACCGATAAACAAACCTACTGCCGCGATAACGACGGTAGCAATGATAATTGCTTGTATACTCATCTTCTGTCCCCCTCCTTAAATGATCCCGGAAAATCCGAAGAACGCAATTGCCATCAGGGACGCTGTCACCATAACGATGGCAGTACCTCTAAATGCCATAGGAAAATCATTATACTCTGTCTTCTCACGGATGCCCGCCAGGATAACAATCGAAATCGTAAAGCCGACAGATGTAGCAAACCCATTGACAATACTCTCAATGATGTTATAGTTCTCCTGAACATTCGTCAGCGCGACGCCGAGCACGGCGCAGTTCGTCGTAATCAGCGGGAGATAAATGCCGAGCGCATTATACAAAGACGGCATAGATTTCTTCAAGAACATCTCCACGAACTGCACAAGAGCCGCGATAACAAGGATAAAGACAATCGTCTGCAGGTATTCGACCCCGAGGGGAACCATAATAAACTGATAAATAACAATGGTAATCGCGGAAGCCAGGGTGATAACAAAGATAACTGCCGCTCCCATGCCTGCCGCGGTATCTACTTTCTTAGACACTCCGAGGAAAGGACAAATTCCAAGGAACTGGCTAAGTACAACGTTGCTTACAAGCGCAGATCCGACTGCAATAATAATCAAATTTCCCATCTGTACCTGTCCTCCTTACTCTGCCTTAGCCGCAGCCTTGGCGGCCTCTTTGGCCTTCTTTTCATTTATCAGGTTAATCTTATTCTGAGCAGCCACCAGCATGGACAGGACAAGGAATGCGCCCGGCGCCAGGATAAAAATCAGGATCGGCTCATAGACGGCGGCCGGAAGGATCGTAAAGCCAAAAATCTGTCCGGTACCAAGCAACTCCCTGATAGCGCCGATGATAGTCAGCGCCATGGTAAATCCAAGTCCCATGCCGATTCCGTCAAACATAGACAGCAGAACGCCGTTCTTGCAGGCATAAGCCTCCGCGCGTCCCATGATAATACAGTTGACGACGATCAGCGGGATATACAGTCCAAGAGAATCGTTCAATGCCGGAAGGAAAGCGCTCAGCAGCAGCTCGGTCAGCGTAACAAAGGTCGCGATAACAACGATGAAGCCCGGAATACGTACCTTATCCGGAATGAAATTCCGCAGTGCCGCAATCAGCATGTTGCACAAAATCAAAACGGCCGTTGTCGTCAGTCCCATGCCGACACCATTTGAAGCAGATGTGGTAACTGCCAGCGTCGGACACATGCCGAGCACGATAACAAAGGTCGGGTTTTCTTTGATGATACCATTATAAATTCGTTCAATATATTTGTTCATTCTCAAAACCCCCTATCACTGGATACTATTATACAGCGCAATTGCTGCGTTGGTGCCGTTCACCATAGCGTTGGTGGTCACGGTCGCGCCGCTGATGGCATCGATCTTGCCCTCCTCGCCGGTCTTCGTATACTCAATGGGCTGTTCCGCCGATATTCCGACGAACTGGGATTTGAACGCGTCTGTGTCGGCATTCATGCCGAGGCCGGCTGTCTCATCAATGGACAAAATCGAAATGCCTGTAATAACGCCTTCATTAGAAATACCTACCGTGAACTGAATATCTCCGCCGTATCCCTCATGGTCGGTAACCGTCACAACAATGCCCACGCTCTCGCCGCCGCTCTTGGCGACAACCGCCTCATCAATGTCCGCCAAGCCGGACAGCCCCGCATCTGCCAGAACGGTATCTGCGCCGGAGAGATCCACAACCTCGGTGAAATCATCCGCTTCCGCGAATACTGCCTGCAGCGCCTCCTGCCTTGCCAGCTCTTCCTGATGGGCGATCGGCTCTTTTGTAATTTCATTGACAAGCCCAAGGGCAAAGCCAGCTACCAGGGTAATAATTGTAATATGTATTGTATCTTTCAGAATCGTATTCTTTTTCATTATTTCTCTCCTCCTTTACCAAAAGGCTTCGGAAGGGTAACCCTCTCAATCAGCGGCACAAGCAAGTTCGTGAAGATGATCGCGTAGGAGACACCCTCTGCGGAACCGCCGAACAGACGGAACAGGCCCGTCAGGCACCCGAGAATAATACCATATACAATCTGCCCTCTCTTCGTAATTGGGCTCGTCACATAGTCGGTAGCCATGAAGAAAGCTCCCAGCATCAAGCCGCCGCCTGCCAGATGCGCACACAAGAAATTCAGATCCAG
Source organism: uncultured Lachnospiraceae bacterium (assembly GCA_944384015.1). GTDB lineage: Bacteria > Bacillota > Clostridia > Lachnospirales > Lachnospiraceae > JAGTTR01. The sequence continues at coordinate 13,362 of CALWRT010000178.1, read as the reverse complement.
TCCATGTCCGCCGAAGATCAGAACAAAGATCGCGAAGCTGATCAGATAGCTTCCCGGTATACGAAGGGTAATGATATCTTTCCAAATAAGGAAAATGGCGCCGATAATAATGGCAATTACGGAAGTCTCACCGATGGTGCCGGGGATCCGTCCAATTACCATATCCAGGGTATTTACGCTCTCCCCTGCCTTCAGAAGAGCCAGCGGGGTAGCCGTGGAGACGCCGTCCGCCATAGCAAAGGTGGTCATTCTGCTTGTAAAGGAGATCAGCAGGAAACATCTTGCTCCAAGGGCTGGATTCATAAAGTTCTGTCCCAGGCCGCCAAAGAGCTGCTTTACAATCACGATAGCAAACACGCTGCCCAAGATTGCCATCAGGCACATACGGATCACATTCTCTGTCCCGTAAGGACATGGCAGATTCAAGGCAAGCAAAAGTCCGGTAACAGCGGCAGACCAGTCGTTTACCGTAACCGGCTTCTTCATAAGCTTCTCATAAATATACTCTGTCGCAACACAGGCCGCCACAGTTACTGCAATGATGATTAAGGCATTCAGCCCAAAATTATAAATTCCAAACAGACTCGCAGGAAGCAGGGCGATAAATACGCACTGCATAATTTTGCTTGTCGTATCTTTGGCGCGTACATGCGGTGAGGACGATACGTTCATTAATCCACTCACTTTTTGACACCTCTTTCTCTAGATTCTTATTTTCTCTTGCTCGCAATTACGTTTTTCTTCATCGTTTTGATCGACTGTGCGAGATGGCGCTTTGCGGGACAAATATAACTGCAGCTTCCGCACTCAATACATTCCAGTCCGTTCCATTTTTCGAAAAGCTGTGCGTTATCATTCTCCGCATAATCTGCCAGCCTGGACGGGATTAATATCTCGGGACAGATATTCACGCAGCGCCCGCAGTTGATACAGGCAGTCGTCTCATATTTTGCAACCTCATCTTCCGTAAATGCAAGCAGTGCGGAAGAGGTCTTGGTAACCGGCACGTCGGTACTGTACATTGCAAAGCCCATCATAGGGCCGCCGGAAATCAGCTTGGCAGGTTCGCCCTTAAATCCGCCTGCCGCTTCTACCAATTCACTGAAGTTTATACCGATCGGAGCCAAGAAATTCCTCGGCTCTGCCACAGCCTGCCCTGTGATTGTCACAACACGGCTTGTGAGCGGCCTGCCCAGGGCAACCGCCTGATAAATGGCAATAACCGATTCCACATTGTTCACGATACATCCGGCATCTGCGGGAAGCATCTTGGAATTAATCGCGCGTCCTGTCGTCGCATAGATAAGCTGACGCTCAGCGCCCTGAGGGTATTTTGTCTTCAAGGCCATCACTTCGATATTCGGCTCATCCTTAGCCAATTCTTTCAGATGGTTCACGCAGTCCATTTTATTATCCTCAACGCCGATAATTCCCTTGGCGTTCGGGAACAGGCTTAAGGATATCTTCAGCCCGGCGATCAGCTTATCCCCGTATTCCAGCATTCTTCTATAGTCTGCTGTTATGTAGGGCTCACATTCCGCCGCGTTGACGATCACATACTCAATCTTCTCCGGCTCCTTCGGAGATAACTTGACATGGGTCGGAAAGCCTGCACCGCCCATTCCGACAATTCCAGCCTCTTTAATCAAATTAATTTTCTCTTCTCTTGTCAGCTCTTCTGCCGGTTTGATGTCCCAGGCAGGAGCCTCCTCATATTTTCCATCATTTTCAATAATGATGGAATCCACCATACCGCCGGTGCTCACAAGCCTAGGCTCAATATCCTTCACCGTTCCGGATACAGATGAATAAATAGGTGCGGATACAAATCCGCCGGCTTCGGCAATCTTCTGGCCGACCAGTACTCTGTCGCCTTTCTCAACAATGGGTGTGGCTGGAGCGCCAATGTGCTGTGACAACGGAAATACCAGGTTTCCCTTTGGCAAGATCTCAAGAATCGGTTTATCCTTGGATAAGTCTTTACCGTCATAAGGGTGTACACCGCCTTTGAATGTCAATAACGCCATAAACTTATACCTTCTTTCTCTCCATATAAAATATATTTCAGGCAGAATATGATGGTGCAAATCACACTCCGCCTTACAATCATCTTCTATTGTACCAATAAAATAATTATAAAAAAATCATAAACTCCATTTCTTAACGCTTTTTTAACTATGATTTTTTTTCAAATTTCGCCGGAATTATTTTCCTGATTTGCCCATCAAAACAATAGAAAGTGGAATTCCACTTTCTATTGCGTATCTTCTCTGTAAAATTATGCAAATTTCAAAACTGATCTAACCAGCCATTACTCCTCTTCCTGGTCCTCTGCCTCCGGAGCTGTCTCCAGTGCCTTCATGCTGAGGCTAATCTTCTTGTCCTTCTCATTTAAGTCTACTACCTTCGCAGTAATGACCTGGCCTACGCTCAGTACATCCGCCGGCTTCTCCACATGCTCTCTGGAAATCTGAGATACATGCAGCAGAGCATCCACTCCAGGCTCCAGCTCCACGAATGCTCCAAAATCTGTCATTCTGGCCACCTTGCCTTCTACAATATTGCCCACCGCATATTTCTCTCCAGCGTTCAGCCAAGGATTGGTATCGGGGAACTTCAAGCTGAGAGCAATTTTATCTCCTTTAATGTCCTTGATGAGCACTGTCAGCTTCTCACCGGCCTTGAACAGCTTCTTGGGATTCTCCACTCTTCCCCAGGACATCTCGGAAATATGCAGAAGCCCATCTGCTCCTCCCAGGTCTACGAACGCGCCGAAATCCGTCACATTCTTAACCACGCCTTCTACCACATCGCCTACCGCGATTCTCTCGAAAAGCTCCTTCTGCATCTGGGCTTTCTTCGCCACAAGCAGCTGCTTCCTGTCACCGATAATCCTTCTCCTCTTCGGATTGAATTCTGTTATGACAAACTCAATCTCCTGTCCTGCGTATTTCTCCAAATTCTTCTCATAAGTATCCGATACAAGACTGGCGGGAATAAAAATTCTGGATTCGTCAATAATAACGCTTAAACCGCCGTCCAAAACCTGAGCCACCTTAGCGGTAAGTACTTCCTTGTTCTCAAAAGCCTCCTCAAGCCTCTTGCTGCCTCTCTCAGCCGCAAGTCTCTTGTAAGTAAGGGCAACCTGCCCTTCTCCGTCATTCACTTTCAAAACCTTGGCTTCCATCGTATCGCCGACAGATACCATCTTCGTAAGATCGGCGTTCGGCTCATTCGTGTACTCGCTTCTGGAAATAATCCCATCCGACTTATAGCCGATATTCAAGATAATCTCATCTTCTTTCACACCGATGACAGTGCCTTCCACAACCTCTCCTGTACGTATTGTTTTTAAAGATTCTTCTAGCATTTGTTCAAAGCTTACTTCTGACATATTCCTTTATGGACCTCCTCAATGATTTTCTTTGGGGTAGATGCCCCTGCGGTAATACCTACGTAATCAGTGGACTGTAGTTGGCTAATATCCAAGTCGACAAGTGTCTGTATATAGTAAGTATTGTTGCATTCTTTTTTACATATTTCAAATAACTTTTGCGTGTTGGAGCTGTGGCGTCCTCCGATAACGATCATCGCATCCGATCTGGCTGCAATCTCCCTCGCTTCTGTCTGCCGTTCCTCCGTGGCGTTGCAAATCGTATTTAAAACAACTATATCATAACCCTTTTTCAAAATAATTTCAACTAATTCTTGAAATTTATTGTAGTTAAATGTCGTCTGGGACACGATGCAGAATTTGCAGTCTTCTGCCGCCGCAAACGACTCGGCCTCCCGCGTGGATTCAATGACAGTCACCGGCATGCTGCTGTATCCCATAATTCCCTCCACCTCTGGATGTCTGGCATTACCGATAATGATAATATGACGCCCCCTGCCGCTTTCCTCTTCCACAATCCGGTGTATCTTGCGCACGTAAGGACAGGTAGCGTCCACACAGCACAAGCCCTGCTTCTCTATGAGCCGGTATATATCTTTGCCGACTCCGTGGGAACGGATAATCACAGTCCCCTCCCTCACTTTGCCGAGGTCTTCTTCCGACTCCAGGACAGTCACGCCTCTTGCCTCCAGATCTTTTACGACTTCCTCATTATGGATGATAGGGCCATAGGTGTAGATAGGTTTTTTCCCATTCTCGGCCTGCTCATATACCTTGTTGACCGCCCTCTCCACACCGAAACAGAAGCCGGCGCTCTTCGCCGTACATACCTTCATCCTCTTCTCTCCTTATATAGCTGAATCACCTGTTCGGCCACTTCTTCGATTCCCATATGGGAAGAATCAATCTCCACCGCATCCTGCGCCTTGCGCAGCGGAGACGCCTCCCGGTTCATATCCCGCTCATCCCGCGCGATAATATCTGCTTCAATCTCTCGGATATCCGCTTCCCTGCCTTGGCTTCTCAGCTCCTGACATCTGCGCTTCGCCCTCTCGGCGCTCCCTGCAGTCAGATAAATTTTCACTGGCGCGTCCGGCAGAACACAGGTGCCGATATCCCTTCCGTCCATCACCACATCCACCTTCTTAGCCAGCTCCTGCTGAAGCGCCACAAGCTTCCTGCGGACGTCCGGGTATATGCTGATGGCGGAAGCCATACTTCCAACTTCCTCCGTGCGCAGAAGCCCCGTCACATCTTCTTTGTTCAGCAGCACAGACTGTTCCTTATCCCGGTATACGATCTGAATATCTACATCCTTTACAGCCCGGCAGACAGCCGCCTCGTCTTCCGGACGGATCTGCTCCCGCAGACAGTACAAACCCATCGCGCGGTACATGGCCCCTGTGTCCACATAGATGAACGCCAGTTCCTTCGCCACCTTCTTCGCTATTGTACTCTTACCCGCCCCTGCCGGCCCGTCTATCGCAATGCTGTAGCCCATTTCCCGCTTTCCTTTCTATTGTCCTATGATTGCCGTGTCACAATGCCTGCCGGTGTTCATCGGCTTGGCATACTCTATAGATTCTAACATGTTTCCGAAGGAAAGTCGAGACACTGCCGCCAATTTCCACTATAATATTGGGGGGATCAAGCTCTGTCTTCCTCCTGCCGCAGCCCTCTCCCCATGTTGACAAAGATTGCTCCGTCACGGTTGACCTGAGAGTTTACTATGCTTTCCGCGATCACATCGCCCGTTACACAGACATTGACCTTCTCAAGATACTTGCACGGTTCTATGAAAAGAGGACATGAAAGAAGCCCTGCAGAATATCCGCAAGGCTCTAGGTTAATATATACGTCTGCCGGTCGGATGACATCCCTGCTGCCCCGGCTCCGGCAGCCTTGCCGGTCGCCCAGGCAATCTGGAGGTTGAAGCCCCCTGTCAAAGCGTCCACATCCAACACTTCCCCTGCAAAATAGAGTCCCTCCACATATTTGGAACTCATGTCTCTCGGACGTATTCCCTTAATATCCACGCCCCCTTTTGTGATGATCGCTTCCTGGAATCCCCTCGTACCAATAATGGTCAATGGAAAGTCCTTCAGCAGCCTGACAAGCCCCTCTCTCTCCTGTCTTGTGATCCCATTCACCGGCGTATCCGGCCGGATGCCGGACAGGCGTACCACTACCGGGATCATCTTGGCCGGAAGCAGAGCGTCCAGACTATTCTTGAAAATCCGGTTCTTGTTCTCTTCAAAATCTCTCAGCAGCCTTGCGTCCAGCTGCTCTCTTGTCAAGGCCGGCTTAAGGTCAATGAGGAGGCGCAGGCCTTCCTGGGGGATCCGGCCGGTCACGAAGCTGCTGGCGCTCAGCATCAGAGGCCCGCTCACTCCGAAATGAGTGAACAGCATCTCCCCAAAGCCTTCATACCAGGGTTTTCCACAGATATCCGTCCCCTGCTCCTGCATCTGTCCCAGCTTCACTTCCACGTTGCGCAGGGACAGGCCCATCAATTCCCTCACCCAAGTCTCCCGGGTCACAAGAGGCACAAGAGCGGGAACCGGCTTCGACACCTCATGTCCGCATGACAGAGCGAAGCGATAGCCGTCCCCGGTAGAACCGGTCTGGGGATAAGAGCAGCCGCCGGTGGCCACAACCACCGCGTCTGCTTCCAGGAAGCTGCCGTCCTTCCGGTACACCCCCGTAATAAAACGCGCAGGCCTCTTCTTGCCCTTCTTCACATTTGTTTGTCCGCCTTGTCCCGTATCTTCATCCGCCCGCTCCTGCAGGCCAATGCCGCTCGCTTCCGTATCGAGAAGCACCTCCACTCCCAAAGTCCGCAGCCTCTTCTCAAGGGTACGGATTACATCAGAGGAATGGTCGGATGCCGGAAATACCCGGCCTCCCCGTTCAGTCTTAAGCCGCATCCCCTCTTCCTCAAAAAATGTCATCACGTCAGCGCTTGTACAAGAGCCAAGGGCACTGTACAAAAATTTTCGGTTCGTGCATACATTCTGCAGCACCGTCTGCGTATCACAGTTGTTGGTGAGGTTGCAGCGCCCCTTCCCGGTAATGAACAATTTTTTCCCAAGTTTCTCATTCTTCTCCAGCAGAATGACTTCGCTTCCCTCTTCCGCCGCCGCTATCGCCGCGTACATCCCGGCGGCTCCGCCGCCTATGACAACCACTCTCTTCCTCATTCTTTCTGCTCCTTAGGCGTCTTCCCGAAGCTATATCTTACGCTGTCCTCCATCGGATCGATCTCATCCTTATTGTACACTTGGTATTCGTCCCATATCTGTTCCAAATCCGTCAGTCTCTTCACCACCTGATTCTGCCGCTTCATGCACAGCGCCACCAGCAGGGCATTGATTACCGACAACGGCGCCACAAGGGAATCCACGATCGCGGCCATGTCGCTTTTCGCAATTAAGTTGCAGGAAGAGTACAGATTCATCGGGGAGTGGATGCTGTCTGTCAGAGTAATTACCTTCGCGTTCCGGTTGTTGGCAAACTCGATCGCTTTCAATGTGCGCATGGAATATCTGGGAAAACTAATTCCGATAATCACATCTTCTGCCCCCACGTGGATCATCTGCTCGAAGATCTCGCTGATGTTGCTCGTCTGGATGCATTGCACATTGTCAATAATCAAATTCAGATAAAAGCACAGGAAACTGGCCAGAGGCGCGCAGCTCCTGATGCCGATCACATATACTCTTCTGGCATTCAGAATCGTATCCACCGCCAGGCGGAAGGCGGAATAGTCCACATGTTCCGCCGTATCTTTGATCTTCTCCATGTCTGCCTGGAGCACTGCCTCCAGGATGTCTGTATCGTGGATTCTCCCATAGGTTACTTCCATCCTCTGGATAGAATTCAGCTTATTTCTGACAAGCTCCTCCAGTGCCTGCTGGAATTGAGGATATCCCTTGTATCCAAGCCAGATGGCAAAACGCACTACCGTGGACTCGCTCACACCGACTACTTCTCCCAGCTTCGCGGCAGTCAAAAAAGCCGCCTTATCGTAATTATCCGTAATATACGCAGACAGACGTCTCTGCCCTTTGCTCATACGGGCATAATTTTTATTGATCCGGTTCAATAAATCATTGGTATTTCCCATCATGTTCCTTTCCCACACAGGCTGATTTAGGCATCACTGCATGAGCGCTGCTTCCATTCTCTGCTGCAGACGCCTGCCTGTATCGTTCAGTATAGCATATTCTTTTTTCTCATACAACCGGCACATACCGGGAGAGGACTTTGCCTAGGCACCATGCGAAATCCAGCTTTTTCACGTCGTTTCTGACCACTACGGGATAGCGGGCTATCTCCCAGTCTCCCAGCCGATAGATAATATCTCCGGTCTGCTCTCCCGCTTTTACAGGCGCCTTTAACACGTCTGTCCCTTCATAGGAGACCTGTACTTTCTCATCCTCTCTCAGCAGTACGGGGAGACTGCCCTCTCCCGACTCCTGCACAAGCTGAGCATAAGCTGTATCAGTGCGCACGCCGCTGGACGGCACTCCTGCGTCTACCCTCACCGGTTCCAGCGCAATGTCTTCCTGGTAGACATCATAGTACTCATAATTGTCCAGCCCATATTCCATAAGCGCCCTCGTATCTTCCCACTTATAATTTTTGTTATTTGGCCATCCGCAGGCCAGCAAAGAGACAATAAACGTCCGTTCACCCTGCCGCAGAGCTCCCACGTAGCAGTATCCGGCCTTGGCGGTAAAGCCTGTCTTCCCTGTCAGAGCCCCCTCCATCATGCTCAAGAAGGCATTGTGGTTTGTACAGGAATAACTCTCATTTCCTTCCACATCATGGAACGTATAGGTCGGTGTGCGGGTGATACTCAAGAATTCTTCCTTTCTCGGGGATTCTTCTATACAATACTTTAGGATGCGAGCCAGTTCTCCGGCAGTCGTACTGTGGATGAACGTCTCGCCTCCCTCGGTGCGTTCCGCGTCCAGTCCGTTGGGCGTCAAAAAGCATGTATGTACACATCCAAGTTCCCTAGCCTTCTCATTCATCTTATCCAGAAAAACTTCCACAGCCTCTTCGGAAGAAATTTCCGTATCCTGGGCCAGCTTCCTTCCCACATGCTCAGCTATGCAGACTGCCGTGTCATTGTGAGATTCCAGCATCAGGGAATAGTACAGATCTCCCAGGCAGAACTGCTGTCCCTGTGTCATCCCAAGCCTCACCTTCGGCTGAGATGACGCATAGGAAGACGCTTGCGCCACCTCTTGGCCGTCTACGTTTTCCAATGCGATAATCAGCGTCATAATCTTCGTGGTACTCGCCATCGGAAGCTGTCTGTCGGCTTCTTTGCTATAAAGAATACGCCCGGAATCGGCGTCCATCAGGACAGCCGCCTGGGCGTATAATGGTATCTCTTCCTGTCCCTCCCCGGCACTGCCGGATACAGACAGGCTGTCATCCTGAAAACTTCCTATGTACAGGCCGGCCCCGGCGATCACCAGCGCCGCCCCAGACAGCAGAAGCATCCGCCTTTGCCCCAAAAACCATTCTTTCAATATTCGTGCCCCGCAAATGGAAACCTCATTTAAAAATATGGCTTTTCCAGCAAAATATTCCTCCTTGGCCGCAAGAAAATATCAGACCGCCTTGAGTGCCTGTTCCAGATCATCTATGATGTCCTGCGGATTCTCAATACCTACAGAGAATCGAATCAGTCCCGGAGATACCCCCGCCTCCGCAAGCTGCTCATCATTCATCTGGCGGTGGGTATGGCTGGCGGGATGCAGGACGCAGGTTCTGGCGTCAGCCACATGGGTGACAATCTGCGCCAGCTTCAGGGAATCCATAAAGCGCACAGCCGCTTCCCTTCCGCCTTTCACCTCGAAGGAAATGACTCCGCAAGTGCCTTGCGGCATATACTTCTGTGCCAAATCATAGTATTTGTCTCCCGGAAGCCCTGCATAGTTGATGGAAGCGATCTTCTCATGGGCATTTAAATACTCCGCCACCTTCTGGGCGTTGCTGCAGTGCTTCTCAACCCTGAGCGGGAGCGTCTCAAGTCCCACGTTCAGCAAGAAAGCATTCATGGGGGACTGGATCGATCCCAAATCCCTCATCAGCTGGGACGTAGCCTTCGTGATATAGGCCGCCTTGCCGAATTTCTTTGTATAAGTAATCCCGTGATATGATTCATCGGGCTGGGTCAGCCCCGGATACTTCTCGGCATGGGCCTCCCAGTTAAAATTACCGCTATCGACGATACATCCGCCTACCGCCATCGCATGTCCATCCATATATTTTGTTGTAGAATGTGTCACGATATCTGCTCCGTATTCAAATGGACGGCAGTTGACCGGCGTCGGGAACGTATTATCGATAATCAGCGGTACATCATGACTATGAGCCAATTTAGCAAATTTTTCAAAGTCCAGCACAACCAGGGCGGGATTCGCGATGGATTCCGCCACAACCGCCTTCGTATTGGGCCTCATAGCCTGCTCTAATGTCTCCAGGTCATCGTCGGGATTGACAAAGGTGCAGTCAATTCCCATTTTCTTCAGCGTCACTCCCAGCAGATTGAACGTTCCCCCATACACAGTAGAGGAACACACCACATGATCTCCTGCCTCGCAGATATTGAATACTGCGTAGAAATTCGCTGCCTGCCCGGAAGATGTCAGCATGGCAGCCACGCCGCCCTCCATCTCACATATCTTCTGAGCCACCGCGTCGTTAGTCGGATTCTGCAGCCTCGTATAGAAATAACCGCTGTCCTCCAAGTCGAACAGTCTCCCCATCTGCTCCACCGTATCGTATTTAAACGTGGTGCTCTGATAGATTGGCAGAACCCTCGGTTCCCCTTTCTTCGGCCTCCAGCCTGACTGTACGCAAATCGTATCTAATCTGTAATCTGACATTCCTTATCCCTCGCTTTATTCCCTTTTTATGCCCCGTCAGCTTGCTGCGGAGTATTTGACTGTTTTGATATTTGGACAAAAGTCCACAGCGGCACTCTATAAAAACACTGTTTGTAGCAATATTCCCCTATCTGCCGACATTTCCCATGACACACAGGCTCATCTGCTCTATATCCAGGTATCGGTTCAGAAAACTGCTGATCTCTCCGCGGCTCACCGACATCAGCCTCTGCTCTGTCTCCTCCTCAGAAAGAATCCTTCCGCAGCACAGGAGAGACTTCACATATCCTTCCATCCTGGACTGGCACGTTTCATTCCCCATGATCAGCTCTGACCTCAGTTCTCTCTTGGCCTGATACAGTTCCTCCTCTGTCACGCCGTCCTCTTTCAGCCTGCGGATGGCCTCCTGTATACTGAAGAGCACTTCATTCAGCCTATCCGAATTCGTGGCTGCATAAATCTGCCACAGACCTGCGTACCGAAAACTGCTCCCATAAGAGTAAATACTATATGCCATCCCGGATTCTTCCCGGATTCTCTGGAACAGCCTGGAACTAACGCTTCCCCCCAGGATGCTGTTGGCAAGTGCGAATATATATCTCTCTTCACTCCCGGAACAGATACACGGGAAGGCCATATCCAGATGGACTTGTTCAATGTCCCGTCTCTTCCACATCTCACACCGGCAATATTCCGGCTTCGTAAGGATCTGCCCGCAGCTGACATTGGGGAATGCCCCGAAATATTTCTCCAGCTCTTCCAGCAGCTCTTCTTCCTGGAATTGCCCGACAGCACAGATGACCATTCTGTCTCCTGCATAATAAGCCTCTCGGAAGTTCAGCAGTTCTTCCCGGGTAAACCTGCGTACTCCCTTCTTCTTCCCAGATATGATATAGCCCAGTGGATGCTTCTTCCACACCTGCTTTTGAAGCTTTTCATGAACCATATCTTCACAGGAATCATCGTACATGCGAATTTCATCCAAGACAACCTGCTTCTCCGTCCTCAGCGTATCCTCGTCGAACACGGAATTGCGCAGCATGTCGCTTATCAGTTCCATCGCTTCATACAGCTGACCGGATGGAGTTCTAACATAATATGCCGTGCACTCCTTGCCCGTATAGGCATTCAGGTTGCCTCCCAGCATAGCGGTCACATCTGCGATCTCCTTGGCGCTGCGCTTCTTCGTCCCCTTAAACATCATGTGTTCAATCATATGGGACATCCCGTTCTCTCGTTTTCTCTCATAGGCAGATCCTGCCTCCACCCATACGCCGAAGGCTGCCACGCAGGCGCGCGGTATCCGCTCATAGATTACCCGAATCCCATTCTTTAATTTCTTCTCAGTTATCATATTTCTTTGATTATATATAGCTGATTCAAACAACAGCTAAGCCGGCCATAAGCCAGACTGCTGTACATTCTGTCACTGTAGAAAATAGGCGTCCTTCAGATCGTATACCATCTTCGTATAGACCCTGCGGCAGGCCTCCTGTTCCCCTTCTTCAATCAGTCGTATACATTCCTTCAGATACTGATTCCAGATTCCTTCATAGATGTCTCTGGAATTGCTCTTCTTGTCAATATGTTTCACAATGGAAGGCGCCACATTATAGTATTCTCTCACAAGGGCCTCCCCCTCGTCGGTACTCATCAGATAGCCGTCCCGGTACTGCCTGAGCAGGCTCAGCTCATAGCAGTCATCTCCCCGGTTTCTCGCCTGACAGACGGCGGTTGTAATGTAGCAGAACCGCCTCTTAAATCCGCCGTTAATTAATTCAAAGCTGGATGCCTTAATATTCGTGTCCGGGAACGATCCATTCCACAAAGACACTAAACTGTCGATCACCTGCTGGGAACTGGATCCCTTGAATTCCCCTAATGCCGGCAGCAAGTAGGCCACCATAGCCAAATTATAGTCTATCTGCTTCTGTCCTCTTTGTCCCTTCCTTGGAAGCTTCTCCAGATCTTTCGCAGCTCCCCTCACGAACTCCTCGCACAGCTCCCGGATAAACTCGTCTTTGTCCCGGGCTACGCAGTATGCTTTCTCAATCTCTTCCACGATATAGTAGTGATTCCGATAGTACTCTTTGAACCTGCCTTCATATGTCTGCTTCTTAAATCCCTTCATTGGTTCCGGCAAATCCCGCAGCATCAGAATAAAGTCAGCCATCGCCTCTTTCTTCAATTCCTCATAGGCGCCTGCATTTGCCTGAACCAAAAGCTCTTCTTTCTGCTGTTCCTCCTCGGCCAGATGGCGCACCGCCTCCTCCGTGGAGATTTCCTCGCCGCAGAACATGCAGCGAACCAGTTCTCTGCCCGGCGCGACCTGTATGTGCTCATGGCACTTCGGGCATTTTCCCTCTACAAAATCCATGTTATACCCTCCTGGATTCTCCTGTCTCTTGTGAAAGCACGCAGTCTAGGGCTTTCCTTGGTAAAATCATTCTCCTTCTTCCCAATTATGGTATACATTCTGGACATCATCATCGTCGTCAAGCAGATCCAAAATCCTCTGGATGTTCTTCACGTCGTCTTCACTGTCAAGAGCTACCCACGTCTGAGGGATCATAGTTACCTCCGCATTCGCCATCTCCACACCGGCATCTTCCAGCGCCTGACGCACCGTACCGAAATCATCCGGCGCCGTGATCACCTCAAATCCGTCTTCTTCCTCCGAAAAATCCTCCGCCCCTGCGTCCAGCGCCAGCATCATCAGCTCGTCCGGATCCATATCGCAGGCTTCCTTGTCAATCATAATCTGGCCTTTCTTGTCGAACATAAAGGACACACAGCCCGGCGTGCCCACATTGCCCTTTCCCTTCGTGAAGGCACTGCGGACATTGGCTGCAGTGCGGTTCTTATTATCTGTCAAGGCATCGACGATAATTGCTGTCCCGCTAGGCCCATACCCTTCATATGTAACATATTCATAATTGACAGAGTTCGCATCCCCTGCCGCGCGCTTAATGCCTCTGTCAATCGTATCGTTGGGCATGTTGTTCGCCTTCGCCTTGGCAATCACATCTCGAAGCCGGCTGTTATTGGCTGGATCCGGTC
>CALWRT010000177.1 GCA_944384015.1 uncultured Lachnospiraceae bacterium | reverse complement strand
GAATTGCTGGCCAAGGCAGATATCCCCTGCGAGAGACTGCAGCATTTCAAAGATCTGCCTTCCGATCCTCAGGTGCTGGCCAATCATTATCTGTATGAGCACACCTATGAGGATGGAACGAAGACGGTATTCGCCAATGCACCGGTACATTTCGGCTCCATTGACTACGAGAATTACCGCTTCCGTACATCTGGCCCTATCGGATGCGACAACGATGAAGTACTCCAGAGCGTGGGCTATACTAGGGAGGAAATGGAGCGCTTACGGGCCGAGGGCAGCATTAAATAGCAAGGAGGCCTTCAAATGTATACATTAGGGATTGATATAGGCTCTACATCCAGCGACGCCGTTGTGATGAGGGACGGCAGGGACATCATAGCCGCAAGCGTCGTATCCCTCGGGGCTGGGACGATAGGCCCGCAGCTCGCTTATGAGAAGGTTCTCAAGGAAGCGAAGATCACGGCAGAAGACATTGGAGGAGCCGTGGCCACAGGATATGGACGGAAAACATGTGATTACGCGGCGAAGGACTTGAGCGAGCTGACATGCCACGCGAAGGGAATTCACTTCCTGATCCCCACGGCCCGGACTGTGATTGACATTGGCGGTCAGGACGCCAAGGTGCTCCAGATCGGCGCCCAAGGACAGCTGATGAATTTCGCTATGAACGACAAATGCGCGGCAGGGACCGGCCGGTTTCTGGAAGTGATGGCAAAAGTCCTGAATGTAAAGATTGAAGACATGGGTTCCCTTTCGATGAAAGCGAAGGAACCAGTCAGCATCAGCAATACCTGCACCGTTTTTGCCGAATCGGAGGTGATATCCCAGCTGTCCAGCAAGAAGGATATTGCGGACATCGCGGCAGGAATTCACCGCTCGGTGGCGAAGAGAGTGGCCGGAATGGCTATGCGCGTGGGAAAGCAGCCGGATGTGGCTATGAGCGGAGGCGTCGCGCTCAATGCAGGGATTGTCAAAGCGTTGGAAGAAGAATTGAATACTTCTATCTTGGTACACCCTTACTGCCAGCTCGCCGGAGCCATTGGGGCAGCTATGGCAGCCTGGGAGGATATCAGAGAGGAAGGGAAAGGGTGAATGTTATGAGTGAAAACAACAAGGCAACAGAGCAGGCCGCACCGGCAAAACCGAAGAGACCGAAGCCCAAGTCGATGATTATGCTGAATGAGCAGACTGCGGCCCTTGCTGAGAACACACGCAAGGCAAAGGAAAAAGGAGAGAAGATCGGATGGTCTACCTCTATCTTTCCTCAGGAGATTCCGGAAGCGCTGGGACTTTATATCCAATATCCGGAAAATGTCGGAGCCGGAATCGCGGCCCGCAAACAGGCAGATCCTTATCTGCAGACGGCAGAAGGACCGCTGGAATACAACAATGACATCTGTTCTTATGCAAAAATCAACCTGGCGTACGCAGAGGCGATGAATGAGGGGGGAACCCTCGTGATGCCTGACTTCCTGCTCGTGGCAAATAATATATGCAACCAGGTGACCAAATGGTTCGAGAACCTGTCCAAGACGCTGAACATCCCGCTGTTCATGATTGATACCTGTTATAACTCAGAAGACTATGTGACAGAGAGCCGTGTGAAATATATCCGTTCCCAGTTAGATCAATGTATCAAGGATCTGTGCGAATTTACCGGCAAAGAGTGGGATGAGAAACGGTTTATTGAAGTCATGGATATCTCCGCCAAGAACAAAGAGCTCTGGATTCGGGCAAATGAGCTTCTGGCCAACGAACCAGCGCCGATGAACGGCTTTGAACTGTTTAATTATATGTCTACCATGGTATGCAACCGGGGCAAGGCGTCTACCACCGAGATTCTTACCCAGCTGAACAATGAAATCGATGAGCATCTGAAGAACGGAACTTCCACATATCCGGTGGAGCAGCAGTATCGAATTTTCTGGGACGGAATCGCCTGCTGGCCATATCTGGGACACAATCTGCGCACGCTGAAGCAGTATGGAATCAATATGGTAGGCTCCGGCTATGTGAAGGCCTGGGCGCTGGACTATGAGAGCAATGACCTGGACGGCATGGCAAAAGCGTACAGCTACTGCCCGGCGAACAACAATAACATGTCTACCTTTATCAAGCGCCGTGCCGACGCGATCAAGCAGTTTAACTGCGACGGTGTTATTTTCCATATTAACCGGGCGTGTAAGGTGATGGACTGCCAGCAGCTGGAGGCTCACAGGAGAATTTCGGAGATCACGGGAGTTCCCTACGTGGGATTCGACGGCGACCAGGCAGATTACCGGAATTTCAGCGAAGCGCAGTTTGAGACGAGAATCCAGGGTCTGGTTGAAGTGATGAAAGCGAGGAAGGAGGCGCAGAACAATGGCTGATATTCAGAAGAGATTAAGCGAGCTGGCCGCTGCGGTGGATAATCCGAAAGAGCGTCTGGAATATTATCTGGGTCAGGGGAAGAAGGTTGTGGGCTGTTTCCCGGCCTATACGCCGGAGGAGCTTGTCCATGCGTCCGGGATGATCCCGATGGGGCTGTGGGGAGCTCAGACAGAGTGGAAAGAGGTAAAACGTTATTTGCCCGCATTTGCTTGTCCGATTATGCAGTCGAATCTGGAGCTGGGGCTGCGGGGCGCCTACAAAGGGCTGTCGGCAGTCATTATCCCCACGCTGTGCGATACCTTCCGGTGCGTGAGCCAGGATTGGCGCTTCGCCGTAGAGGATATCCCGATGATTCCGGTGACGCATCCTCAGAATAACGCCAATGAGGGGAGCACCGATTTCCTCGTATCCGAATATGAATCGGTTCTGAACAAGCTGAGTGTGATCACAGGGATGAGGATGACCGACGCGGCATTGGAAGAGACGATAGAGATATACAACGAACACAGCCGTCTGATGCAGGAATTCGCGCAGACTGCCAATGACCACCTGGATGTGATCACCCCGGCAATCCGCCATATCGTCATGAAGAGCGCGCAGTTCTATGAGAAAGCAGAACACAGCGAGATTATGAAAGATATCATTGAGGAATTGAAGAATATGCCGAAACATAACTTCACAGGCAAAAAGGTTATCTTATCAGGCATTACGGCAGAGCCGACCGAGATCCTGGATATCCTGGCAGAGTATAAGATCGCTGTCGTGGGTGACGACCTGGTTCAGGAATCTCATCAGTATCGTGTCCTGATCCCGGAGAAAGGGGGATCTGCCGTTAGGCGGCTTGCGCTGCAGTGGAAAAACCGCAAGGGCTGCAGTCTGGTTCATGAAGACTTCAAGTCTCGGGGAGAGATGCTTGTGGAGCTGGCCAAAGCCAACGAAGCGGCGGGAGCTGTCTACTGCCAGATGAAATTCTGTGATCCAGAGGAATATGATTACCCGATTTGCGCGCGCACGCTGCGGGCAGCAGGCATCCAGGTACTTCAGCTTGACATAGACCAACAGAAGGGAAGTTTTGAGCAGGCTCGCACCCGCATTCAGACCTTTGCCGAAATGTTGTAATCCTTCGTACATACGGTATGACAGGAGGGGGTAACAGTATGAATCAGCAAAAAGAGAAATGGTATATGGCGCCGGTGCTGGGCGCGCTGACCTGGTTCGGCTTTCACTGCGGATCTGGGTT
>CALWRT010000176.1 GCA_944384015.1 uncultured Lachnospiraceae bacterium | reverse complement strand
ATCATTCATGAGCTGCAAGTCTCCGTTGACAAAGCAGCCGTCGGAAGTAGACAGGACTGTGGCGCTGACCCTGCTGGAGTCGTCGATGATGGAACGCACACTGGCCCAGTCATTCCCCACTCTTGTTACAATACCGACAAGCCCTCCGTCAGCGATCACATTGCAGTCCACGCTAATGCCGTCATCGGTGCCCTTGTCAATGACAAAGGTGGAGAACCAGTTGCCTGGATCTTTGCCGATTACCCGGGCAGCCACTTTATTGTACTCAGGATACTTCTCATCCAACGCATACAAATTTCTGAGTCTGGTAAGCTCATAGGTGTCCTGTACCAGCTGACTGTTCTGAATCGTCAGATCATTCACTTGCTCCGTTAAAGCCTGGTTCTCCTCCTGAAGCTCCCGAATGGTCGTCCGGTAATCCACCCGGTCGGAAAACCAGCGGCCGATCTCATTGATTCCCTTCTGTATCGGAACGATAATGTAGCCGGATACTGTCTGCACAGGCGAGAGGCTGATGTTTGAAGAAAAAGTGACGAACATCAGCCCGATGCAAAGAAGCGTCAAAAGCAGCAGTAAATATTTACTTGGCATCGAAAATCGTTTTCTTTTTTTCATCTTTTCTATGTTCCTGTCTGTATATAATAATATTGCCGTTTAGCCCGCTTTTTACCTGCGGGTATTGATGTAAGCCAGGTTGCGGTACTGCCCTTCTCTTATCAGGCGCGCAAGGCCCCGGGCCACGCTCTCAGACGGTGAATCAAAAGTGTTCACCTTCAGCTTCGTCTCCCGGGTGATCAGTTCCGGAATATTGCGGATATTGGAGGAGCCGCCGGTCAAATAGATGCCGTCTCTGATAATATCAGCTGCCAGTTCCGGCGGAGTCCGCTCAAGAATTACCCGGATATTATCGATAATCGTGTGAACATGCTCCTTGATAGCGTCGTAGATAAAGTCGGAGGACACTTGGAGTTCTGCGGGAAGTCCTGTGACAATATCCCTCCCGTACACAAAACCGCTTCCCTCGTCGGGCTCCGTAGCATAGGCGAGCTGTTTCTTGATCATCTCGGAAGTCTTATTGCCGATGATTAAGTTATACTCCCTCCGAATATTCGTCTGGATTGCGTCGTCAAACTTGTTGCCGCCGATTTTCAGCAGCTTGCTGAGCACAATGCCTCCCAAATTAATAATGCTGATCTCCGTTGTATCTGCTCCCATGTTGACCATCATGGTTCCCTTGGAGCTTCGGATATCCAGCCCAACACCCAGGCCGTCGGCCAGCGCCTTCTCAATCAGGTATACTCTTCTGGCCCGCAGGGTGGAGCTCTCCACCAAGTCAAAAAAGGCTCGTTTCTCCACGTCGGTGATATCTGTTGGGACAGCGATAAAATAATCCGACCCGCGCACATTTCCTTTGGCACAGTGCTCAATAAACACCTGCAGAATGGTCTGCATATTATTGAAATCCGCTATTACCCCGTAACTCATAGGAAAGGATACTTTAATGTTCGCAGGCGATTTCTCATATGCTTCGAATGCCTCGTTTCCCAGGGAAAACAGCTGGTTGCGGTTGGCGATTGCCACAATATTCTTCTGGTTCATAATTTTATCCGTACCGCTGTTATAAATTTTAATATTGCTCGTACCTAAATCAATACCAAATGCCGCCATCTCATTCTCCTCTTCCTAACATCTTATTCTCTTGTTTCTTCGCAGGCTTCCTTGCCTCTATTCGCTGTTCACAGATGGCCATCCTCTCTCATTGAGAAATAACATCTGTCTCCGATAATGATATGGTCAAGCAGGCCGATGCCCAATAATTTCCCGGCCTGCATTAATGTCTCTGTCACAAGTAAGTCCTCTTTGCTTGGCGTCGGATCGCCGCTTGGATGGTTGTGCAGCAGAACAATGCTCACCGCGCCTTCCCGGAGAGCTTCTGAATAGATATCTCTGGCAGATATCAGGGAAGCGTTGACCGTTCCCTCCGTAATCTTCTGATCTTTGATCAGACGGTTCTTCGTATCCAACATAGCCAGTATACAGCATTCCCGCGGTTCATGGCGCATATCTTCCATGTAGTAATCAGCAACGCTGGACGGATCCGTGAACCGCAGCGTCTCCTTTGCGTGCATTTTGGACATTCGCCTGGACAGTTCACCGACACACATAATCTGCACCGCTTTGACCTGACCTATTCCGCGCAGAGCCGTCAGCTCTGCCACTGTGAGGGCAGAAATCCCTACAAGCTTGCCGCCGGTTCTTGGAAGCGTCAGAATCTTCCTGGCCAGTTCCACACAGCTGTCCTCTCTGGAGCCTGTCCGGATGATGACAGCCAGAAGCTCCGCATCAGTTAGAGATCCAGGACCATACTGCACACATTTCTCATAAGGGCGCTCTGACGGAAGCAGTCCCTTTATACCAGCATTTTCTTCTTTTTTCATCGTTTGCCTCCTTTGCATTCCATCATCCTTTTAGGAAATTTATTATAAAAAAGAGGCATAAACTCTCTGAACTGCCTTCGGCAGCCATCTTTCGTAAACCTTACAGAAGCCGGTAGACAATAATAGCAATGACAACGCCCAGGATACTGGCCATAGTAATTTTGATAGTAAGTCCAAAGGTAATCACCAAGATCCCCAAGTTGAGAATCATCGGCCCATCCAGGCCGAAGCTCTGTCCGTAGTTCAGCCAGCTAAGAGCCGCGATACCTTTGGTCAGCGTACCGATAAAACCTCCCAGCACAATACCTGCCAGCACAAGCAGCAGCAACGACCAGGCATTCTTCTTCATCTATATCCCCCTAACTGCCTCCCCAGCATTGCACAAAGCCGAGTCGGTTGTCATAACATAATTATGTAAACACAAAAGCGTTTACATACATTCTAAATTCTACCACACTATTTTCCGATTGTATAGAATCATTGTTCTTAATTTTTACTTAAAAGTTACGCTTCACAGCCGATTCAGAAGGAACAACCAACGCGTCGTGCTTGCACGTAAGCGGGTGGGGTGCTATGAAGCGTAATGCTTAGCTGTCAAGATGCTGATAGGCGCGGATAATCTGCTCCGCGATGTGAAGTCCGTCCATGGCGGCAGAAGTAATGCCCCCCGCGTATCCAGCCCCCTCCCCGCAGGGATAGAGGCCGAAGAGAGAAGACAGTCCCTCTTCATTTCTTACAATGCGCACCGGTGAAGACGTACGGCTCTCCACTGCCGACAAGATTCCATCCGGTCGGTCAAATCCGTGTATTTTCCGTCCGCATCCTTGGATCCCCTCGATGAGCGCGTCTTCGAC
>CALWRT010000175.1 GCA_944384015.1 uncultured Lachnospiraceae bacterium | reverse complement strand
AAGCCCTGCGTACTTTGGGATTATCTACTTGTTCTCTGTCTTTTATAAATAGTCTGATCAACAATTCGGTCATCATAAACTCCATTCTGCCGCCGCACAGCCCGCGGCTCTCTCAAATTTTCCGTATACAGCCTCAGACAGGCAGAAAAGGCAATCCGGACACAGGCTTTACACCTTCCCGTACTGCCTCTTCACGTTATCACTGCGCTGTGATCCTAATTACAGCACTTTACTCAAAAAGCTCTGCAGGCGCTCATTTTTCGGGTTTCCGAAAAATTCCTCCGGAGTATTTTCTTCCATAATTATCCCTTCATCCATGAAGACTACCCGGTTAGCCACTTCTCTCGCGAATCCCATCTCATGGGTGACCACCACCATGGTCATCCTCTCTCTCGCCAGATCCCTCATCACATTCAAAACTTCTCCTACCATCTCAGGATCCAGCGCCGAGGTAGGCTCGTCAAACAGCATCACTTCCGGTCTCATACACAAGGCCCTTACAATCGCAATTCTCTGCTTCTGCCCTCCTGAGAGCTGGCTCGGATAAGCCTCCGCCCGGTCTGCAAGCCCGATTCGTCCCAACAGTTCCATCGCATACGCCCGAACCTCCTCCGGCTTACGCCCCTGCAGCTTTATCGGGGCAAGGGTAAGATTTTTCAGAACATTCATATGCGGGAACAGATTAAAGTGCTGAAATACCATCCCCATCTTCTGGCGGTGCTTATCAATATTCACTCCGCGGTCCGTGATGTCTGTCCCCTCGAACAGAATTTTTCCGCCTGTCGGCACCTCCAACAGATTCATACAGCGCAGGAAAGTGCTCTTGCCGGAACCTGACGGTCCCACAATCACTACCACCTCTCCCTGGCTGATTTCCAAATTGATGCCTTTGAGCACTTCGTTGCTTCCAAAACTCTTATGTACGTCTATCGCCTGGATCAGCGGATCGTAATTATCGTTCACTCTGCTTCAGCCTCCTCTCCAACAATGTAACAAAACGGCTGAAAATCATAACCATAACCAGATAAATCACCGCCACGGCAATCAGCGGTAGAAACGGGTCATAGGTACGGCTTCGGATAATGTCTCCGCCTTTGGTCAGATCTTCCAGAGCAATATATCCTGAAACAGAAGTCTCCTTCAGCAGGACAATAAACTCATTGCCCAGCGCCGGAAGGACATTTTTCAACGCCTGGGGCAGGATAATGTACCACATCGTCTTCCAGTAGGAGAATCCCAGGCTCCTGCCCGCCTCCAGCTGTCCGACGTCAATGGACATGATGCCGCTTCTGCATATTTCCGCCACGTATGCGCCAGAATTCACGCCAAAGGCAATCACTGCCGCCAACTCTTTGCTCACATTCGCGGAAGCAAAAATCACAAAATAAATGATCAAAAGCTGCACGAGGACAGGCGTTCCGCGGATAACCGTGAGATATACCTTGCAGATGGCATTGAGGATCTTCAGCTTGCCGGTTCTCTCATAGGTGGAGCGGATAATTCCCACTAGGAATCCCAATACAATCCCTATGATAACCGCAAAAAAGGTAATTTTCAGCGTGACCCCCAAGCCATCGACAATGTATTCCCACCTGTCATCTTCTATGAAATTGGAATAGAATGCTTCCTGAAATTCTCTCATAATCTCTTCCCTTATTCTCGTTGTACGTCCGCCTTATTCCGCAGTAATATATTTCCCGATAATCTCGTCCAGCTTGCCGCTCTCCTTCAGCTCCGCCAGAGCGCCGTTGATCTGCTCTAACAGTTCT
Organism: uncultured Lachnospiraceae bacterium; assembly: GCA_944384015.1. GTDB lineage: Bacteria > Bacillota > Clostridia > Lachnospirales > Lachnospiraceae > JAGTTR01. Next base: position 4,936 of record CALWRT010000175.1, on the reverse strand, counting down.
GTATTGTCCTTGGCCACGGCAATCGCATACTCTTCTACTGTGTACGCTTCGTCGAGAATCTTCAGTCCTTCATTCTCTTCCACGAAAACTTTGGCCGGTTCCTGATCAATAATTACCGCGTCAATCTTCCCCTGGCTCAGCGCCTGAACCGCCTCAAATCCTTTATTATAGCGCTCGACTGTAACATCTGGGATGTCCTCCGCGAACAAATCTCCTGTCGTTCCCAGCTGTACGCCTACGGTCTTCCCTTCCAGCCCGTCAGTATCCGCAATCTCAGAGTCTTCTCTTAATATAACAACCTGGGTAGCCGTCGCGTAAGGGTCGGTGAAGTTTACATTCTCCAGCCGATCTTCTGTCACCGTCATGCCGGCCACTCCCATATCAGCCTTGCCAGTGGCCACAGATGTCACAATTGAGTCAAAAGCCATATCTTCAATCTCCAGCGTCATCCCAAGATTCTCCGCGATCGCGGCCGCAATCTCGGCGTCAATGCCGACGATCTCACCGCCGTCATAATATTCATACGGCGGGAACTCTGCATTCGTTGCCATAACCAGCACTTCCTGGCTCTCCTCTGCCTGAGCCGCATCTTCATCTTCCTCTGTCTGGGATGCGTCTGATCCTTCTTCTGTGTCTGCCTCTTGTCCTCCTGAACATGCGGACAGCGCCGCAGTCATTGTACATGCCAAAAGTAATGCCAATACTTGCTTTTTCATACTGCCTATCTCCTCTCATATTTGCTTACTGCCCTTTCTGATCCAAAAGGCTTATTGTCATCATAACACATTTTATTCAAAATTCAAGTATTTTTATTCATATCCTCTTATTTCTTTTTGCGGATAATGATTTTGAATTTTTTTAGCTCCAACGCATATTCTTTTATGAGAATGCTTTTTCGGATCATTTGTTATGTATATTTATTCAAATCTTTTCAATAATATACAATCTTTAGAAACATCTGAGGAGGATTCCGCTGATTTTATTGTAGAATACCGCGGAAGATTGGACGAACTGCAGGAATATGCCAATATCTTCGGATATGATATCATCGATGAGCGCTACGCTGTCATCTACCTTCCTTACTCTGTTCTGTCCCAGTTGGAAATTACCGGGAATTCCTACGGTGCCGTCCCCAAATGTCTTACTTATATGGATACAGAAAGTTTGAATGCTTCAGGGATTACTCGTCTCCAGAACTATCCGTCTCTCAGTCTTACTGGCCGGGGAACACTGATTGCTTTCCTGGATTCCGGCATCGACTACACCAATCCCATCTTCCAAAATCCAGACGGCACCACTCGGATTGCGCGCCTGTGGGATCAGACTCTTCCCCCATCCCCGGCGCCTTCCGGCTTTTCTTATGGGCGGGAATTTACCGAACAGGATATTAACCAGGCTCTATCCTCCCAAGATCCGCTCTCCTACGTCCCTTCAGAAGATGCGGACGGGCACGGTACTTTCTTAGCCGGCATCGCCGCAGGCAGCCCTTCTCTTTCCGACGGATTCTCCGGCGCTGCCCCCGATTCTTCCCTCCTTGTTGTAAAATTAAAGCAGGCTAAAGATTACCTGCGCAGTCTGTTCCTCCTTCCTCCCAATGTCCCGGTCTATCAGGAAAATGATATCATGCTCGCTGTGAAATATGTCCTCTCCTGCGCCCAGCAGCTGGGCAATCTGCCGCTGACCATCTGTATCGGCCTTGGAACGTCGCTCGGCTCACACACAGGCGTTGATCCCCTAAGCCAATATCTGGACAGCGTCGCCCGCATTTCCCGGACAGCTATCTGCGTCGCCGGCGGCAATGAAGGAAATATGCGGCATCACTACTTTGGCTCGCTGACTCCCGCCATTCCATCTGATACTGCTGAACTGCGGGTAGGGGAAAATGAACCCGGCTTTGCCCTCACGTTCTGGGGCAACTCCCTCTCTCCTTATACCGTAATTCTCCAGTCGCCGGCCGGGGAATCCTACACAATCCTTCCCTCCCGGTTCAATCCCACCTTAGAGGTGCGGTTTACATTCAGCCAGGCAGTCATCCATATCAGCTCCATTCCGATGGAGCGCCAGTCAGGCAACCAGCTCATACTCTTCCGCTTCCAGACTCCGGAGCCCGGCATTTGGAAATTTACCGTAAGCGGTGCAATCCTCTATGATTCTTATTACCACATGTGGCTCCCTGTCAGAAATCTGCTCCAGTCTGACACCTATTTCCTGCGCTCCTCTCCGTACGAGACATTGGTGAACCCGGCGAACTCCCAGGCGCCTATCACGACAACCGCCTACGATTATCGGGATCAAAGCCTATATCTGGATGCCAGCAGGGGGTATACCGCCCTGAACATGGTCAAACCCGATCTGGCCGCCCCCGGTGTCGATATTCTTGGTCCGCTTCCAGGAGGCCGGTTCGGCACCCGCTCAGGAACCAGTATCGCCTCCGCTCATACAGCCGGCGCTATATCCCTCTTCTTTGAATGGGCAATCACTAACGGGAATGATCCGTATCTCAACGGCCGAAGCGTTAAAAATTACCTTCTCCGCGGAGCCCGCAGAAGCGACAGCCAGCCTTATCCCAACCGGGACTGGGGTTATGGCATACTGGACATGTATAATGTCTTCCGCGGAATTTTCTGAGATTTCTAAGCTCAGCAGCCTCCCCAACACAATTCCGCGCCGCAGCGTGCCTGCCGTGAAAGATAAAAAGCCGTGCTCAGCGTCCTGTACAGACAAATTCTCCGTACAAGACTGCTGCCCACGGCTTTACAATGTTCTGCTCTTAAGAAAGCACTGATAAAAGCGTCTCCAGCGGAGCATCTTTCCCTCTGCTCTTCCAGATTTCCACTCTTCTTTCGCAGTCTGCGGCGCCTCTTAATGCCTATTGGCTCCCAAGCCTGTCCCCCTCCTCATTTGCGATATCCCATATGTGTATCTACAAATGCCTGAATCAGCTTTGCGCTCTCGGGATAATCGTACCGTGATGTATCCAGGCAGATGTCATAATTCTCAGAATCATTCCACGCCTTGCCGGTATGATAGGTATAATAACTCTGACGGTATACATCCATCCGCTCCACATAGCTCTCGGCCTCTTTCCTCGTAATCCCCTGCCTCTTCATTTCTCGCTCAATACACACTTCTCTTGGTGCATGGATATACACGCGGACGAGATTGGGAATATCACGCAGTACGTAATCCGCCGCCCGTCCAATCACCACATAAGATTCGTTCTGCGCCAGTTCTTTCATCACCTTTGCCTGGTAAGCGAACAGATTGCGGTTGGAAGTGAAATCATCACTCTCCGGCGGAATCAGTTCTCCGGTGTAAACCTTTCTGGACACCTTGTACAGCAGGCTCTGCTTCATCGTCTCATCAGCATCCGCGAAAAGCTGTTCATTAATTCCGCTCTCATCTGATGCCAAAGTTAATATTTTTCTATCGTATACGTGGATCCCATAATGCTCTGCAAGCAGCTTTCCAATGCTCATTCCGCCGCTTCCGCATTTTCTCGTAATCGTAATCACAAAGTTGTCCATAATTCTCCTCCTATCTGCCGACAGTTTTCTCTTCCATTTTAAAAGATTCTGCGTCTTTGTCAACGTAATTTTCGGCATAATCCTGCATACAAATTCAAAAATGCTTCTTCCGTCTCTTTGAACGGCCGCTCTGCAAACTCCATTCTGCTCTTAATTGCCGGACTGGAATCAAACAGCTTCTCCCCCATATAATGGAAGAATTCATAGTACAGCAGCGCGTCGTCCACATCCTTCATCTGCCCCATCTCTTCCTCGTCCGGCAGCGCTCCAGCAAGCTTATGAAAAATCGCCGACTGCAGTACTTGCTCTATCTCCATATAAGCCGTCAGATTTTTCTTAACCGGTCTTGTAATGTCCGATAAATATGCCTCACTCGCGTCGTGAAGGAGACAAAACAGTTGTACCCTGATACTATATCCCCGCGCTTCTGCCTCTCTGGCACAGGCAACACAGTGCTGGCCCACCGAGTAAAACTCCGGAAAATGCCCGTTAGCCCTTGTCATCAGCGACAACGCGTGGGCGATATCCCCGATCTTGATATCTTCCTCTCTAGGTTCCAGAGGATAAAAATGCACTTTTGACCAAGTCGTAATATAATCAGCCATATAGTCTCCCTTCTCCAGTCCGGCTGGGCCTGTACTTGAAAAGAAATAGCGGTGAATTCCACCGCCATATCTTAAGAACCTCTCTCTGTATTACAATCTGCCGTTTGTAACAGACCGCTGTCATTGTATTACATATTTCCTGCTGTTATCTCTCACAATAAGTTATACAGGAGCCGGCGCGCCGCCATATAATGTCCATATTGTCCCCGCCGCGAATATTACTGTGACAATAACTCTTGCCGCTAATGAAAACTTCTTATATTTCCACATGGTGACAATGCCCATCGGATAAAAGAAAATGAGAGACAGCACCGTGAACGTTGTGGAGTCCAGTTTCCGGTATTTATAAGCGACAAGCCACATTCCCAGCGGATATATCGAAAACGCCAGGATTAGCCAGATAGTCGCAATATTCCTCGGCTTTGGCTTCTTCACCTCATATCCGCTTTCCTGCGCTCCCAGGCCATCCGCTTCATCTGCCTTGTCTCCTGCATAATCTGGAACAAAAAAAGATTCCACATACGTATATTCCTTTAATCCAAGTTCCGCTCCGCAGTTCTCACATCTCTCAACAAAAATTATTTACGGCAGTTATCGCACAATCCGTAACCTGGGCTCTTTTTACTTGGCCGGAGAGGCCGGCTGCATTTTGGACAATTCAATTTCGATACCCCTCTGTTCTCTTGTATTTGTGTATCAGCTTCATGCACAGGCGCTGTAACGCCTGGATAAAGCAGATATCTCTTCATCTGTTCCTGTTGTAGCTCTGACAGATATCCCGGTTTCGCCTCATCACAGCCTCCT
>CALWRT010000174.1 GCA_944384015.1 uncultured Lachnospiraceae bacterium | reverse complement strand
CTCAATAGATTCCTCCTATGATTTTATTATAGACTATTTTAGAAAAAAATCAATAAATATGTGTTGATATGTGTTGATATGTGCTCTTTTATGAAGGTTTGCGAAAAAGTAAAAAGAACAGCCCCGGCGAGTAACCGGGGCATTGTTATGTGAACGGATGTGATGTATTATAATAAGAAGAATAGCAACACAATAGCAACAAAAATCCTGAAAATCCCTTAAAATACGTGCTGAGTTTTAATGATCTTTTAATTTTTGGACAATATAATTAGGCCATAACATCGATATTAAAAAGAAGAGGAGAAACAATATGAAGATTTCAAAGAAAACAGCAGGAATTGCGGCAGCGGCTGTGGCGGCGGTGCTCATCATCGGAGTAGTAGCGGTTATGACGCTGCGTATTGACAGCAGAGAAGCACAGAATATTGCACTGGAGCAGAGCGGAGGAGGAGAAGTGATTGCTTCTGAAGTGAGCAGTGAGGGCCTGTGGAATGAATACAGCTATACGATTCAGAATGGAGATACGTGGTATCAGATTGACATTTCCGGGTTTGGCAATGTGGAAGAGATAGAGAGCGGAACCGGTACCGGATGGAGAGATTAAAGACTAGGCGGCATCTTTGACTTTTCCCTTGCGGGCGTTTATAATGGTGGGCATAGCAGAGAAGATGTCCATGATTATGAAGGAGGAAGTACGATGTTGGAATTTCGGTATGATACCCAGCTGCTAATCGAGGGTAAGGATCTGGATGAAGATAAGATCAGCGACTATTTCACACAGAATTTTAAGGGGGACTGCCTGCTGGCCGTGGGGGATGAGGAACTGATAAAAATTCACTTCCATACAAATGAGCCGTGGAAAGTATTAGAATACTGCGCGACTCTGGGAGAGATCTACGATATCGTGGTAGAGGATATGGACCGGCAGGCGAGAGGCCTGCAGGGCTGAGAAAATACAGTAAGTGGAGCAGGGATGCCAGGGGCATCTGCCGGATAGAAAAGAGCGGCAGACGTCACTGGCATCCTTAATTTAAGAAGAGGTCTATTTTTATCTTAATAAAATTGTTGTTTACATACGAACATGTGTTTGGTATAATGAAGGCGGAACTACCTGATTAGAAAGGCCTATGTTGGGGAAGGGCTGCCAAGGGACAGCTATGTCGCGGACATAGGAGCGAACGATTAGTATATCCCGATCATATCAGGACAATAGACAGATTAGAAGGGAATGGCTTGATGATGAGTTTTAGTTGGCGAAGAAGGATGAAGCTTCTGGCGGGATGGGCTGCGGCTCTTATTCTCCTAACTGGTTGCGCCAAGCTGCAGGATGCGGCGGAGATTGCCGGGAGAGAGGCAGTGGAGGAACTCTCCGGCAAGGTAAGTGAAATGTTGGGAGAAGAAGGGGCGGAAGAATTCGCCGGCGAACAAGACTCCGCTCCTGGACAGTCTGTCGGTACCGAAGAGGAGGACGTCCAGGAGAGGGGCGTGATATCAGGAAAGATGTCCGCTTCCTATACAGAGGCAGCGAACAGGATGGAGATTCACTTCTTGGACGTGGGACAGGGAGACTGTATTTTAATTAAGAGCGGGGAGCATGCGATTTTGATTGATGCGGGAAATAATGGAGACGGAGAACAGATCTGTTCCTACTTAAGGGAAATGCAGGTGTCCAAATTGGACTATTGTATTGGCACCCATCCCCATGCCGACCATATCGGAGCGATGGATGATGTGATCAGAAATTTTGATATCGGAACGGTCATTTTGCCGGACAAAGTACACACGTCCCAGACATATGAGGATGTGCTGGACGCGATTGAGGAGAAGAGACTGGAGATTACCATAGCATCTGTGGGAGATACCTACGATTGCGGGGATATGTCCTTTGTTATCCTGGGGCCGGTGGGAGACTATGGGGATAATTTGAATGATTGGTCCGTGGGGATTCGTCTGACCCACGGAGAGAATGCCGCAGTGTTTACAGGGGACGCGGAAGCAGGAGCAGAGGGAGATATGTGCGGCACAGGGCTTGAGCTGGAAGCCGATCTGTGGAAGGCGGGCCATCATGGCAGCAGTACTTCCAACAGTCCCCAGATGCTGAATGCGGTGTCGCCCTCCTATACGGTTATTTCCTGCGGGGAAGGGAACTCCTATGGCCATCCGCACATGGAGACGCTGGAAGCATTCCGGGAGAGAGGGATACAAGTATATCGGACAGATGAGCAAGGCACAGTGATTGCATACAGCGACGGAGAACAATTTACATTTTCCTGTGAACCAAGCACTACGTGGAAAGCTGGAACAGATGGGGACTGACGCGGCAGTAAGATACAGGAGGCAGACTATTAATGGCGGCGAGATAGAGATGCTGTATTCTATATTGCGTGTGGAGAAGCAAAGAGAATCAGCCGGAAGAAGAGAATACCGGGAAGCAGAATGGAGAGGATAGCAGTATGAGAGGGATTGTAGACCGAATAGAAGGAGAACTGGCTGTATGTGAAGTAAAGGAGAGCGCTGGGGAGAAGAAGGAGGAGAGAGAATACCGGGAAATCCCCCTGGCAGAATTCGACGTCAGGCCGAGGGAGGGTGACTGCTTTGTCTATGAGTGCGGACGGGCAAGGGTGGACAGGGAAGAGACTGCCAGAAGGAAGGACAGAATCCAGGAGCGTTTTGCCAAGCTCAGGAAGCGTTAATGGACGGCAGGGCAGCAATCTTTCATGCGTGAGGGGAGATAAGACACAATCCCCCCGCGATACATAGACTATGCTTAGAGGAGAATTGGACAGAACCTATCTATCCTCTAAGCCATTGAGGACGAATCCGTGCGAAAGAGAATGCTTCGGCGCTTGCCTTACAGAGGAAGGAAAGTCGGGCGCTGTCTGCGGAATATAGTATAATACCGGAATCCGCAGGATTTCAGCAGATCAGGGACGAGGGGGAAATCATAGGCAATGTGTTCCGGACGGTGAGCGTCGGAACCGACCGTGATAATTTCTCCTCCAAGTTCATGGTAACGTCTAAGAATGTCCGGATGGGGGTGGGCAAATCCGAGGCCATATTTCAGACCAGAAGTATTTAGCTCCAGGCCGATGCCTTTCTGAATCAAAAGTTTTAACAATTCGTCTATTGGTTCTCGAAAAGCCTCGTAAGAATAATCCTGCGTAGTATGGGCGCCGTAGCGGACAATATAGTCCAGATGGCCATATACGCTAAAGCCGTCAAAACATTTGGCATTCTCGAGGAGAAGATCAAAATATCTCTGATAAAACTGGGAGTCCTCCATTCCCCTGCGACTCTCGAGATAATAGGGATCTTGCCCGTCCAGAAGGTGGGTGGAACCGATGATAAAGTCAAAAGGCCAAGACTGACGAAAGGCTTGGAAGCTATCAGACAGATGAGGCTGCAAGCCATATTCCACTCCGAAGAGAAGCTCCACTTGAGGAGCATAGCGTTCTTGTAATTCCAGAAAACGGCTGCGATAGCGAGGGACATCTAAGGAAAAATCGATACCAATATCGGGAAAATCAGGATCCCAATGCTCTGTGAAGCACATAGTCTTGAGCCCGAGGCGTATTCCTTTACATATCATGTCCTCCATGGGAGTCTCGCTGTCTCCGGAAAAGGAACTGTGAAGATGAAAATCTGAAGTGATCATTCAGAACCTCCTTATAAATAGCAGCCCATCCGTCTCTGCTTTGAGACTGGGCGTGGGGATAAATAAAAGCCCAGAATGTCTGCGCACTGCGTGCTCTCGCCATTCTGCCCCTATTCGCAATCCGGCCTGCCGGCCTCATTGCTCATATGGTTAAGCGTCTCGAAAGCACAGCCGTGCTGGTCTGTAAGCAGCCCATCCGTCTTTGCTTTGAGACTGGGCTTTTATGAAAAAAGTTTTTACAGGTAGTATAATATCCAGAAAAAATAATAAAATAAAAAGCACAGATTGTCCATACCTGTACGAAATATCCAATATCGAAAAAATAGCCGCGGAAATCAAGAAAATGACTTGAATTTTTAGGTAAAATTAGGTAGAATAGCATATGGATTGCAGGGGCTACGAGCAATCCGGCACATGTTAAAGGAAGTGCTGCAAAAGGCAGTAATTTAAAACTTTAGGAGGAATTTAATATGGCAGTGAAAGTTGCAATCAATGGTTTTGGACGTATTGGGCGTCTTGCGTTCAGACAGATGTTTGGAGCAGAAGGATATGAGGTGGTTGCGATCAACGACCTTACAGATCCTGCAATGCTGGCTCACTTATTAAAATATGACTCTTCTCAGGGAAGATATGCACTTGCCGACAAAGTTCAGGCAAAAGAGGATTCTATCGTTGTAGACGGCAAGGAGATTAAGATCTATGCACAGGCTGATGCTTCTACACTTCCGTGGGGCGAGATTGGCGTTGACGTAGTACTGGAGTGTACAGGCTTCTATACCTCCAAGGCTAAGGCTGAGGCGCACATTAAAGCCGGAGCGAAGAAGGTTGTTATCTCTGCTCCTGCAGGCAATGATCTGCCGACAATCGTATATAGTGTAAATGAAAAGACGCTGAAGGCTGACGATACCGTGATTTCTGCGGCTTCCTGTACAACAAACTGCCTGGCTCCTATGGCTAAGGCTCTCAATGACTATGCGCCGATCCAGTCTGGTATTATGGCTACAATCCATGCATATACTGGAGACCAGATGGTACTGGATGGACCGCATAGGAAGGGCGATTTCAGAAGAGCGCGCGCTGCGGCTGTGAATATCGTTCCCAACTCCACAGGCGCTGCTAAGGCAATCGGCCTTGTTATCCCTGAGCTGAACGGCAAGCTGATTGGCTCCGCACAGCGTGTACCGGTTCCTACCGGATCCACAACGATCCTGACTGCAGTAGTGAAAGGTGATAATGTTACAAAAGAGGGCATCAACGCAGCCATGAAGGCAGCTTCTTCTGAGTCCTTCGGCTATACAGAGGAGCAGCTTGTATCTTCCGATATCATCGGAATTACCTATGGTTCCCTGTTTGATGCTACACAGACCATGGTGGCGAAGATCGCTGACGATCTGTATGAGGTGCAGGTAGTTTCCTGGTATGACAATGAGAACTCCTACACAAGCCAGATGGTTCGTACGATTAAATATTTCGCTGAGCTGGCATAAGCTGCCAAGCTGAGGCTGTTATTTAAGACCTGTTAGGGTCCGGTCCGAGGACCGGACCCTTTTTTCTTGAATAGAAAGCTGCGTTTTTTATTTGAGAAAACGCTCTGCGGGATGCACACTCGCGCGAAACAGAAGCTTACCGTCAAAGCGGTCTTCGCTTTGCTTCGGACGCTGCTAGACGAGTGCCGCTGACATTCAGCAGCCGCGCTCGGCGCGGAAGTTCCGCAAGAGGAACTCTTTGTTTTTCAATTTAAAAGGAGGATATACCATATGCTGAATAAAAAGTCTGTTGATGATATTAATGTAAAAGGGCAGCGCGTCCTTGTACGCTGTGATTTTAATGTTCCCTTGCAGGATGGCAAGATTACGGATGAGAACCGTCTCGTGGCTGCCCTTCCTACGATTAAGAAGCTGATTGCCGACGGAGGCAAGGTAATCCTGTGCTCTCATCTCGGCAAGCCGAAGGGAGAACCGAAGCCGGAGCTGTCCCTTGCGCCGGTAGCCAAGAGGCTGTCCGAGCTGCTGGGACAAGAAGTGAAGTTCGCGGCAGATCCAGAAGTAGTGGGACCCAACGCCAAAGCGGCAGTGGCAGATATGAAGGATGGAGACGTTATCCTGCTTGAGAATACCAGATACCGCAAGGAGGAGACGAAGAACGGAGAAGAATTCAGCAAAGAGCTGGCTTCTCTGGCCGATGTGTTTGTAGACGACGCATTCGGAACGGCGCATCGCGCACACTGTTCCAATGTGGGAGTGACCCAATATGTCAAGACTTCTGTCGTAGGCTATCTGATGCAGAAGGAAATTGACTTCCTGGGCAATGCGGTCAATAACCCGGAGAGACCTTTTGTGGCTATTCTGGGAGGATCCAAAGTATCCTCTAAGATCTCCGTTATCAATAACCTGCTGGACAAGGTAGACGTCCTGATTATCGGCGGCGGCATGTGCTTCACATTCGCTAAGGCGCAGGGACAGGAGATCGGCAAGTCGCTTGTGGAAGATGATTATCTGGATTATGCGAAGGAAATGATTGAGAAGGCGAAGGAGAAGTGCGTGAAGCTGCTTCTTCCGGTAGACACCGTTGCGGCAAAAGAGTTTTCCAATGATGCTCCTTACCGTGTGGTGGAAGGAGACCTGGCTGCGGATGAGATCGGTCTGGATATCGGGCCGAAGACGCAGAAGCTGTATGCGGACGCTGTGAAAGATGCCAAGACCGTTGTGTGGAATGGACCGATGGGCGTCTTTGAGATGTCCAACTTCGCGGCAGGTACTATCGCTGTAGCGAAGGCTCTGGCTGAGATTGATGGGACAACCATTATCGGCGGCGGTGATTCAGCAGCGGCAGTGAACATTCTGGGCTTTGGGGACAAGATGACCCATATCTCCACTGGGGGTGGCGCTTCTCTGGAATTCCTGGAAGGCAAAGAGCTTCCCGGCGTTGCGGCGGCTAATGATAAATAATGCGCCGGTGAAGTTGGAAGGCTGAACGGCTGCTAGGGAAACAGTGATTAAATCAGCCTTTCCCTAAATCATGCATAGCAGAATAGAAGGAGAATAAGTATGTCCAGAAAAAAAATTATCGCTGGTAACTGGAAAATGAATAAGACTCCCACAGAAGCCATCGCTCTGATCGAGACGCTGAAGCCTCTTGTGGCGACGGAAGATGCCGATGTGGTATTTTGCGTACCGGCCATTGATCTGATTCCCGCAGTGGAAGCGGTGAAAGGAACGAATATTGCGATTGGCGCTGAGAATATGTACTTTGAGGAGAGCGGAGCCTTCACGGGTGAGATATCCCCGTCCATGCTCACAGATGTAGGTGTGAAGTACGTCATTATCGGGCATTCCGAGAGAAGAGAATACTTCGCGGAGACGGATGAGACCGTCAATAAGAAGGTGAAGAAGGCTTTTGAGCATGGCATCACTCCGATTATCTGCTGCGGCGAATCCCTCACTCAGAGAGAGCAGGGAATCACGATCGATTGGATCCGCCAGCAGATTAAGATTGCCTTCCTGGAAGTGACAGCAGAGCAGGCATCCAAAGCGGTAATCGCCTATGAGCCTATCTGGGCGATCGGAACAGGCAAGGTTGCCACCACAGAGCAGGCACAGGAAGTGTGCGCGGCTATCCGTGGATGTATTGCGGAGATCTATGATGATGCCACTGCCGCGGCTATCCGCATTCAGTATGGCGGCAGCGTATCTGCGGCAAGCGCTCCGGAATTGTTCGCGCAGCCGGACATCGACGGCGGATTGGTAGGAGGAGCTTCCCTGAAAGAGGACTTTGGGAAAATCGTCAACTATCAGAAATAACAGGAATCACGATGATGCAGAAATCGCAGGGCAGGTTCACTGCTCTGCGATTTGATTCAGAACAGAAAGGAACGAGCAGGTGAATATGAGTAAGAGACCGACCGTATTAATGATTTTAGACGGATACGGGCTAAGCGACAAGACAGAAGGCAATGCCATCGCCCAGGCGAAGACTCCGGTGATGGACAAGCTGATGTCAGAATATCCGTTTGTCAAGGGCAATGCCAGCGGAATGGCCGTCGGCCTTCCTGAGGGACAGATGGGCAATTCTGAGGTGGGCCATCTGAATATGGGCGCGGGCCGTATTGTATATCAGGAACTGACAAGAATCACGAAGGAGATCCAGGACGGAGACTTTTTCAAGAATAAAGAACTGCTGGCAGCGGTGGAGAACTGCAAGGCGAAGGATTCCGCCCTGCATCTGTACGGGCTGCTCTCAGACGGAGGGGTGCACAGCCACAATACCCACCTGTATGCATTGCTGAAGCTGGCGAAAGATCACGGGCTTCAGAAGGTCTATGTCCATTGTTTCCTGGACGGAAGGGATACGCCCCCCGCCTCCGGCAAGGAATTTGTCCAGGAATTACTAGATAAAATGAAAGAAATCGGTGTTGGAGAAGTGGCCACAGTCATGGGCCGTTATTATGCGATGGACAGGGATAATCGCTGGGATCGTGTGGAGAAAGCCTATCTCGCGATGACAAAGAGCGAGGGATTAACAGCCGGCTGCCCGATCTGTGCTGTGTCTCAGTCTTATGATAAGGGAGAAAATGACGAGTTTGTCGTGCCGACGGTCATTGTCCATGACGGTAAACCGGTTGCCGCCATTCAAGATGGAGATTCCATCATCTTCTATAATTTCCGTCCAGATCGCGCGAGAGAGATTACGAGAGCCTTTTGCGCAGATGAGTTTGACGGGTTCGCAAGGGAGAAGAAGCTGGATGTGAAATACGTATGCTTCTCCGAGTATGATGTGACGATTCCTAATAAGACGGTGGCATTTGAGAAGATTTCCGTCACGAACACATTTGGAGAATATCTGGCGGCTCATCATATGACCCAGGCGAGAATTGCCGAGACAGAGAAATACGCCCATGTCACCTTCTTCTTTAACGGCGGCGTAGAGAAGCCCAACGAAGGAGAAGACCGAATACTGGTGAATTCTCCGAAAGTGGCCACCTATGACCTGAAGCCGGAGATGAGCGCCTATGAAGTGTGTGATAAGCTGGTAGAAGCAGTCAAATCCGGCAAATATGACGTGATTATCATCAATTTTGCAAACCCGGATATGGTAGGCCATACCGGGATCCTCCCTGCCGCAGTCAAGGCCATTGAGGCTGTGGATGAGTGTGTCGGAAGAGCGGTGGCAGCGCTGAAGGAAGTCGACGGACAAATGTTCCTGTGCGCAGACCATGGAAATGCGGAGCAGCTGATCGATGAGGAGACCGGCGCGCCGTTCACCGCACACACAACGAATCCGGTGCCGTTCATTTTGGTGAATTATGATCCGGCCTATACCCTCAGAGAAGGCGGCTGTCTGGCAGATATCGTCCCCACAATGATTGAGATGATGGGCATGGAGCAGCCCAAAGAAATGACCGGCAAATCTCTGCTGATTAAGAAGTAATTCTGTGCAGACAAAGCAAGAATGGCTTTCATGATTCCAACGGGCAGGTATCTATAGCAGATGACAACGCATTGATACAAGAAAAGGCTTGAAATCAGGAGATTTTCCTGAGCTCAAGCCTTTTTCGGCATATGCGGACAAGTCTTCGATGCAGACAGGGGAGACATCGTCTGCTGATGTCAGATGGTTTTTTGATAAATAATCCTGGGAGCCCCGTCTTCCGCTCCGCCTACGAGATGAATAAGGCCGCAGCGAACATATCCGGCTTTCTCCAGACAGCGCTGCATTGGGAGATTGTCCTCATGGGTATCTACGCGAAAAGAAGTATAGCCGCGTTCCATGCTCCAGTCTTGGGCACCCCGGAATAATTCTCCCGCAATGCCCTGCCCTCTGTGCCGGAAGGAGACGCAGACTCTGTGAAAAGATGTATAAGGCAGATCATTCATCCAAGCCCCTTTCCATACCTTCTCATAACTAGGATCCGGCTCTGTGAGAATGGCAAGCATACCAACTGGCTGCCCGCCGGACTCTGCCACGAAGAGGCGTCCGAGATTTATGTCTTCATAGAGAACTTCTTCATTGGGATATCCGCACTGCCATTGATCAATATTCGATTCACGAAAGTGGGCGATGGCGTCATTGACCATAACCATCAGCAGCGGGACGTCTTCTTTTGCGGCGTTGCGAAACAGCATATCAGTATCCTCCTGATTTTATAATAATTCCCTATTGCTCCTTTCTATGTTCGGGGCTTCAAGAACATCCGTCCACCTATGTGCAAGTGCAAGGAAATACGGGATGTTTGATTTTGATATTATTATACTCCTGTATAGAAAATGGGACAAGATTAGAATATAATAATAGGTAAAGAGAATGCGGCCCATGTTCCAGAGTGTATATCCGGCAGGGAAGGACAGCCGCACAGAGGAGGAACTTTGGAATGAAGTCAGTAATCCATCGTACAAATAGGAAGAGAAAAGGGGGCTGGCACGGAATCCTGACGCTTATAAAATTTAGCTTATGCGCGGCAGGAGTGGCACTTGGACTGAAAATCCCTCGGGAGAGAAGAAAAGATTCTGCTCTATTTAGCGGCATTGTCTCCCTATCCCATTGCATGTCGAAATTTATAAAATAAATATATTCTGCACCATCGAGCAATCGCAGTGTATATAGATAGCGATCATGACGTAATAAAATATTCAGAAAAAATATAGTATGAAATTCAGGAACATGCAGTATACTACAGTCATAATCCGAACAAATGAAGGACGGCAGAGGTATGGAAGAGAGAAACGGCAGTAATTTTAACGAGTTTGATTTTGATAGAGAAGAAGAGGAACAGAAAAGGAAGCGCCAGGAACAGCGCATCAACAGGCAGAAAGAACGCAGACGGCACCAACTGTGGAGGCTTGCCGCAGGGATTTTCGCGGCAGCCTGCGTATGTATACTGGCAGGAGCATTTGCGGCAACTCGCTTAGGTGATAAAGAAAAAGCCCCTATACAGCAGGAGGACAGCGGAGCAGGACAGACTCAGGAGCAAGGAGAACAGCCAGCAGAGGCAGGACAATCTGGGGATCAGCCTGGCGAGACCGGGGAAGGCGAGGCCGACGAACTGGCTCAGGCAGGCAATGTCTCAGATGTTCAGGCAGAGGTCATTGAGGATCCGGATGAGTTACAGGGAGAGGATGACACAGCGGCCGGCACAGCGTCAGATATGTCTGGTTCTGGACCAGATACCAGGCCTGTTTTTGACGGGGATATTGCTGCTCTGGACAATACGCTGCAGAACTGGGGACAGGGAGTACAGTTCGATGATTGGATGCGCCCGACGGCAGCGGTGGCCGCCCAGGAGAAATACAGCAAATACAGCGCGGATTTTGTGCGCACGGAGACAGAGGATAAGATAATTTATTTAACCTTTGACGAGGGGTACGAGAACGGATACACAGAGAAGATACTGGATGTATTAAAAGAGAAAAAATGCCCGGCGGTGTTCTTTGTAACGCAGCCATACGTGGAGCAGGAGCCAGAGCTGGTGCGGCGGATGATTGATGAGGGGCATATTGTGGGCAATCACTCCGTGAATCATCCATCGGCCGGGGTTGCCTCCCTTCCCAGGCAGGAGCAGGAAGAAGAGCTTCTCGGGCTGCACGACTATGTGAAGGAAAACTTCGGATATGAGATGTCACTGTTTCGTTATCCCGCAGGTAAATTCAGTGAGCAGTCTCTGGCGATTGTTCAGAGCATCGGCTATACAAGCGTATTCTGGAGCTTTGCCCATGCGGACTGGGATCCAGCCAATCAGCCGGATGAGGCGGCTTCTCTCCAGAAGCTGATGAACCGGCTGCATCCGGGGGCCATCTACCTCCTGCATGCCGTATCAGCGACCAACACGAATATTTTGGGACAATTTATCGACCAGGCGAGAGCGGCGGGCTATGAATTCCGCCCTTACCGGTAGAACGGCAGGCTATGAATTCCGCCCCTGCCGATAGATCGTCAGACGCCGTATAAAACCTCCGTTCTGTCACATACTAAGGAAAGGACAGGCCTGGGCCTGCAATTAGTATATGACAGATACAGGAGGTTTTTGTATGTCTCAGATTCGGGAAATTTATGCGAGAGAAGTATTGGATTCCAGGGGGAATCCCACAGTAGAAGTCGAGGTGAGAACACAGTCAGGCGCCTGGGGCAGGGCGATTGTGCCTTCAGGCGCTTCCACAGGGGTACATGAGGCGCTGGAACTGCGGGATGTCTCAGACCGGAGATATCTGGGAAAAGGAGTACAGAAGGCGGTGAATAACGTCAACCAAATATTAGCGCCCGCCCTGCGGGGACACTGTGTTCTGGACCAGACGGGGATTGACGAGCGGATGATCCGCTTAGACGACTCGGTCAATAAGAGTAATCTGGGAGCCAATGCCCTGCTGGGAGTATCGATGGCCTGCGCCCATGCGGCGGCAGATTATCTGCGGATCCCCCTGTATAGATATCTGGGAGGTTTTCGGGCCGTACGACTGCCCGTGCCGATGATGAACATCTTAAACGGAGGAAGGCATGCGGATAATACCGTCGATATCCAGGAATTTATGATTATGCCGGTGGGAGCCTGCTGCTTCAAGGAAGGACTGCGTATGTGCGCCGTCACCTACCACTGCCTGAAGGAAGTGCTTCTGTCCAGGGGATTGTCCACAGGCATCGGGGACGAGGGAGGATTTGCCCCGGACCTGGCGTCCACAGAAGATGTGCTGGAGGTCATGACAGAGGCGGTGAAGAAGGCAGGCTTCTGCCCGGGCAAGGACATTTCGTTCGCGCTGGACGTGGCCGCCAGCGAGCTGTATGATGAGAAGACCGGCTGCTACAGCTTCGCGGGAGAGAGCAAAATGAAGGGCGAGAAAATTCTGCGCAATTCCCGGGAAATGGTGGAATATTACGAGCAGCTCCTGGAACAGTTCCCTATCGTATCCATAGAGGACGGGCTGAATGAAGACGACTGGGAGGGCTGGCAGTTTCTCACAGAGCGGCTTGGAGGCCGGCTGCAGCTTGTGGGGGACGATCTCTTCGTGACCAATCCCAACCGGCTGCGGGCGGGCATCAAGCTGCACACCGCCAATTCCATTCTCATTAAGGTGAATCAGATCGGGACATTATCCGAGACTTTTGAAGCGATTGAGACGGCCCACAGGGCGGGATATACGGCGGTAATCTCGCATCGCTCCGGAGAGACGGAGGACACGACGATCGCGGATATCGCCGTGGCGGTCAACGCCGGGCAGATCAAGACCGGAGCGCCCTGCCGTTCTGACCGGGTAGCTAAGTACAACCAGCTGCTGCGCCTGGAAGAAGAGCTGGGGGAGAGCGCCCAGTATAAGAATCCCTTCACTGAGAGGGAGAATAGTTCTATGGAAACGCTTTAATCAGCGTTTCCATAACAATATGTAAGACGAAATAAGAAGCCATATATGAGTCCAAGTAAGAACCAAGATGAGAGGCTAAATATGAGATAATATATGAAGTGAAATAAAAAGCAGTATGCGGGATAGGTTTCACCGATTTCTGCGCAAATAATAGGAATGGTCCTCCGATGGAAATGGAATGAAATGACGGAAAATACTTGCAACTTGCCCCCGCCTATGGTAGAATAAATGCGGTCTAGCCTAGGAGGTGTAAAGCGATGGAGGCATTGAGGGTCATTCTTACTATAATATTTGTTCTGATTTGTATTGCAATCAGTGTGATTGTACTGATGCAGGAGGGAAAATCTGGAGGACTTGGAGCGCTCAGCGGTGCTAATGATACGTACTGGAGCAGAAATAAAGGCCGTTCCTTGGAAGGAAAGCTTGGAAAGGCGACGGCAATTCTCGGAGCGCTGTTTATGATACTGGCAATTGTTCTGGATTTAAATATTTTCTAAAGAAGAAGATACAAGACACTCTCGGCTGCGGGAGTGTTTTCTCATTCTATTGGGAAGCTTTCGAGATTTTTCTGCAGAGAGG
The DNA here is from genome assembly GCA_944384015.1 of uncultured Lachnospiraceae bacterium. Classification (GTDB taxonomy): domain Bacteria; phylum Bacillota; class Clostridia; order Lachnospirales; family Lachnospiraceae; genus JAGTTR01. Next base: position 1,738 of record CALWRT010000174.1, on the reverse strand, counting down.
ATGCTAAGATCAAGAACCTCCAAGTATGATACGGCGGATGGCTGGTTTTTCATTTTCATATGAGCAGGCTCATGCGGGTGCAGAACTTTTGCACCTGATATCATAGAGACGAGAGTGTTAGAAACAGATGAGGCTGTAGCTGGTATCGGCAGCATATTGATCAGTACAGGGGCCTACGGGCAGAAGAAAGGCAGGTAGTCGTGAGAAATACGGACGGGAACAAGAGCAGGAGCGCGCAGGAAATCAAAGACAAGAATAAGACAGCGCTGTTTGAGAAGCGCAAGGAGACTATCTATGCATTTCTGTGCGATGAGAAGTACGTCCCGATGAGAATACGCGAGATTGCTTCCCTCCTGCAGATAGACCGGGATAAGAGGGAAGAGCTGAGGCAGGTGCTGGATGCCCTTATAGAGGAGGGGAGGGTGCAGGTATCCTCCCGCGGGAAGTATTCCAAGAGCAAGAGCTTTGTTGTGACCGGCATGTTTACCGGGAATCCGAGAGGGTTTGGCTTTGTTACGCCGGAAGGGGAAGCGGAAGATATTTTTATTCCCCCGGAGGAGACAGCGGGGGCGATGCACAGAGATATTGTCAAGGCGGCAGTGATGCCTTCCCGTACCGGCAGACGCCGGGAGGGTAAAGTGATTGCAGTGGTAGAAAGAGGCAGCAGCCTGATAGTAGGCACTTATGAACAGAATCGTTCCTATGGCTTCGTGGTGCCGGATGACCGGAAATTTAACCGAGATATTTTTATTCCATCCGGGAAGAGCAAAGGGGCAGTGAGCGGACATAAGGTGACGGTTAGGATTACAGATTATGGGAGACCGGGCAGGAACCCGGAAGGGGAGATCACGGAGATACTAGGACATATCCACGATCCGGGGGTAGATATTCTGTCGATTGTGAAGGCATTCGGGCTTCCCGAGGAGTTCCCGGCGGAAGTGCTGCGCCGAGCCGAACGACAGCCGGATCATGTGTCTGAAGCTGATGAAGCCGGGCGCCAAGATCTGCGTGATTGGCTGATGATTACGATAGACGGGGAAGATTCCAAGGACTTGGATGACGCGGTTTCCCTTCAGTGGGAGGACGGGCAGTATATTCTTGGAGTACACATTGCGGATGTGGCTAATTACGTACAGGAGAACAGCGCGCTGGACAGAGAGGCGAAGGAGCGGGGGACAAGCATATACCTGGCTGACCGGGTCATTCCTATGCTGCCCCACAGGCTGTCCAATGGGATTTGCTCTCTCAATGCCGGGGAAGACCGACTGGCTGTAAGCTGTATGATGACCATTGACGGCAGAGGCCGGGTGATTTCCCATGAGATCGCGGAGACGGTCATCCGCGTAGATGAGCGTATGACTTATACCAACGTACAGAAATTGCTGGACAGGGAAGATGAGCCGCTTCAGGAGCGGTACAGCCGCCTGATCCCGATGCTGGATAAGATGAAGGAACTCTCTGGAATTCTGAGACAGCAGAGACAGAAGCGAGGAGGGATTGATTTTGATTTCCCGGAATCCAAGGCAGTATTTGACGAGAATGGCCGAGTGACAGATATCCTCCCTTATGAGCGCAACACGGCGACAGGGATCATTGAAGATTTTATGCTGATCGCGAATGAGACCGTAGCGGAAGAATACTACTGGCGGGATCTGCCCTTTGTATATCGGACTCATGAGACGCCGGATCCGGAGAAGATCCGGGCTCTGATGACGTTCATCTATAATTTTGGATATAC
>CALWRT010000173.1 GCA_944384015.1 uncultured Lachnospiraceae bacterium | reverse complement strand
GCCTGCGAATGATATCGGAGAGCTTCATCTTCTCTCCATTAATAGCCGTCGCAATACCCTTCTCGAAGGAGAGGGTCACATACTCAGCCTCGTCTGGGGCCTGCTCAGGCGTCACGCCCAGTACGAGAAGACGGCTGTAATCCGGTGCGTTCGCCGGGTCTTCCAAATCCAAGCCTTCATGGCTGATATGCCAGAGATTGCGGTCACGGCTGTAGCTGGTCTGAGTGGAGAAGGGGAGATGGATGCCGTGCTGACGGCAGTATTCAATCTCATCTTCTCTGGATTTCATCGTCCACACGTCAGTCATGCGCCAAGGGGCAATGATCTTCAGATCAGGGGCAAGAGCCTTGATGCCGAGCTCGAACCGCACTTGGTCGTTGCCCTTACCGGTAGCGCCGTGGCAGATAGCTACCGCCCCTTCCTTGCGTGCGATTTCTACCAATTTCTTGGAGATCAGAGGCCGGGCCATGGAGGTGCCAAGCAGGTATTTATTTTCGTAGACAGCATTGGCCTGGACACAGGGTGCAATGTATTCGTCAGCAAATTCATCGATCACATCCAAAATATAACATTTGCTTGCGCCAGTGGAGAGAGCCCGCTCTGTGAGGCCGTCTGTCTCACTGCCCTGTCCAACGTCAATACAGCAGCAGACTACATCATAGTCGAAGTGCTCCTTCAACCACGGAATGATGGCGGTTGTGTCCAATCCGCCGGAGTAAGCTAATACAACTTTTTCTTTCATAATAATCTATATCCTCCTCATCTGTCTGATGGCTTTGTATCCCCGGGGAATATCATGCAAGACATCCCTGCGCTTTACTTTATACACTATACAACAATGGTTATAAATATGCAAGCATAAATTTGAATTTTTATAAATACACATTTTACAGAGCAATTCCGTGAGCTTCCTGCAAGTGCCCGGGGAAGATGCTGATAAAATCAGCGGCTTCCTTAAATATATGCAGAAAGGACAAGGAGAATATGAAAATTGAGGACGGGGGAGGGAGAACAAAAAAACTGGGAACGTCTTAAAATGATTAAATATTAAAAAAGGTTGAATTATTTAGAATATAGATGTATAATTATGCAAAATATCAGCCAAAAGTGTTTAAAGATAAAGGATAGGAGGAAATTGACATGATTAGAGTGGGAATCATCGGAGCCACCGGCTATGCAGGTCAGGAATTGGTGCGGCTTCTTGCAGGGCATCGAGAAGCCGAAATCGTCTGGTATGGATCCAAAAACCAGACGGATAGAGAATACTCCCGTATATTCCAGAATTTGTTCCAGATTGCCGATGACAAGTGCAGGGATGAGGATATGGCCGCATTGGCCTCCATAGCAGACGTAATCTTCACGGCAACGCCCCAGGGATACTGCGCTTCAGCCGTAACAGAAGAAATTCTCGGCAAGGCCAAGGTCATTGACTTGAGCGCGGATTTCCGCCTGAAGGATCCCCATGTATACAGCCAATGGTATGGGATGGAACATCGGGGGAGCGCGTTTCTCGGAGAGGCGGTATACGGGCTGTGCGAGTGGAACCGGGAACTGATCCGCAGTGCAAGGCTAACCGCCAATCCGGGATGCTATCCCACCTGTACAATTTTGGCCATTGCCCCGCTGCTGAAAGAGAAGCTGCTGGAACCAGACTCTATCATTGTCGACGCTAAGTCTGGAACCTCCGGGGCAGGCCGGCAGGCGTCGGCAGATCATCTCTTCTGCGAGGTTAATGAGAACATGAAGGCGTACAAAGTGGGCAGCCACAGGCATACGCCGGAGATTGAGGAACAGCTCTCCCGGGCAGCCGGGGAGCCTATCCGGGTGACCTTCACTCCCCACCTGGCGCCGATGAACAGAGGGATACTCGTAACAGCCTACGGGAAACTGCGGGAGGGAGTGAAGGAAGAGGCGGTGAGGGAGGCCTATGAAAAATATTATTCCTCGGAAAAATTCATAAGACTTCTCAGAACTGGAGAATATCCTCAGACGAAATGGGTAGAAGGCAGCAACTTTGCAGACATCCAATTTGAGATCGATGAGAGAACCGGAAAAGTGATCATGATGGGAGCGATCGATAATCTGGTCAAGGGGGCGGCTGGGCAGGCCGTTCAGAACATGAATCTGATGTTCGGGCTGGAGGAGACAGAGGGACTGAAGGCGGTACCGATGTTTCCGTGACAGGCAGAAAGGCACGGCAGGCAGAAAGGCACGGCGACAGAAAGGCGGAGTGGATATGGATACGGTCATACGCAGTATGAAGACAGAGGATTATCAGGAAGTATACAAGCTATGGGAATGCATAAAAGGATTTGGACTGCGCAGCCTGGATGATTCCAGGGAAGGCGTAGATAAATTTCTGCGAAGGAATCCAGGACTGAGCCAGGTGGCTGTATACGGCGGCAGAATTGTGGGGAGCATTCTATGCGGACATGACGGGAGAAGAGGCTGTCTGTACCATGTATGCGTGCATCCAGACTTCCGCAAACGGGGAATTGGGAGGACAATGGCGAGAGAAGCACTGCATGCCCTGAAAGAAGAAGGAATCTGCTCGGTATCCCTCATCGCATTCAAGAACAATGCGGGGGGCAACGCCTTCTGGAAGACGATCGGCTGGGAGTTTCGGGAAGATATCAACTGTTATGACCTGAAGCTGAACAGCAGTAATCTGACTTCATTTAATGAGTAAAGAGCAAGGGAGGAATAAGATGAAGAAAATAGATGGAGGAGTTACCGCCGCCAGAGGGTTTCTGGCAGCCTCGGCTGCAGCCGGCATCAAGTACGAGGAACGAGAGGATATGGCAATGATCCTAAGTGAGGTCACATGCGTGACAGCCGGGGCATTTACTAGGAATCTTGTCCAGGCGGCTCCAGTTGTGCGGGATAAGGAGATTGTGGAGGGAACTGGGAAGGCTCGGGCGATCGTGGTCAACGCGGGGATTGCCAATGCCTGCACTGGAGAAGAAGGCATGCGCTGCTGTGAGGAAGAGGCGCAGGAGATGGCAGCTGTCCTTGGCATCCGGGCAGAGGAAGTGCTCTGTGCCTCTACAGGGGTAATTGGCATGCAGCTTCCTATAGACAAATTGAGATCCGGCATCCGGCAGATGGCAGGCAGACTTGCGGGAACGCGGGAGGCAGCTGCCCAGGCTGCCCGAGCGATTATGACTACAGATACGGTGCCAAAAGAGGCGGCAGTGCAGACAGAGATTGGAGGCCATAGGGTGACGGTAGGAGGAATGTGCAAAGGCTCCGGCATGATCCATCCCAACATGTGCACAATGCTGTCCTTTGTGACCACAGACGTCTGTATATCCCGGGAACTGCTCAGAAAGGCGGTGAAGGCAAATGTGAAAGAGACATACAACATGGTCTCAGTAGACGGGGATACTTCTACAAATGATACGCTCCTTGTGTTGGCCAGCGGCCTGGCGGGCAATAAGGAAATCGTGGAGGAAGGCGAGGACTATGCGCTCTTCTGCCAGGCACTGGGCGCTGTCAACGAGGCGCTGGCCAAGATGATGGCCAGAGACGGGGAAGGGGCGACGGCCCTGATTGAGGCGAAAGTGATCCATGGGGCGTCGAAGGAGCAGGCGGCGGTCATTGCCCGGTCGATCATCTCCTCTTCTCTGGTGAAAGCCGCGGTATACGGCCATGACGCTAATTGGGGGAGAATTTTGTGCGCAATGGGCTATTCCGGGGCGAATTTTGATCCATTGCACATGGATCTGTGGTTCGAGGGAGGAGGCAGGAGGGAGCTGATCTACCGGGACGGGAAAGCATGGGATTACTCGGAGGAGGAGGCCGCCGATATCCTCTCCTGCCAGGAAGTGACCGTGACAGCAGATCTGAAACAGGGAGAGGAAGAAGCCGCCGCCTGGGGCTGTGACTTGACTCATGATTATATCCGCATCAATGCGGATTACCGCTCGTGAGAAGAAAGGGGGAGAGGACAGATGGAGATGGAACAGTGGATGCAGAAGGCAGAGGTGCTCATAGAAGCCCTTCCTTATATACAGAGGTTCAACCGGAGAATCATCGTAGTCAAATACGGCGGCAGCGCCATGGTGAATGAAGAGCTGAAACAGAATGTGATTAAAGATGTGACGCTTCTGAAGCTGGTGGGATTCAAGCCGATCATTGTGCACGGAGGAGGCAAGGAGATCAGCCGCTGGGCTAAGAAGCTGGGGATGGAGCCGAAATTCGTGAATGGACTGCGGGTGACGGATGAGGCCATGATGGAAGTGGCAGAGATGGTGCTGGGCAAGGTAAACAAAGATCTTGTGAAGCTTGTGGGTTCCCTGGGGGTGAAAGCTGTGGGCATCAGCGGCAAGGACGGAGGGCTTTTGACAGTGAAGAAGCGGCTGCCGGGCGGGGAGGATATCGGCTATGTGGGAGAGATCACCCATGTAGAGCCGAAAATACTCTATGACCTGTTGGAGAAGGACTTCCTTCCAATTGTATGCCCGGTGGGAATGGATGATGATTTCCGCACATACAATGTGAATGCGGATGATGCTGCCTGTGCAGTGGCTCAAGCTGTGAATGCGGAGAAGCTGGCGTTTCTGACAGACATCGAAGGCGTATATCGGAACCCCCAGGACAAGACGACGCTTATTTCAGAGCTGGATATCCCGGAGGCAGAGGAACTCATTGAGAAGGGAAATATCGGAGGCGGTATGCTGCCGAAGCTGACGAATTGTATTGAGGCAATCAAGAACGGAGTATCCCGAGTGCATATTCTGGACGGAAGGATTGCCCACTGCCTCCTTCTGGAAATTTTCACAAACAAAGGGATAGGGACGGCAATTATCGGAGACAAAGAAAGCAGGTATTATCATGGATAGACAAGAACAATATCGAAATCGGGCAGAACAGGTGTTGCTGCACACATACAGCCGTTTCCCGGTTGTCATAGAGAGAGGACAGGGGGTATACCTCTATGATACAGAAGGCAGGGCATATCTGGACTTCGGCGCGGGAATCGCAGTGTCGGCGCTGGGATACGGGGATGCAGACTATGAAAAGGCACTGGTATCTCAGATCGGCAAAGTGATCCACACATCCAATCTCTATTATCATATTCCAGGTATTGAGGCGGGGGAGAAGTTCCTGAAGGCATCTGGAATGGACCGGGTGTTCTTTACCAACAGCGGGGCCGAGGCCGTGGAAGGAGCAATCAAGGCGGCAAGAAAATATGGAAAGAAAAAGTATGGGCAGGAGCGGTACGAAGTTATTGCGATGGAACATTCCTTCCACGGGCGGACGATAGGTGCCCTATCGGTGACCGGAAATGAGAAATACCAGGAGCCTTTCCGTCCTCTGATGGGCGGAGTGCGCTTCGCCGCATTTAACGATCTGGACAGTGTGAAAAAGGCTGTCAGTGAGAAGACCTGTGGGATTATTGTGGAGACAATCCAGGGAGAAGGAGGGATTTATCCGGCCAGTCAGGAATTTCTGGAAGGCCTGAAGGAGCTGTGCGTCCAGGAAGACATTCTTCTGATCTTCGATGAGATCCAATGCGGGATGGGGCGCACTGGAACGATGTTTGCCTGGCAGGGATACGGCGTAAAGCCGGACATTATGACAAGCGCCAAGGCGCTTGGATGCGGAGTGCCGGTGGGAGCCTTCGCCATGACGGAGAAGACGGCGGCTTTTTCCTTGGAAGCAGGAGATCACGGGACGACCTATGGGGGCAACCCCTTTGCCTGCGCGGCGGTGAGCAAGGTATTCGACCGTTATGAACAGCTTGGAATATTGGAACATGTCAGGAAGGTGGGGCCTTATCTGGAAGCGAGGCTGGAGGAACTGGTAAGCCAATACGGCTGTCTGAAAGAGCGCAGAGGAACAGGGCTGATGCAGGGCGTGGAGGCAGCAGGGATTCCGGCAGGAGAAATTATTAACCGGGCGCTGGACCAAGGACTTTTGCTCCTTTCAGCGGGAAATAATAGTATCCGTTTCGTCCCGCCCCTTGTGATTGAGACGGTTCATATTGACAAAATGGTGAAAATACTGCACAATTGTCTGAAGGAACTTGGATAGTACCGGTACCGTCCGGCGCCGGAACTTGTCCATGGCATGGGACAGACCTGCTGTCTGGAAAAGAATTTGGAGTATTATTAAGATGAAGAGAAGGTTATTTCAGATAATTGCGATTGTGGCTATGATTGGAACTTTGCTCTCTGGCTGCGGCCGCAGGGAAGAGACGGCTGAGGATACATCCGGGGCGGCCTCACAGGAAGAGGGGCAGGCAGATCAGGGGGAGCCTGCAGATGCCAAAGAACAGGAGAATCAGGATATCTGGGACGGCTATGCCCAGGACGGATCGACACTGCCAAGAAGGCTTGTCTTGTGGTACACACAGCCGGAACTGGCCGATTATTTCCTGCAGGCGGCAGAGCAGTTCTCTATGGAATATGGGATAGAGGTTCAGCTGGAACAGGTATCTGGAGTGGATTATATTGAGTCGATCTATCAGGCCAGCATTGCAGACGAAGGATTTCCGGATTTGTACGTGACGACGACGGATATGCTGGAGAAGGCGAAGCTTGCCGGGCTGACCGTCCCGGCTGAAAACGTATCGGAATACGAGCGGCTGCCCCAGAAGGCAGTGGACGCTGTGACCTACAAAGGAGAGCAGGTGGCTTATCCGTTTTACTCTGATACGAGTGTTCTTGTATATAATAGAAATTATGTACAGGATCCTCCGGCGACAATTGAAGATATTAAGACCTTCTCGGAGACTTTTGAAGGAGATGGACAAGTACAAAATATCTTTTCGTGGAACGTGAATGATATTTTCTTGAATTATTTTGTGATCGGCAATTTTGTGAATTTGGGAGGGACTTACGGTGATGACAGCAGCCAGATGGTGATCAACAGCGAACAGATCCAGGCGGGGATGACGTACTTTCAGCAGCTGTCGGATTTCTTTGCCTTGGATGAGACCACGGCCAGCGAGGAGAAGATGATTCAGGATTTCGTTGCGGGCAGTACAATCTACGCGCTTATCCGGGATGACTCCATCGAGGCGCTGGATGAGGCTGCCGCCCAGTCGGGGCTGTCCTACGGAATTGCGCCGGTGCCGGATATGAGCCCGGAACTTCCTTCCAGGCCGCTGTCTATTACCCACTCTATTGTGGTGAATGGATACAGCCATGCGCCAGGAGCGGCTGCCAGACTGGCAGAGTTCATGACTCAGGACTGCGCGGATCAGCTCTATGAATTTTCCGGCAACATTACCGTGTGCACAGGGGCCAGTTTTCCGAATGACCAGATGGGACAGGTGCAGGCCCAGTATGCGGAAGCACTGGAAGTATCCAAAATTATTCAGACAAGCAGTTATTGGCTTCAGATGGAGCCGGTGTTTATGGATATCTGGAATGGGGCGGATGTGGCTTCCAGGATGGAAGAAGCCCAGGCGGCGATACTGGCGGCCATGGGAATTACTTCCTAGAAAGAAGGACGGATGAAATCAGCGCTGCCCTTGCCTGGATGCTGGCTGAAGGGCTTCCAGGAGAGCTGCGAAGATTAGGAACCTGAGGGCTGCCTGGGTATAAAAAAGGCCTGCCTGGAAAAAATAAGGGAAAAGGATATAGGAGGTGCCGAGATGGCAGGAATTATCATTGCCCTTATTTCAGGAGCTTTAATGAGTATCCAGGGTGTATTCAACACAGAAGTGACAAAGAGCACCAGCATGTGGGTATCCAACAGCTGGGTGCAGTTTTCGGCGCTGATTGTGTGCCTGGCGGCGTGGGCGGTGAACGGACGGCAGAGCTTCATGGGCCTTGCAAGAGTAGAACCGAAATATATGCTGCTTGGAGGAGCAATCGGCGCTTTTATTACATGGACCGTTATCAAGAGCATGGACAGTTTGGGACCGGCGAAGGCGGTTATGCTCATTGTGATTTCTCAGCTGATCGTGGCTTACGTGCTGGAATTGTTCGGACTCTTCGGCGTGGACAGGCAGGCTTTTGAATGGAGAAAATTCATCGGAATGCTGGTGGCGATCGCAGGGGTTATCCTCTTTAAATGGGAATCTTAAGGAATTTGTAATTGTAAAGAAAGAAATAATTCGTTACAATAAAATCAGCGCACACAGAGGCATCCTTATGGGCCGCCATAAGGAGTGATGCGGATGAGAAATTGGAGAAACAGGGCGCAATCCGGCGGGAAGCGGGGAAGATGGGGCTCTGTGGCTTTTTTATGTGTTTTTTTCTGCGGCGTTTGCGCGGGATGTTCCAGGGATGTACAGGAAGACGGGTTTGTCTTCCGGGCGCCAGAGAACCCAGATATCATCATAGAAGGCAGTACGCCGGAAGAGAAGCAGCCCCCTCCGGAAGGGGAAGAGGAACTTGGGGAGGGAAGAGAGCCGGCGGAAAATGCCGCCGAGGACAGCGATGGATCGGTGAAGGCTGGAGAGGAAGAAAGCGCCGTCTGCTGGGTACATGTGTGCGGAGAAGTGAATTTTCCCGGCGTATATGAGCTCCCAAGCGGAGCAAGATGGTATGAGGCAGTGGAAGCTGCAGGAGGTTTTTGTTCTCTGGCAGATGACTCTGCCGTAAATCTTGCCGCCTTGGTAGAAGACGGACAGAAGATTTATATTCCGGCAGAGGGGGAGGAGCTCCCCGGGGATACCGGGTATGCGGCCGAAGGATCAGGGAGTATGGCCGCGCGGAACGGGAAGGTGAATCTCAACACCGCGGGCAGGGAAGAACTGATGACCTTGAAGGGAATCGGGGAATCGCGGGCGGAGGAGATTCTGGAATACCGGAATGCGCAGGGCGGCTTCTCTTCGGTGGAAGAATTGAAGAATATAAGCGGCATCGGAGATAAGACCTTTGAGAAACTAAGGGATTATGTTACAGTGGACTAGAGGGAGGCATGCTCCGGTCGGTTTGCGCCATGTGAGGAGTCCGCGTAAGCGGGCAGATCAGTTTGAGAGTGATGAGGTGCCAGAATGGGAAAGAGAGTACTTGTAGTAGACGACGAAAAGCTTATTGTGAAGGGAATCCGTTTTAGCCTGGAGCAGGACGGGATGGAGGTAGACTGCGCGTATGATGGGGAAGAAGCCTTGAAATGCGCCAAGGAGAAGGAGTATGATATGATCCTGCTGGATATTATGCTTCCGAAGATGGACGGCATGGAGGTGTGCCAGCAGATCCGGGAATTTTCTTCTGTTCCTATCGTCATGCTGACGGCAAAAGGTGATGATATGGACAAAATATTGGGACTGGAATACGGCGCTGACGATTACATAACGAAGCCTTTTAATATATTAGAAGTAAAGGCGCGGATCAAGGCGATCATGCGCAGGACGGCGGCCAAGGAACCTCGGCAGGAGAATCCGAAGGAGCTGTCCGCTGGCGGGCTTCGGCTGGATCTGGAGAGCCGGAGGGTCTATGTGGGTACGAAAGAGATCAATCTGACGGCTAAGGAATTCGATGTGCTGGAGCTGCTGGTCACAAATCCAGGCAAGGTGTACAGCAGGGAAAGCCTGCTGAACATTGTGTGGGGATATGAGTATCCAGGGGATGTAAGGACAGTAGATGTCCATATCCGAAGGCTGCGTGAGAAGATCGAGAGCAGCCCGAGCGAACCGAAGTATGTACACACGAAATGGGGAGTGGGCTACTATTTCCAGATTTAAGCTTCGGCGGGGCGGTATGGCCCGAAACTATTTCAGGAACAGTTATTTCAAAAGTCTTCGGTTCCGACTGCTCCTCTGTTTTGTGGCCATCGGGATTGTACCCATGATTATCCTGCAGATGTCAATTCTGAGAGCGTATGAGAGCGAAGCGGTAGATCAGAAGCTGATGGACGTGCAGGAGCAGTGCAAGATTGTGAGCAACCAGCTTCAGACGTATGATTACCTCAATAATCCTCAGTCTGAGGTGATGGATGCTGTGCTGAATCAGCTGTCGAACTTGTATGACGGACGGGTTCTGATCATTGATGGGAATTACCGAGTGGTCAAGGATACGTATATGCTCGAAGAGGGCAAGACGGTGATCTCCGAGGAAGTGCTTAGATGCTTCGGAGGCGAGAGCTCCTCCAATTACTCTTCCAGGTATCAATGCGTGGAGGCCGTCATGCCGGTATACGGCAATGGAGGGGAAGTAAGCGGCGCTGTGCTTGTGAGCGCATCTCTCGGCAATGTATATATGATGGAAGATTTCATGAGCAGCAAAGGGCTGATCATACAGATTGCCCTGGCTGCCGTTATCCTCATGCTGGCTATTGTACTGTCCATCGTGCTGGTCAGCCCTCTGGGCAAAATCAGCCATTCCATGGAGGATCTGGGCAACGAGGATCTCAGCGAGGTCATGTCCGTGTCCGACTATACGGAAACCCAGGCGATCTCCGACGCCTACAATAATATGATTGACCGGATACGGAAGCTGGATGAGAGCCGCCAGGAATTCGTATCGAACGTATCTCATGAGCTGAAGACGCCGCTTACTTCCATGAAGGTGCTGGCGGATTCCCTGCTCATGCAGGGAGACTCGGTTCCGGCAGAACTGTATAAGGAATTTATGGAGGATATTACGGCGGAGATCGACCGTGAGAATAAGATTATCACGGATCTGCTATCCCTTGTGAAGATGGACAAGAAGAATGCGGATCTGGATATCAAGTCTATGAATATCAATGATTTGCTGGAACTGATCTTGAAGCGCCTCCGCCCAATTGCGGCGAAGGCAGATATTGAGCTTGTATTCGAGAGCTTCCGCCCGGTTGCGGCAGAGGTGGATGAAGTGAAGCTGACGCTGGCCTTGAGCAATCTGATTGAGAATGCGGTCAAATATAACAAAGAAGGCGGCTGGGTTCATGTATCCCTGAATGCAGATCATAAGTTTTTCTATGTCAAGGTGGCAGATTCCGGGATTGGTATTCCTGAAGAAGATCAGGAGCATATTTTTGAGCGCTTCTATCGGGTAGACAAGTCCCATTCCAGAGAAATCGGCGGTACCGGCCTGGGGCTTGCAATCACAAGAAATGCGATCCTGATGCATCGGGGAGCGATCAAAGTATACAGCAAGGTGGATGAGGGGACGACCTTTACGATCCGGATCCCCCTTGTGTATGTGAATTGACGGGAGGTGCGGCATGAAGATAGGTTGGACAGCCTGTGCGGCAGCCGCGGCCTGCCTATGCCTGGGAGGCTGCGGGAGGCAGGGCCAGGATGCGGCTAAATATCAGATTTATTATCTGGCGAAGGATGGGCTTAGCCTGGAAGCGGAGGGTTATAATACCGATACAGAAGATACTGACAGCCTTGTGGAAGAGCTGTTCGAGAAGATGGACACGGAACCGGACACGAATGAATACCGGACGGCCAGGCCGTCCAATGTGTCAGTGTCCGGCTACAGTGTGGAGGACGGATTCCTGTATATTGATTACAGCGCGGAATATGCCGCGATGGACAGCGTGACAGAGGTGCTGTACCGGGCGGCCGTGGTGAAGACGTTATCCCAGATACCAGGCATTGAAGGAGTGTCTATCCAGGTGGCCGGGAATCCTCTGACACTCAAGAACGGCAGTACAGTGGGAGTGATGACCGCTTCAGACTTTGTGGATAATACGGAGGAGACCATTAATTCCTACAGCAGGGCAACACTTACGCTCTATTTCCTCTCAGACACGGCGGATGATAAGCTTAAGGGAGAACGGGTGGAGGTGACGTACAACAGCAATGTGTCCATGGAGCGGCTGATTATGGAACAGCTGATTGAGGGGCCGAAGGCCGAAGGCTACCGGGCCACTCTGCCGGAGAATGTAAAAGTGCTGAATATCAGCGTCAACGAAGGGGTCTGCTATGTCAACCTGGATGAGAATATCCGCAGCCTCAGCGGGGATGTGTCGGAAGATATGTGCATATACTCTATTGTGAACTCCCTCACAGAGATAAGCGGTGTGAGTAAGGTACAGATATCCATCAACGGCGAGGTGGATGTGGTACTCAGGGAGAGCAGGAGTCTGAATAAGCAGTTTGAGAGAAACTTAGATATTGTGGAAGAATAACAACCGGGGAAATACGGATTGAATCAGCGTTTCCTTATTATACTTGGGGAATCAGGCGAGTAATCGTCTGGTTCCCTTTTGCGTGGCAGACGGATGGGGAAGGAACTTCCTGTATCTGATCGTTTATAAGGAGGGACGGTTATAGGAAAATTTGTATGGGGAATGCTTGGCAGAAGGCCGCTGGCATTCCTGTGCCTGATATTGGTTGCTGCTGCGGGGGCAATAGCCCGCATCGCTCCCGCAGGGGGATTTGACGTTGAGGATGGAAGCCTGGTATCGGTAGAAGGACGTATAAAGCGGTGGGAGAGACGGGAAAAGGGAATGACATATGACATAGAAGATGTGTGGATGATGACAGAGGAAGGTCAATACCGGCTGAAGGGGAGACGGACAGATACACTCCGGGTATATGCGGGACTGCCGGAGAAGGAAGGGAAAATATGTAAAGTGGGATACCGGATAGCCGTCTTCGGGACATTCTATGAACTGGAAACGGCGACGAACCCCGGACAATTTGACAGTCAGAGCTATTGGGCGGCAAAGGGCGTGGGGGGGAGTATGTGGGCAGAGCGAATAAATATACAGGAGGCACAGGCTGATTGGATGCCGGAATTGGCTGCGCGGTGCGCGGCGAAACTTGCGGATACGGCAGACCGCCTGTTTGGCGCAAGGGAAGCGGGAGTACTGAAGGCGATGCTCCTTGGCGCTGCCTCCGATATGGAAGAAGAAATTGAGAGCGCTTACCGCAGAGCTGGTATTGTACATCTCATATCGGTGTCCGGGCTTCACGTAACTGCCATGGGCGGGGGAATCTACCGGCTGCTTAAGAGACTTGGAACAGGGAGGATCGTATCGGCCGCTGCGGCCTTGCTGTTCCTAATCTTCTATAGTGTGATGCTCGGAGAGAGAGCGTCGTCCATGAGAGCCATTGGGATGTTCTTTATCTTCTTGGCGGGAGATGTGAGAGGGGAGGCCTATGATTCTATGACAGCTCTGGCAGTTTTGGCAGCTCTTCTGGCTGTCAGATGGCCGGATCAGGTGTGGCAGACAGGCTATCAGCTGTCCTTTATGGCCTCCGGCGGGGCTGTTTACTCCAGCGAAGTAACGAAGGAGAGAAGACGGCGTAAGAAGGAGGAGGAAGAGAGGAGAAGACAGAGGGGAAGCGAGAAAGAAAGGGGACAAAGGCGAAGAGGAGGTGTGGAGGGAGAGAGGCAAAGGCGAGAGGGGGCTGGGGAAGAAAGACTCGGTGGTGAGCAGGAAGGCCGTCTTCCCATCGGGCTGGCGGATAGCCTTTTTTCTACGCTGCGCATTCAGCTGGCGGTCCTTCCCATTTTGATGAGCAGCTATGGGGAGATTTCCCTGTGTGGACTGGCGGTGAATTTGCTGCTGGTACCTAGTTCCTCATGGATTCTCGGCCTGGGAGCAGCTGCCCTGATGGCAGGCTGCCTGTGGGAGGAGGCGGGCATTTTCCTTGGAGCTCCAGTGGAACTGCTGCTGAGGCTGTATGAATATGTGAGCGTCTCGGCCGCCTCTCTTCCGGGGGCAGTCTGGATCTGCGGCTGCCCAAAGTTGTGGCAGACAGCCGTCTACGTGATTGGTATCTTGGCCTTGGAGCTGAGATTTTGGAGCAGGGGACTGAAGCGGGGAAGAGGCGAACGGATAGCCTGCGCGGCAGTGATAGCAGGCATATTTGTCAGGATTTCCGTCCCTTACCAGGTAGTTTTCCTGGATGTAGGGCAGGGAGACGCGGCAGTGCTGAGAGAGTCGGGAGGTCTGACGGTGCTGATAGACGGCGGGAGCAGCGATGTATCGGAGGCTGGAAATTACCGGCTTATCCCATTTCTGAAATATATGGGGATTGGACATCTGGATTATGTGCTGATCTCCCACGGAGACGCGGACCATTACTCTGCTGTAGCGGAGCTGATGGAGAATGGAGAGATTGGAATTGGGAAATTGGTGGTGTCCTGGAAATACATAGAAGAGAGGGAAGATAAAAGCGGGATAGGCGCGCTGATCGCCCTTGCCGAGGCGAGAGGGATCCCTGTGGCAGGGGCCGGGGAGGGAAGCATGATAGCAGGCGGCAGTCTGTCCATCGAATGTATCTACCCGAGGGAGGGATGGAGCGGCAGTTCGGAAAATAATTGCTCAGTGATATGGAGGGCGTCGTGCCGGGGAATTCGCATACTTTTTACTGGGGATATGGAAGAAGAGGAGGAGAAGGCGCTGATGGCCGATTATCGCGGAAGGGAAGAAGCGCTGAGGGCGGACATACTGAAAGCGGCCCATCACGGTTCCCGGACATCCGGGGGAGAGGATTTCCTGGAGGCGGTGAATCCGAGGGCAGCCGTTATTTCCTGCGGACAGGATAACTCTTACGGGCACCCCCACGAAGAGACGTTAAACCGGCTGGAGGACATTGGCTGCAGAACATTTATCACAGCCCGGATGGGAGCTATATCGGTGGAAGGCAGAGGGGGACACGTGGTAATCAGACCCCTGCTGCCTCATTAAGCCCCGCCGTCCCTGCGGAAGACCAGTTCGTTCTCAGAGGAGGCCTCCGGGGCAAATTGGTATCCCCCGTCGCAGAAGCCTCTTACCTGTGAGGGGTCATCGATGCCCTGGGTCATGAGATAGCGCACCATCAGGCCGCGGGCCATTTTGGCGGCTGTTGCCTGCACTTTGTATTTGCCTTTATGAAATACCTGAAACGTACAGGTGAGGAAGCGGTCATTGGGATGAAGGTACTTGCGGATAGCTTTGGCATATTCATTGGAAGCCAGATTCAGGATGATATGTCCATCCCTGCGCACTTCCTCATACAGAAGAGCTCCCCAGAAATCATAGAGATCCCGCGCATGGCCGACAGACAGCCGCGTCTGCATTTCCAGACGGTACTCATAAATGCTGTCGTATGGCTTGAGAACGCCATACATGCCGCTTAAAATGCGCAAATGTTCCTGAGCGAAGGCACGGGCCTTCGCCGAGAAGGTAAATGGATTCATATATTTATATTGTATTCCGTCGTAAGCCTCCACAGCACTTGTGCCAAGGAGATCAAATTTCATATGCAGATTACGGTCAAAGCAGTCGTCTGCCAGCTTGGCGTTCAGCCCCATCAATACCTGGAGATCCCAAGGAGTATATTGGGACAGGACGCTGTGAATTTCCTGGCTTCTCCCAGAATAGACCGGCAGGGAGAGGGGCTTCGTCCCATTTCGGTCAATCCGCATATTTTTAGCTGGTGAAATAATGGTAATCATCGTATTCTCCCTATAGAACCGTTCCGGCCTGCGCGTGTTCCTCCGGGAAAATCAAATGTGTGAACCGAGACACCGCAGATACGGCAGATGCCGCACTCCTCCCGGAACCGGACCGGCAATTACAGTATAAGCTTTTTGCGGAGGTTATGCAAGCGTCTGACAGAGGACGGCAGCATGATAAATTCCGAATAATATTGAGAAAAAGAAAATCAGATAAATGATTAAGAAGATACGCTCCTCTGGAAATGAATCAGCATTGACCGTATAAATAAAGAAGAATCAATCATGTTGCTGAGAAGCCTGCGCAGATGCCGCTGTCTGCGCCAGGTTTTGACGGGGACAGCGCCTGGGGACAAACTATGGTTTTGAAATGAAAAAAAGTGCTTGCCAAATGATGCGGAATAGGATATTATAGTATAGTCGCATGGGGCATTAGCGCAGCTGGGAGCGCGCCACACTGGCAGTGTGGAGGCCACGGGTTCAAGTCCCGTATGCTCCATTAGCGAGAAGAGCCCGGAAGTACGATGAGACGTATTTCCGGGCTTTCTCATACACCGCGGTGCCCGGTCGCAGAGCAGAGACAGAGAAAAACTATCAAAGGAATAACAGAACTATCGAACGAATGATAGGACAGCCGAATGAATGCCAGAACAGCCAGACAAAGGATAGAAGATAGGAAGGAGAGGGGCAGATTATGAAATGGAATAAATTTACTCTGAAGACGAGGTCTGACGCGGAGGATCTTGTGATCGCAGCCTTGGCGGAAGCGGGTATCCAGGGAGTGGAGATTGAAGATAAGGTTCCTTTAACCGCCAGGGATAAGGAGCAAATGTTCGTGGATATTCTGCCAGATGTCACGGATGACGGGATCGCCTACCTGAACTTTTATCTGGAAGAGGATGAGGATAAGGAGGCAGTGCTCGCGCGGGTGAGAGAGGAACTCAATTCCCTTGCGGAATTTACCGATATCGGAGAGGCGTCAATCACGGAATCCCAGACGGAGGACAAGGACTGGATCAACAACTGGAAGCAGTATTTTAAGCAGTTCTATGTGGATGACCTGTTAATTATCCCATCTTGGGAGGAAGTGAAGCCTGAGGATCAGGGGCGTCCTGTGATCCATATTGATCCGGGCACAGCCTTCGGCACCGGTATGCATGAGACGACACAGCTGTGTATCCGTCAGTTGAAGAAGTACGTGAAGGATGGATGCCGGATGCTGGATGTAGGATGCGGAAGCGGAATTCTCTCCATTGCCGCTCTTCTGTTCGGAGCGTCCTATACCGTCATGACGGACTTGGATCCCTGCGCTATCAGCTCCTCTGAGGAGAATATGGCTGAGAACGGCATCTCAAGGGAGCGATTCCAGGTGATGGAAGGGAATCTGATTGATGATCCGGCGGTACAGGATGCGGTGGGCTATGGGATATACGACATTGCGGCGGCCAACATATTGGCAGAAGTGCTTGTTCCTCTCATGCCGGCAGTAAGCCGCTGCCTGAAAGAAGGCGGCGTCGGGGTGTTTTCTGGAATTTTACAGGAGAAGGCGCCGCTTGTGACAGAGGCGGCGAAACGTGCCGGACTGGATATTCTGGATATTGCCCAGCAGGGAGAGTGGGTATCGGTGACTGCAAGGAAATAGGAGGAAGCTTATGTACTATTTTTTCGCAGAAGAATCCCAGATCGGAGAGAATACGATTAGGGTGGAAGGCGCAGACGTCCGCCATATTCGGAATGTGCTGAGGATGAAGCCTGGGGACGAGGTACTCGTGGGAGATCAGGAGGGACAAGACTACCGGTGCCGGATCAGGGAAATCGGCAAAGATGCCGTGGAGCTTGACATTATGGAGAGGGATGTGTCGGTGAGGGAGCTGCCCAGCAGGATCTATCTCTTTCAGGGGATCCCCAAGGGAGATAAGATGGAATCTGTCATCCAGAAAAATGTGGAGCTGGGGGTATGGGAGATTATACCGGTGTCTACCCGCCGCAGCGTGGTGAAGCTGGATGAGAAGAAGGCGAAGGCAAAGGTGGCTAGATGGCAGGAGATTGCCAGAAGCGCGGCAAAGCAGTCCAAGAGAGGAAAGATCCCGTCTGTCACGGAGGTAATGGACTTCTCCCAGGCGCTGGAATATGCTCAAGGACTGGATGTTAGGCTCTTGCCCTATGAATGTGCCCAAGGAATCGGGCGGACGAGAGAACTGCTGAACAATATCTGTCCCGGGCAGTCCATCGCGATTTTTATTGGCCCGGAAGGCGGCTTCGAGGAATCAGAGGTGGAGAAGGCCCAGAAAGCTGGCTTTATGACGATCACATTGGGCAAGAGGATTCTGCGGACGGAGACAGCTGGGATGATGCTAACGTCCGTGCTTGGCTTTTTGCTGGAGGAGGAGTGAGCAATGGAAGTATATCTGGACAATTCTGCCACGACAAAATGCTTTGATGAGGTGGCTGAAGTAGTTATGCGCGCAATGACAGAAGACTACGGCAATCCTTCATCCATGCACCGCAAGGGGGTTGAGGCGGAGAGCTACATGAGACAGGCCAGAGAGATCTTAGCCAGGAGCCTCAAATGCAAAGAGAAGGAGATTTTCTTTACATCCGGGGGGACAGAATCCGATAACCTGGCGCTGATCGGCGCGGCCCGGGCAAATTGCCGGGCTGGGAAGAAGCTGATTACGACGGTGATAGAGCATCCGGCAGTGCTCAATACGATGGCTTACCTGGAAGAAGAAGGCTTCCAAGTCACTTATCTGCCGGTGGACGGCCAGGGGGGTGTCCGCCTGGATGCCCTGCAGGAGGCAATGACAGAGGACACCATACTGGTATCGGTGATGTACGTAAATAATGAGATCGGTTCTGTGCAGCCCATTGGGGAGATTTCCAGGATGATCCGCCAGGTGAACCCTCATGTGCTGTTCCATGTGGATGCCGTCCAGGCATATGGAAAATATCACATTCGTCCCAAGAGAGATGGGATTGACCTCCTCAGCATCAGCGGACATAAGATCCACGGGCCGAAGGGGATAGGCGTCCTGTATATCCATGAGAAGGCAAAAATCAAGCCGATCAATTATGGGGGAGGCCAGCAGCAGGGAATGCGCTCCGGCACGGACAATGTGCCGGGAATCGCCGGGATTGCCAAGGCCTCGGAGCTGGTTTACCGCCATATGGAAGAGGACAATGAGAGGCTGTATGAATGGAAGGAACGGCTGGCAGAAGGCATATTGGAGATAGAGAATACGTATATTAACGGGCCTGAGCTCAAGGAGGGGGCGCCCCATGTGCTGAATGCCTCCTTTGTGGGAATCCGCAGCGAAGTCCTCCTGCATGCCTTGGAGGATCGGGGGATCTATGTGTCGTCAGGTTCTGCCTGTGCCTCGAATCATCCGTCTGTGAGCGCCACGCTGAAAGGGATCGGCCTGTCTAAGGAGCGGATAGACAGCGCCCTTCGGTTCAGCCTCGGTATCTTTAATACCCGGGAGGAAATCGACTACTGTATTGGGGTGCTTAAGGAGCTGGTCCCCATGCTTCGCAGATATCAGAGGAGGTAAGAGGATGTTTAAGATGTTTTTGATAAAGTACGCGGAGATCGCTATTAAGGGCAAGAACCGGTTCTTGTTCGAGGACGCTCTGATCGAGCGGATAGAACACGCGCTCACCGCGGTCGACGGAACCTTTCAGGTGACTAAGGAGTCGGGAAGGATTTATGTGACCTGCGAGGGGGAGTATGATTACGACGAAGTCATAGAGGCTCTGTCCAAAGTGTTTGGGATTGTGGGCATCTGTCCGGTAGTACACCTGGAAGATCAGGGCTTTGACCGGCTGGCGGAAGAAGTGATCTCGTACCTTGGGTGGATGTATCCAGGAAGAACCGCTACATTTAAGGTGATTACCCGGCGAATTAAGAAGAGCTATCCGATGGAGTCCATGGAAGTGAGTGCCGCCCTGGGAGAGAGGATTCTGCAGGCATATCCTAATCTGACCGTGGATGTTCATCATCCGCAGATTGAGATCCATGTGGAGATCCGCAAGACGATTTATCTCTATTCTGAGACGGTGCCGGGGCCGGGAGGTATGCCGGTAGGGACGAACGGCAGCGCTACCTTGCTGCTCTCAGGAGGGATCGACAGCCCGGTGGCGGGCTATATGATTGCCAAGCGGGGAGTGAAAATTGACGCGGTCTATTTCCATGCGCCTCCCTATACGAGCGAGCGGGCCAAGCAGAAAGTCGTGGATCTGGCGGGCATCCTGTCCAGATATACAGGCCCTATCTCTCTGAAGGTGGTAAATTTCACGGATATACAGCTGTATATCTATGAGAAGTGCCCCCACGATGAACTGACGATCATCATGAGAAGATATATGATGCGGATCGCCCAGCGGTTTGCTCAGGAGAACGGTTCCTTGGGCCTGGTCACTGGGGAGAGCATCGGCCAGGTGGCCAGCCAGACGATGCAGAGCCTGGCCGCCACGAATGAAGTGTGTACGATGCCCGTGTATCGTCCGCTCATCGGCTTTGACAAGGAAGAGATTGTGACGGTAGCCAAGAAGATCAATACCTATGAGACTTCTATCTTACCCTTCGAGGATTGCTGTACGATTTTTGTGGCCAAACATCCAGTCACGAAGCCGAACCGCAATGCCATCAGAAGGTCGGAGATGAAACTGGAAGAGAAGATTGACGAGCTGGTGGAAGAGGCGATCCGGACAGCGGAGACGATTGAAGTGTCGAAGGAGACTGCCTATTAGTCCGGCCGTCTTTGCTTTGAGACTGGGCTTGGTGAAGGAGATGACTGCGTATGAAAGCCCCGAATGGCTGCGTACTGCGTACTCCCGCCATTCAGTACCTCATTCGCAATCCGGCCAGCCGGCCTGCTTGCTCATGAGGGCAAGAGTCTCGAAAGCATAGCCGGTCCGGCCTGCAAGCAGTCCGGCCGTCTTCGCTTTGAGACTGGGCTTTCATAATAAAAGAGTGCTGCAGCGGTTTCTGACAACACTCTTGGATTATCGGTCTGTATGATTATGCATTCACAATGTAGGGCTTGAGAGCCTCCATGATCGTGTCCAGGTCATCGGTGGCATGGACATTCAGATCAATTGGCTTGGAGAGATCCAGACTGAAGATACCCATAATCGATTTGGCGTCTATGACGTAACGTCCAGATACAAGATCAAAGTCGTTGTCAAATCGGGTGATGTCATTGACGAAGGACTTTACTTTATCGATGGAGTTTAATGAGATCTGAACAGTTTTCATGTGATATAACCTCCCTTAAAGTTTATATGTTTGTCTTCATTGTACTTTTAACGAAAATGAAAGTCAAGACAAAAAGGCGAAAGACAAAAGGTTTGCAGCAGTTTGACTTCCCGGCTTCTATGTTGTGCAGGAGATACAGGCAGGATGATCAATCATATTTAAAAATCTGAAAATCTTCCGATGTTTTCTGGAATGGGGGGATTTTGCTGAAGGGTGTCATTTTTCAGACGGATGATAAATATTCGTATGGTAAAGCTAGGTGATGATTAGATGGACAGCAGAAATGTGACAGCAAAGATCATACAGACTGCCAGAGGCTTTTGATTGACCGGGAAGGGCAGTGAGAGAGGCGGGAAATTATGAAGAAAGCGGCGTTCCACAATTTGGGCTGCAAGGTGAATGCCTATGAGACAGAAGCGATGCAGCAGCTGTTGGAAGAGAACGGGTATGAAATTGTGCCCTTTTCAAAGAGGGCCGACGTCTATGTGATTAATACATGTGCAGTGACGAATATCGCAGACCGGAAATCCCGGCAGATGATACACCGGGCCAGAAGCCAGAACCCGGAGGCGGTGGTTGTGGCGGCGGGGTGTTATGTCCAGGAGGCTTCCGATTCTCTCAAAGAGGATCTCTGCGTGGATATTTTGCTGGGCAATAACAGGAAGGGACAGCTTCTGGATGCGCTGAGAGAATATGAGAAAGACAGCCGGAAAGTGCAGCTGATGACAGATATTGGGCAGGAGAGAGATTACGAGGAACTGCATGTGGAAAAAACCGGCGAACGGACGAGAGCCTATATTAAAGTACAGGACGGTTGCAATCAGTTCTGCAGCTACTGCATTATCCCATATGTGAGAGGGCGGGTGAGATCTCGAAAGATGGAAGATATTGTAGGAGAAGCAGACGGACTGTCCCGCAAGGGCTACCGTGAAGTGGTGCTGACAGGGATTCACCTAAGCTCCTACGGAGCTGAGGACGGCGACGCAGCAGGAGGCGGGAAGCTCCTGAGCCTGATAGAAGAGGTGAGCCGAATCGGCGGGATAGGGAGGATCCGCCTGGGATCCCTGGAGCCGCGGATTATCACAGAGGAATTTGCCAGTGCGCTTGCAAAAATTCCAAAAGTATGCCATCATTTCCATCTGTCTCTCCAGAGCGGCTGTGACGAGACACTTCGGCGGATGAACCGCCATTATACGACGGAAGAATATTATGAGAAATGCCGGATTCTCAGGGAAGCCTTTGACCGGCCGGCTCTAACTACCGATGTCATCGTGGGTTTCCCAGGGGAGACAGAGGAAGAATTTCAGAAGACAAGGCAGTTCCTGGGCCGGGTGGGTTTTGCCCAGATGCATGTGTTCAAGTATTCCAGGCGTAAGGGGACGAAGGCCAGCCAGATGGAGAACCAGGTACCGGAGACAGAGAAGGCGAAGCGTAGCGCCGAGCTTCTGAAGCTGTCTAAAAAGTGTCAGGAAGCCTATATCCGCAGCCTGCTGGGCAAGAAGGTAGAGCTTTTGACTGAGGAAGAACGCAGGCGGGAGGATGGCGTCTGCATGGCCGGCTATATCGGGGAATATATACAGGCAGGAACGCTTCGGGAAGGAGTTCTGGAGAACACGGCAGTACAGGGCATATTCGGCCAGGATATTTTCCCGTTGAATTTTCCTGGGAGATAGTATAAAATGAAAACAAGTTTATCAGCGGATTACTCATAATGCTTATGGGCAAAAATAGAAAAGAGAGGAAGTGAGCAGGTGGACAGAATGAAGAACACGCAGTTTTTCCGGGTGGAGAGCGGACAGGAATTCAAAGTAGAAGATATCTTGAAGAACGTGTACCAGGCAATGACGGAGAAGGGATATAATCCGGTCAATCAGATCGTGGGTTATATAATGTCCGGGGACCCTACCTATATTACGAGCCATAAGGGAGCCCGCAGCCTGATTATGAAGGTAGAGAGGGACGAGCTGGTAGAAGAGCTGCTGAAGAATTATATTAAGCACAACTGTGAATAAGGGCAGGGCGGCATTATGAGGATTATGGGGCTGGACTATGGATCCAGAACGGTAGGCGTAGCTGTCAGCGACGGGCTTGGTTTGACTGCACAGGGAGTGGAGACCATCACCCGCAGCCAGGAGAACAAACTGAGGAAGACTTGTGCCAGAATCGAAGAATTGATTGCGGAATATGAAGTGACAGCGATTGTGCTTGGATTCCCGAAGAATATGAATAATACACTTGGGGACAGGGCTGAGAAGACTCTGGCGTTTCGTCAGATGCTGGAGAAGAGGACAGGCCTGGATGTTTTTATGTGGGACGAGAGGCTGACAACGGTGGAGGCAGAGCACGTATTGATCGAGGGAGGCGTGCGAAGGGAGAACCGCAAAGCGCATGTGGATAAGATTGCGGCGGTTTTCATATTACAGGGATTTATGGATTCCCCAGAAGGCAGAAGGCTTCTGTCGGGGACATAATGGAAGCGAGGTTGCCGATTACAGAATGGAAAAAATCAAATTTGTTCCAGATAATGAAGAGGAAGCGGTGGAGTTCTGCATCATAGAACAGACACGGCTCGGAGGGGTGGACTATCTGCTGGTAACAGACTGCGCGGATGAAACGAAGGATGCCGACGCGTATATTCTGAAAGATGTATCCTCACCAGAGGAAGAGCAGGCGGTATATGAATTCGTAGAGAATGAGGAAGAACTTGAGACAGTATCCGGCCTGTTTGCTGGATTGCTGGAAGATACGAAGCTTGAGATCTAAGGAAATGCTTTGATCTGTGTTTCCCCAAATTCCAGAGAACGCAATTTAGGAGATGGGGGTTTCTCCTAATCAGATAAAAGAACGAATAAAGAGATATAAGACTGAAAGATTACAGGAGGTGTCATTTTTTTTGAAAAATGTGAACAATTCAAAATTGAGGATCATTCCGCTGGGAGGCTTAGAGCAGATCGGGATGAATATCACTGCCTTCGAATTTGAAGACAGTATTATTGTCGTGGACTGCGGTCTGTCTTTCCCAGAGGATGAGATGTATGGAATCGATCTGGTCATTCCTGATATTACCTATTTGAAGGATAATATTGACAAGGTCAAGGGCTTTGTCATTACCCATGGGCATGAGGACCATATCGGGGCGCTTCCCTATGTGCTCCGGGAGATCAACGTGCCGGTATATGCCACGAAGCTAACCATCGGGATTATAGAGAATAAGCTAAAAGAGCACAATATGATGAAGACGACCAAGCGCAAAGTGGTCAAATTCGGGCAGCACATTAATCTGGGCCACTTCCGTGTGGAATTCATTAAGACGAACCACAGTATTGCGGATGCGGCAGCCTTGGCCATCTATTCTCCGGTGGGGATTATTGTCCATACCGGGGACTTCAAGGTGGACTATACTCCGGTATTCGGCGATGCCATTGACCTGGCAAGGTTCGGTGAGCTTGGCAAGAAGGGCGTTCTGGCCCTCATGTGTGACAGTACGAACGCGGAGAGGCCTGGGTTCACCATGTCAGAGCGGACCGTTGGCAGAACGTTGGACAATATTTTTGAGAATCATAAAAATACAAGGATTATTATCGCGACCTTTGCGTCCAATGTGGACCGCGTGCAGCAGATTATCAACTCTGCTTACAAATATGGCCGCAAAGTTGTGATTGAAGGCCGGAGCATGGTGAATATTATTTCCATCGCCATGGAGCTTGGGTATATCAAGATACCGGACAATACGCTGATCGACATTGAACAGATGAAGAATTATCCGCCCCAGCAGATGGTGCTTATCACCACTGGAAGTCAGGGAGAGTCTATGGCGGCCCTCTCCAGGATGGCGGCCAACATCCACAAGAAGGTGACGATTATGCCGGGCGACACGGTTATATTCAGCTCGCACCCGATACCGGGCAATGAGAAGGCAGTGTCTCAGGTGATCAACGAGCTGTCCCGCAAGGGGGCGGATGTGATTTTCCAGGACGTCCACGTGTCCGGACATGCATGCCAGGAGGATATTAAGCTGATTTACTCACTTGTACGCCCGAAATTCTCTATCCCGGTGCATGGGGAGTACCGGCATCTGAAAGCCCAGGCCCAGATTGCCCAGAGCCTTGGAATCAGCAAGGAGAATATTTTCCTGATTTCTTCGGGAGACGTGCTGGAACTGAGCGAGAATACGGCCCAGGTGGTGGATCACGTTCATACCGGCTCCATCTTGGTTGATGGACTGGGAGTGGGCGATGTGGGAAATATTGTGCTGAGAGACCGCCAGCACTTGGCGGAAGACGGGATTCTGATTGTGGTGATGACGCTGGAGAAATACACGAACCAGTTACTGGCCGGTCCGGATATTGTGTCCAGAGGCTTTGTATATGTGAGAGAGTCGGAGGACCTGATGGAAGAGGCGAGAATGACAGTGGAAGAATCGCTGCACCGCTGTCTGTCTGGAAAGAACCAGGATTGGAACCGTATTAAGACGGTGATTAAGGATGCTCTGTCCGACTTTGTCTGGAAGAGGACGAAGAGAAGTCCAATGATTCTGCCGATCATCATGGAGGTAGAGTAGTTTACGCAGGAGGAATCATTTTATGAAAGGGAAGTATGCGGTAGGCGGGGTGGTTAGTGTCTGTGTGGAGTTAGTGCTGCTGTTAGTTAGTGTATGGGTGATCATAACAGTGGGACGATGGGCATACAGCTTCGGATATCAAGTGTTTGCAGAAGATACCGTTGAGGAAGAGCCGGGGACAGATATCGCCGTCACGATCGCCGAGGGACAGTCGAACAGAGATATCTGCCAGATGCTGGAGGATCAAGGATTGATTAAGAATGCCAATGCATTCTATGTCCGCCTGCTGCTGAGCGACTACCGCGACGCGCTTGCTCCAGGGACTTATACGCTGAACACTTCCATGCAGTCGGAAGAGATGATGGCTGTCATGGCAGGGGAGGAGCTGGAGGAAGAAGAATGATTGTAGATACAAGAATGGAATCTTATATCAATTCGCTGTATAGCGGGAATACTCCCTTGCTGGATGCGATTGAGCAGGAGGCGCGGGATACGTTTGTGCCGGTGATACGCCAGGAGACACAGGCGCTCCTGCGCCTTCTCCTGTCCATGAAACGGCCGGAAAACATTTTGGAGGTGGGGTGCGCCATCGGTTTTTCGGCTCTGCTTATGTGCAATTATGCTCCGGAAGGCTGCCATATCACCACCATTGAGAAATACGAGAAGCGGATTCCCGCTGCCCGGGCCAACTTCGCCAGGGCGGGAAAGGAAGATCAGATTACTCTTCTGGAAGGAGACGCCGCCCAGATACTGCCTGGCCTTACGGACACCTATGATTTTATCTTCATGGATGCGGCCAAAGGACAGTATCTGCATTTTTTCCCGGATGTGATGCGTCTTCTGAGAGCGGGCGGGGTGCTTGTGTGCGACAATGTGCTCCAGGACGGGGACATTATCGAATCCAGATTTGCCGTGGAGAGGCGGAACCGGACGATTCACAGCCGGATGCGGGAATATCTCTATACATTGACCCACACTGAGGAACTTCACACAGCGGTATTAAGCGTGGGTGATGGAGTATCTGTGAGTACCCGGCTGTAAGGAGGAATAGATATGTGGAAAAGACCGGAACTGCTCGTGCCGGCCAGCAGCTTGGAAGTGCTGAAGGTGGCCGTTATGTACGGGGCGGATGCGGTATATATCGGAGGAGAGGCCTTCGGCCTGCGGGCGAAGGCGAAGAATTTTTCTATGGATGAGATGAGGGAGGGGATTGCCTTCGCCCGCGCAAGAGGGGTGAAGGTATATGTCACCGCGAACATTATCGCCCATGACGCGGATCTGGAAGGAATGAGAGCCTACTTCCAAGAGCTGGGAGAGATCGGGCCTGACGCCCTCATCATTGCGGATCCGGGGGCGCTGATGCTGGCTAAGGAAGTCTGTCCGCAGCTTGCCGTCCATATCAGCACCCAGGCGAACAATACGAATTATAAGACATTTTGCTTCTGGAAGAGTTTGGGAGCGTCAAGAGTTGTATGTGCCCGAGAACTCTCCCTAGGGGAGATCAGGGAGATTCGCCGGAATATCCCCTATGACCTGGAGATGGAGGCCTTTGTTCACGGGGCAATGTGTATTTCCTATTCCGGCCGGTGCCTGCTCAGCAGCAGCCTGACGGGAAGGGACGCCAATCAGGGGGCATGCACCCACCCGTGCCGCTGGAAGTATGCTTTGATGGAGGAGACTCGTCCGGGGGAATATTTTCCAATAGAGGAAAATGAGAGGGGAACTTATATTATGAATTCCAAAGATCTGTGTATGATCAGCCATATACCAGATCTGCTGGATGCCGGCATAGACAGCTTCAAAATCGAGGGACGCATGAAGACGGCCCTCTATGTGGCGTCTGTCACAAGGGCATACCGCCATGCAGTGGACGACTGCCTGTCAGACCCGGCGGTGTATGAGAGAAACCTTCCCCGGTATGAGCAATGGGTGTCCGAGTGCACCTACCGCCAGTTTACAACAGGGTTTTTCTACGGAAGGCCGGGGGAAGAGGCACAGATCTACGACAATCATACGTATGAAAAAGGGTATACTTATCTGGGACTGGCAGGATCGGTGAGGGAAGATGGGCTCGTCTGTATAGAGCAGCGCAATAAGTTCTCGGTGGGGGAGACAATTGAGATTATGAAACCGTCCGGTGAGAATCAGGAGGTGACTGTCCGGGCGATTTTTGACGAGGAAGGAGAGGCCTGTGAGAGCGCGCCCCATCCAAAGCAGAAGCTGTATGTGGATGTAGGCGCGCCGGTGAAGGTATTTGATATCCTTAGAAGAAAGGCAGAATAAAAAGTTCCGCTTGCGGAACTCTCGCGCAGAGCGCGGCTGCCGGGTGCCGGCGGCACTCGTTTGGCAGCGTCCAAAGCGAAGCAAAGACCGCTTTCGCGGCAAATTTCTATAGAAATTCTTTCTGCAGTTTTAAAATTGCATTCTTTTCAATTCTGGACACATAAGATCTGGATATGCCGAGAACACGGGCCACCTCCCTTTGCGTGTGGCTCTTCTGGTTATATAAGCCATAGCGCATGCGGATTACCTGCTCCTCCCTTGGAGTGAGCACCTGAGACAGGATGCCGTACAGGTGAAGAATATTCTCTTTCAGGTCTATCCGCTCTAAAATGCCGGGGGAAGTGTGCTCGATAATGTCCAGCAGGCTGATCTCATTGCCCTCCCGGTCGGTGCCGATCGGTTCATACAAAGATACGTCCCTGGCAGTCTTTTTCTTGGCTCGAAGCATCATGAGAAGCTCATTGTCAATGCATCTGGCAGCATAGGTGGCCAGCCGGCTGCCTTTTGTCTCGTCAAAGGTGATCACTGCTTTGATCAGTCCGATCGTTCCGATGGATATCAGATCTTCCGTATCATCGTCCGGGGTCTGATATTTTTTCACGATATGCGCTACTAACCGCAGATTTCGTTCAATCAGTACATTCTTCGCCTCTTGATCTCCCGCCCGGAGGCGGCAGAGATACTCCCTCTCCTCATCTGCTGTGAGAGGCTTTGGAAATGTCTTCAAAAAATTACCTCGAAACGTCTTTAATACAGCATATGTGAAGGACAAAAAGTTCGTGCAGGGGGCGGGAACTTTTTCTTGCGCTGGGAATGTCGGTATGGTAGAATCCTATATGAGAAAAGTTGTATAAACAAGTTGACGGAGGAGGAAGAAGATATGCCTGTGAAGAAATATAATCAGATATACAGCCGTATCAAGGAGCGGATTGAGGACGAAGAATATGGCTGCCAGACAATGCTTCCGTCGGAAAACACATTGACTGAGGAATTCGGCTGCTCCAGGAATACCGTTCGCAGGGCGCTTCGGCAGCTGGCAGAGGAAGGGTATGTACAGAGCATGCACGGCAAAGGAGTGCAGGTCATCTATCAGCCCTATGAGCAGGCAGATTTTATGTTCAGCGGAATTGAGAGCCTGAAGGAGGCGGCAGAGCGCAATCAGAAGGAATATGAGACGAAGGTAGTCTGCTTCGCTCAGCTCACGGTGGATGAGAAGATTGCCCGCCGGACGAGTTTCGCGCCGGGGACGCAGATCTATTATGTGCAGAGAGTCAGGTACATGGGCGGACAGGCTCTTATTATGGATCATAATTATTTCCGGACGGATGTGGTGAGGGATCTGACACCGGGGATTGCAGAACAATCGGTCTATGAATATATGGAGAACGTACTCCATGAAGATATTGTGACCACCAAGAGGAGAATGACGGTGGAGCGTGTGACGCAGATTGACGAGAAATATTTGGATTTGAAGGATTTCAACTGCCTGGCGGTGGTCAGCAGTTTCACCTATAACGGGGACGGCGTCATGTTCGAGTACACCCAGTCCAGGCACCGGCCAGATTGCTTTGTGTTTTATGACCATGCGCAGAGAATTCGGAAGTAATAGAGAAGAGAATTTTAGGGAAAGCTGTTAAGGGCTTTCCTTTTTTTATAATAAAAGCCCAGTCTTAAAGCAGAGACGGGCGGACTGCCCGCAGGGCGGGGCGGAGATGCTTTGAAGACGCTAACCCATATGAGCAAGCAGGCCGACAGGCCGGACTGCGAATATGATAGTATTTTTTTATTGACAAGCTTGTTTAAACAAGATGGAATGAAATCAACAAAGATGTTTAAACAAGTAAAGGAGGTATTCCCAATGGGAAAGTATAAGGAAGAGGCCGGGCAGCTACTGCAGTATGTGGGCGGAAGAGAGAATATTGCGGCAGTTACCCACTGCGTC
>CALWRT010000172.1 GCA_944384015.1 uncultured Lachnospiraceae bacterium | reverse complement strand
CTCAGAATCACCAACTGCGATAGTATTCTCCTGCGGGATATTGAGCCACAGAGCGAGGCGGCGCAGGGCGGCTCCTTTGGATACGCCTGCCGGAATAACTTCCAGATAGTAGTCATTGGAGAAGAGGGAGTCTACTTCGCCTGGGAGAATGCTCAGTACCTGTTCCCGGAAACGGTTCAGCTTCTCGTGATCCTGGAGATGAATGAGCAGCAGCTTGGGTATCTCGCTTGTGAGATAGGATGGTATGTCCGCCACAATTTTGTGGGGCATTGCATTTCTCTTTGTGTAATAAGCAAATTCAGGAGTCATAGCCTCGGAGATAACATAGCCGTCTTCGTAGGCCTGACAGTGTATGTGTTCCTGTCTGGCTTGTGTGACGACTGTGCGCACATGACGAAGGGGCAGTGTTCTGGTATAGATGGCCTTTGTTCGGCGGCAGTCATAGATCAGGCCGCCGTTAAAGGTGATAATATAGCCGCCTCGCTGATCCAGGCCAAGCTGTTGGGCAAAGGGAAGCGTGCTGGACAGCGCCCGTCCGGTGGTTAAGACGACGATGTGCCCCGCGTCTAAGGCGGCATGAATTGCCTCTTCGTTTTTGGAGGATACGCGCTGATTGTCATCCAGAAGCGTCCCATCCATATCGGTAAAGAGTATTTTCGTCGGACAGGAGTGATACGCGATGCGCTCTTCTTCCAGAAGAGCCTCCAGAGCCTCATCACTCTGGCTGATCCAGACGTCCTCTTCCTGGTCGTTCAGACCTAGATACTGGGCCAGCGTACAAGTCTCATCGCTGAAGTTCCAGCGGCTTGTATACCGGTCGATTTCCTCGAAGGGGATAGTTCCCTGAAAATATTGTTCTTTGAAAGTCATAGCGGCCTCCTGTTCCCTTACTTTTTCATCTCAATAATCGTTTGGCCCTGCGGTTTCGCTGTCGCAGATGCATGTGCATAAACCGCGGTTCATACGGCCTGTTTTATAAAAATAGTATATCAGATATTGAGGGGATTGACAAATATGGGAAAATCTCCTATACTTTTGAAAGATATTTTGAATATCAAAATAATTTTAACGCTGAGTCCTGTATGAGAGTACAGGATGGCGGGTGAGAAAACAGCAGAATTTCAACTGCAGAAAGAGATAAGAGGATGGGAGCCATGAGGGCGAGGATTATTGGGACAGGAAGCGCGCATCCGCAGATGCGGGTGACAAATGAACAGCTGGAGAAATGGGTAGATACTTCGGATGAATGGATCGCATCCAGAACGGGTATCCATTCCAGATATATATCTACAGGGGAGACGAATACACAGCTCTGCGTGGAAGCTGCCAGGAAGGCCCTTCAGGACGCCGGCCTGGAAGCAGGAGAATTGGAGCTTATCATTGTGGCTACTGTATCGCCCGACGATTATTTTCCGAATACGGGCTGTCAGGTACAGAGTATATTGGGGGCAGACAAGGCGGCGGCCTTTGAATTGAATGCGGCCTGCTCAGGATTTTTGTTTGCTCTGAATACCGCGCAGGCTTATATCCAGGCTGGCGTCTACCACAATGCCCTGGTAATTGGAGCGGAAATTCTCTCCAAGATGATTGACTGGACAGACAGAAGCACCTGTGTACTGTTTGGAGACGGGGCCGGAGCGGCGGTGGTACAGGCTGATGAGGTGGGAATGATCTGTTTTCGCCAATACTCTGACGGAGGGCAGGGACGGGTGCTCTCCTGCAGGAACCGGCTGATCTGCAACCCATTTGTCAATCAGCAGTACAGGGATACAGGAGAGCCGATGGATCACGCCCATATGGAGGGGCAGGCGGTTTTCCGATTCGCGGTTCGCCGGGTGCCGGAGATGATAGAGGAACTGCTTGCGGCTGCCGGGATGAACAAAGAGGAAGTAGACTGGTACATCCTTCATCAGGCAAATGAGCGGATATTAAAATCAGTGTCGAAGAGGCTGGACGTATCTATTGAGAAATTTCCGATGAATGTAATGGAATACGGCAATACTTCTGCGGCAAGCGTTCCTATTTTGCTGGACGAAGCCAGCCGCAGCGGTTTGCTGAAGAGAGGACAGAAGATCATACTGTCAGGCTTCGGCGCTGGACTGACATGGGCGGGCGCGCTGCTGGAATGGTAAGCAGGCGCGCTTTGCGCGGCGGCAGAGAATAAAATAGCCTTGCTTTCGGTAAACTAAGAAAAAAACGAAGGCGAGGTTTTTTTATGTCACAGAACCAAAAGGGGCTGACGCCCATCGGAGGATCTCTGGAGGAGAATAAGAGTACATGTGAACGGCTTCTTGGCATTTCTAAAAGTTTTGACCTGATATGCCGGGACATGAAAATTGGCGGCAAAAAGAGCTGCTTTTATTTTGTGGACGGTTTTATAAAAGATGAAGTGATGCTGAAAATCATGGATTCCCTGTATGGGATACAGGAGTCGGATATGCCTCAGACGATCGAGGGGGTTATGACGGATAAACTGCCCTATGTGGAGGTGGAGATCCTCACATGCTGGGAGGATATGAAGCGAAATCTGTTTTCCGGGGTCCTCTGTCTGTTCATAAACGGATATGAGGGCTGTATTGCCATTGACTGCCGGACATATCCATCCAGAGGAGTGGAGGAGCCTCAGAAAGACAAAGTGCTCAGGGGGTCCAGGGATGGATTTGTGGAAACGGTCATCTTCAATACAGCCCTGATCCGAAGGAGGATACGGGATACCAACCTGAGAGTAGAGATGCTCAATGTAGGGCGTGCCTCTAAGACAGATGTGGTGATGTGCTACATGGAAGGGCGGGCAAATGATCAGCTTGTCCAGAAGGTCAGAGACCGGATAAATAATATTGAGGTAGACGCCCTGACCATGAACCAGGAGAGCTTGGCGGAATGCCTGTACCGGCGGAAATGGTACAACCCTTTTCCTAAATTCAAATATACGGAGAGACCAGACACTGCGGCTGCCTGCATTTTGGAAGGAAATATTATTTTGCTTGTGGATACATCTCCCTCCGCCATGGTAATCCCCACGTCGGTCTTCGACATTATTGAGGAAGCGGATGACTATTATTTTCCGCCGATTACCGGTACGTATCTTCGGGGAGCGAGATTTCTTATTGCGTTTGTAACCTTGTTTATGACGCCTTTGTTCCTGCTGCTGATGCAGAATCCTCAGTGGATACCGGAGTGGCTGGAGTTTATCAGAATAAAAGAGACGGTTCATGTGGCGCTGATTTTCCAATTCCTCATTTTGGAAGTGGCGGTGGACGGATTGAAATTAGCGGCTTTGAACACCCCGTCTATGCTGACCACTCCACTTAGTATCATCGCGGCCCTCGTGCTGGGAGAATTTTCCGTAAATTCCGGCTGGTTTAACAGCGAAGTGATGCTGTATATGGCCTTTGTGGCTCTGGCAAATTATACTCAGGCCAGCCTGGAACTTGGATATGCTTTGAAGTTCATGAGGATCATCCTGCTGATCGCCACCTCCCTGTTTGATTTGTGGGGCTTTATCGGAGGGACAGCGCTTGTTGCCCTAGCGGTCTGCCTGAACAAGACTGTGGCTGGAAGCAGTTATATTTATCCGCTGATTCCTTTCAGGCCCAAGGAATGTATGAGGAGGTTTTTCCGGGTGCGCACCCCCCACACCTATAAAAATGATAGAGACCAATGATACGCAGCCATATGTCTGAAGAGGCGGAGCAGCTAAGGCTTGCTGCTGATGCAGTCAGAGTTTCTCAGGATTATTCTCATCATGGAAGGGAAATTGACAGTGAAACATTGCCTGTTGTACGTGAAAATGATATAATCGAAAAAAACGGGAAAGGGAGTACCTGAAATGAGAGATTTTGTTTTGATGACCGACAATATGGCGGATTTGCCGGATGATTATTTGAGGGAAAATGGGGTGGAGGAGATTTCTCTTACCTATATGCTGGACGGCAAGACATATTCCAAGGAGAATTCCCTTCCATATCCAGAGTTTTATAACAGAATGCGCAGCGGCTCTATGCCGACCACGTCCCAGGTAAATCCGGAAGAGGCGAAAGAGAAATTTCTGAAGGTTCTGGAGCAGGGACATGATATTGTGCATATCGCTTTTTCTTCAGGTTTAAGCGGAAGCTGCAACAGCACGAGGATTGCAGCGGAAGAGATTATGGAGGAATATCCGGAATATAAGGTAAGGATAGTGGATTCTCTCTGCGCATCTCTCGGACAGGGGCTGCTTGTGCACAAAGCAGTGCAGCTGAAAAAGCAAGGGATGAGCATGGAAGAGATCGTGGACTGGCTGGAGAATAATAAACTGCATTTATGCCATGTTTTTACTGTGGATGACCTGAATCACTTGTACCGCGGGGGCAGAGTGTCTAAGACAGCGGCGTTTATAGGAACACTGGCCAATATTAAGCCGATGCTCCATGTGGATAACCAGGGGCGTCTGATTCCGCTGTCAAAAGTAAGGGGCAGAAAGAAGTCTATCAATACGCTTGTGACTATGATGGAAGATCAGATGAAGTCGTACCGGGATCAGAACGATGTTATTTTTATCAGTCACGGAGACTGCCTGGAGGATGCAGAGTATCTGAAGAAACTGATTGAGGAGAAATTCGGCATTCATGATTTCCTGATCGACTATGTAGGGCCGACCATCGGCGCCCATTCGGGCCCGGGGACTTTGGCGCTGTTTTTCATG
Organism: uncultured Lachnospiraceae bacterium; assembly: GCA_944384015.1. Classification (GTDB taxonomy): domain Bacteria; phylum Bacillota; class Clostridia; order Lachnospirales; family Lachnospiraceae; genus JAGTTR01. The sequence goes on along the minus strand of CALWRT010000172.1, from coordinate 8,209 downwards.
GGCGAGAGCAGGTAGGAAAGCCGTACACTGTATCATACCGATAAAGTAGTTGTATATAGGTATAGTATGATTGATTATGAAGAAGAGGCTGTTATTTATCGGTGACAGTATTACGGACTGTGACCATTTGTGGGATTTTCAGGAAAAAGCCCTTGGGAACGGATATGTGCGCATGATTGCGGAATATATGGAGAAAATCGGAGGGAATTACGATATCATCAACTGTGGTTTTAACGGATTTACCTCCGGTGACCTGCTCCACTATTGGCAGCGCAACGGCAAGGCATTAAGCCCGGACGTAGTAACGGTCCTGGTAGGGGTGAATGATATTGCAGAGTATTTCGATATGGATTATCGGGGGAGCCTGTGGAAATTTGCCAATAATTATGAACGGCTCCTGGAGAGCATTGTGGCCGAAACGGGCGCCAAACTGATTCTTATGGAGCCCTTCGTGTTTACAAGACCGGAATATTTGAAGGAATGGCACGTGTATATACGGGAAGAAATACGGATGATCCAGAGACTGGCCAGGAAATACGATACAGGCTATGTTCCTCTCTATGACGGTATGATGAAGGCCCGCGCTGCCTTCGGCGAGGATGCTCTGACTGTGGACGGCATGCATCTGACAGAAAAAGGGAATGAGATATTGGCCGCATTGTGGACTCAGTCTGCCGTGGAAAAGACAGAGCAGGGATACCGTGTGCGCGGCATATAGAAGAATAGAGATGAAGGCCCTGCGGAGGGATGGAACCTCCGCAGGGCCTTCTGGTATAGAATATGCTGTCTCTCATACGTTTACTTGCAGTTGTTTGGCTTGACGCAGTCGAAGCTAGGATTGAAGGCATAAAAGTTTTTGGAATTCAAATCATCCTGTAGAAGACGGAGCGCTTCGCCGAATCTTTGAAAATGAACGATTTCCCTTTCTCTGAGAAAACGGATCGGATCACAGATGTCCGGATCCTTAACAAGGCGGAGAATATTGTCATAGGTACTGCGGGCTTTCTGCTCTGCCGCCATATCCTCTACCAGGTCAGTAATAGGATCTCCCTTGGACTGGAATTCACAGGCGTTAAAGGGGATACCCCCGGCAGCCTGAGGCCATAATCCGGTTGTGTGATCCACATAATATTTTTCAAATCCGCTTGCCATCACTTCCTCGGGGGTAATCCCCTTGGTCAGCTGATAGACGATGGCTCCGATGATTTCCAAATGGCCCAACTCGTCGGCCTGCCAAAATTGGAACAGAGGCGGGTTTGGACGGCAGTATATTTGGATAGAGAGAGAGGAGGGCGGAAGGAGTGCCTCTCTGGTTTCTGGAAGTACGGACTTGTTTCTGATATTCAATTTTATAAAAAAATTGTCCGAGCAGCGCACGCTTTTCGGAAGGAGACAGCCGCGCATAGAGGGAAGGGAGCGGAAGTCCTTCCGGGCAGTATCCTGGAGCGGAAGGTAAGGAGGCGGAAGAACCGGAACCTTCAGATGATGTTTTGGCAATTTCCTCCTGAAGAGCCTGAAGGCCGAGAGAAAGCTGACGTTCTTCCTCCTGGAGACGGCGCATCCTGGAAGCGTATTCTTCCGGCGAGTAAATCCCGCCTTCCAGAAGATCATAGAGCCGGTCCTTCTTGACGGATAATTGCTTCAGCGACTGCAGCCTTGAATGCTCCAGAAGGCGGAAAGCGGACAAGGTATCCGAAGATGAAGAACAGACAGACGGATAGGGGAGAATCACATCACTGTACCATTGCTGCAGGGCGGTTAGAAGGGAGGAGTCTACTTGTTCCAGAGGGCAGCCGACAGTAGGACAGCCTGGGGTAGGACAGATAAGAAAGTCAGGCCGCTGGCCTCCGTAGGGACGGCGTATCAGGCCGCGCCCGCAGCAGGAACACCGCAGCAGGCCTGCAAAGGGATTCTTAAGCTGCCGGCCGGATGGAGAGGGCATGTGGGCCAAGCGGGCGGCTGAGCGGCGCTGCAGGATGGATTGGGCAGCGTCATACGATTCTTGGGATATGATAGGCGGATGTTTTCCATCATAGACTTTATAGTCTTGGCACCAGGATCTCGTCCTAATGAGGGCTCCTTGGGCGATTTTCTTTTGCTGCCGGCGCTGGCCGCTGGCGATCTTGCCGGCATAGACGGGATTGGAGAGGATCCTACGGACGGAGGAGTAGGACCAGCGGCCGCCGCTGTAGGAAGGGATATGCAGGGCATTGAGTCTTTGGACGATGGAGCTGATTCCAACTGCGGCAGAAGCCTTGGCTCCAGGAATCTGGGGACAGGTGTACCAACGATAAATCATTTGGACGACTGCCGCCTGGTCTGGGTGGGGAATAAGGCTGAAACCTTTCTGAGAATCCAGCTTCCGGCGGATGTAGCCGTAAGGGGGCTTACTTCCGATGTAATTGCCTTCCGCGGCAGACTGACAGCGTCCTCTTTGAATCCGGCGGTTGATCATCTGATATTCCCGGCGCCCCATGAACAGGCCGAATTCCATATACTCTTCGTCATATTCATTGCTGGGGTCATAAGTCTTCAGAGGCGTGATGATCTTTGTCCCGGATAATTGAAAAGCTTCCAGTATGATCCCCTGATCTTTTGTATTGCCCCTTGCCAGACGATCCAGATCCATGACAAGAACAGAACGCCACCTTCCTTCCTGGACACCGTCCAGCAGACTTTGAACGGCGGGGCGGGCGGCAATGGTTTCCCCAGATACAATTTCCCGGAAAATCCATGTGACATTTGCCCCGACGCGGGATGCCAATGCATGCAGCTGGCGCTCGTGCCTTGCCAAGGTATCAGAAGCCCCAGAGAGCTCGGCGTCCATATCCATACGAGATTTTCGCAGATACATACAATCTTGAGTACTCTTGTTCATAAAATTTCCTTCTGACAATCAACTGTTGTTAAAGTGTATGCGGGAGCGGCTCCATCTGTACCGCAGATTAAGGGGAAACTGCACTGCGGGAAGATAACCGCGCTCTTTGCCCTGGAACAGGCAGGAGAAAGTGGGAGTTTTTGCATTTGACAGAGGGCTATGTTATAATAATCTGACATTCATCCAACCGGATAATAAAAGATAAGAGACGGCAAAATATGCCGAATGTCTTATCGGATCTCTTGAGAGAAGAAAGGGGAATATGATTGAGCAGAAGAAGAAAGCGTCATCGCGGCTGCCTGATTTTGGCTTTATTGATTATTGTGCTGCTGGCGATTGCAGGATATGTCTTTTCGCATATGGATGACATTGCCCAGATGGCAGGGAGAGCCGTGGTGAAGCGGGGAGTCGAAGAGGTAGTAACCTCTATCAGCGGGCAGGATGTGGATATTGATGGATTGATGGAACAGATGGAGCCGGAGGATGCCCAGCAGCTGGAGGATATTATTGACAGCTACGCGGACCCGGCTGCAATTGCCGAGGCGGCAGAGATTCTCCAGAGCCAGGATATGCAGGCGGCTCAGCAGTATTTGATGGAGCAGGTGGATGAGGGAGATATTCAGAAGCTGCAGGAACTGTATGAGAAATATAAAGATCAGATACCGACGGGACAATAGGCTGCCGAGAAGTATGTGACAGTGACGGCAGGCCGACTCTTCTGTACCGATATCATTCAGCAGGCCGGCGAGGCGTTTGTCTGGCATGGCGTATTTCTGTGAGAGGTAGCGCATAGAGGCTGCCAGTTCTCCGTCAGGCCCGCCAAATTGGCTGATGATGACTTGGGCGATCTGGGGATTGGTCTTCTTGATATTGACTGGATACTGCAGGCGTTTTTCATAATTCCACATATCAGCATCCTCCTTCCCAAGGCAGGGGGCTGAGTGCCCAGTCCCACTGCTGCTGGCTGTCCTGTGCCGTATCAATTGTTAAAGGATAGAAAGCTTTGGAGAAGTCTTCCATTGCCTGGCGTCTGAGGCTGGAGTAGTTGGCAAAATAGGAGAGCGCTTCCTGATCCTGTGGATGGGTATCCAGATACAGGGAGATATCGTTTACAGCAAAGCTTACCATATCAATCCAGTGAAGAAGCGCCTCTTTGGATCTGTAGCGTGTACTCATGGACGGCACCCCTTTCTCCCAAGGAAGGGCATATTGAGTTCTGGGAAAATTGTGCCGTACTGCAGAGCTTCATGCGGCTCGTACGTATTGGAAAAATGCTGCCAGGGAACATAAGCCATAGCAAGCGGAAAGCCTGGCATCGTCTCCTGCACAGAGCGGCCGGTTCGGCCGAAGGAGGAAGGTGTGCAGGAAGCCGCCGGACGGGAAGAAGATACCGTTCTCGACGGCTCAGAATAAAAACCGTTTTGCATAATCGGATCCTTTCTGTCATAAAAATCGGATAATTCGATATTATATTATGTTAAGCAGTTGAAAATGTGCTATAATAAAATATCAGATATGGACATCTATTTACATAGGTTGTCACAGCGTATATGTGCACGATAGAGAATGAGCAGAAGGGCGGGGAGAGCTATATGAAAGACCTCAGACAGATATGGAATCGGCTGAGGAAAAATTTGGCGCCCCTCCTGTGTGCGCAGCTGTTTTGCTGGATGGCGGGGATGATTGTGTTAGAGCGGATTGGAAGCTCGGCCGCGAGAGCGGTGCTGTCCTATATGGGGTATAGCTATTTGACTGCTGAGAATTACATGGATTTTGCCTCTCATCCGCTTGCCATCTTGGTCTTAGTGTGCGCGGCGGCTGTGGTTCTGGCCTTTTTGCTTTTTGAATTAGCGATTGGCATCCGGGCAGGGCTATATGGATATCAAAGGACTCCAAGGGGAGTGTTCCAGATTATATTGGATGGTTTCGGCAGCATAAGAGATCTGGTGCGAAGAAGCGGCGCCGCATGGCCCGTCTGGCTGCTGGCTGCAGGACTGTCTGGACTCTTTGTGTGTGGTCATTTTCTGTATTATATCGTTATGAATATGAAGTTTGTCCGCTACGCTCTCCAGAGGATGTGGACCGGAGGGAGAGGGTATGTGGTGCTCTTGGCAGGAGGCCTGATCGCCGCAGGGCTGCTGTCCATCTTCGTTCTGCCGGCTGCTATGACGGGAAGGACAGGCGTAAAGGATTCTTTTCTTAAGAGCTTTCGTTTGACTATCCGGCATTTTCCGAAAATCGCAGGAGGGCTTATACTGTGTAACGGACTGCTGTCGGTATGCTTCCTGATTTTGTACTATCTGGCGATGACCGGAGCTGCGGGAATTGTCTGGTTCCTGCGTCCGCCTTCGGCAGTGATGGCTACACTGTATGTGCTGGATGATCATATCCGGCTGGCAGGCGGACTAGCCGCCGGCGTTGTAGGAATGGGCATAAACGGGCAGATGATTCTCGCACTGTACTTACGGTTTAGTCCCGGGGAGGCGGCGGAAGGGATGCTTGGCATCAGACCGGGAAGACCTAAGAAAACAGTATGGCTGTTTTCTCTCCTCCTGGCCCTGGAAGCAGGATATCTGTATAATACGGCGGCTCATGTGACGCTGCTGACAGAGAATATGTATGGAGGAACTTTTATCACAGCTCACCGGGGAGGAGCGGGGGCGGCGCCGGAGAATACGCTGGCAGCCTTGAAAAATGCAATAGAGAATGCTGCAGATTATGCAGAGATTGATGTGCAGGAGACGTCAGACGGCGTGCTGATCTTGCTCCACGACAATGATTTTGCCAGGACGACCGGTACTTACGGGAAGGTATGGGAGACAGATTACGCCCAGGTGCGGCAGATGGACGCGGGAAGCAGATACAGCAGCGAATATGCGGGAGAACCGGTGCCGACGCTTGAGGAGGCCCTGGAATTATGTCAGGGCCGTCTGGATCTGAATATTGAGCTGAAGAGCAACGGACATAATGAAGATATTGTAGAAAAAGCGGTGCAGCTTATAGAGTCTATGGGAATGACAGGCCAGTGCGTAATCACCTCAGCAAATTACCGCTATCTGGAGCAGGTAAAGGAACTGAATGAGGATATCCGCACCGGCTACATTATCAATATGGTGTATGGCCGCGCAGAGAGGCTGGAGCATGCAGATTTTTTGAGCGTAAGCTTTGACTGCATAACCGAAGAGTTTGTGCGCCGGGCACACGAAGCTGGGAAGGAGATTCATGCTTGGACAGTGAATTCCAGAAAAGATATGAGGAAGATGATAGAGGCGGGTGTAGATAACTTGATTACGGACAGACCTAGTGTGGCTAGGGAGGTGTTGGAGGAAGATGGGGGCAGCCTCGGCTTCTTAGAAGCGCTTGGCTTCCTGTGGGGATGAGGCCCCGGCTGTGACAGGCAGAGGAATATATGCGGCGGAGCATGGGATATATTTGGAAGAGAAATTTAAGAAACTCTCGACAAATTTTAGGTTTATCTATCATCGGGCCCGTGTTATAATGTCCGAGAGGACAACAAGACAGTTAAGCAGGATATCCGTCTGGAGGAAGGGGGGAGAATATGGTATTTGCGCAGAAGAAGCGGGCGAGAAAGTCCAGAAGCCGCCGCGCGCGGGAGGAGATGCAAAGCAGAAGCCGCCGTGCGCGAGAGAGGCAATATGCCTATGAGCCTGCCAGGCGCTACGGATCTGACAACAGCTACAGCCAGCTTGAGAGCTATGGAACCAATTTTATGCGCAGCATGAATGAACGCTATGCGGTACAGGGAAGCGGCAGATCCGCGTATGCAAGGCCATATTCTGCCGTGAGGGCTCGAGAGGAAGCCTATTCTGCACAGCGAAGAAGCAGGCAGGATGGCAGGCGGGGGTATGACAGGCGTGAGTATGAGGAAAGTTACGAAGAGGAATGGCTGGAAGAGCAGAGGCGGAGGAGAAGGCGGGCCAAGCCGGCACGCCGGCCTTTCCGGTTCACTTTGAGTTGGAGAAAAGTGGGGAATGGCTGCTGCGACTATAATCTGCTCGCGGTAATCCTGTTTTTGATTTGCTTTGGCCTGATTATGCTGTACAGCACGACTTATTATCTGAGCCAGGTGGAGCATGAGGGCAACAGTTTCTATTATTTGCAGAAGCAGGGACTGATCAGTCTGGGCGGGCTGGTATTGATGTACATCATATCCAAGATTGACTACCGGTTCTGGAAGAGGCTTGCGGGGCTGGGATATTTGGCTGCGGTCGTATCGGTGCTCCTGCTCCTTACGCCTCTTGGCATAGAGAGCAATGGAGCTACCAGGTGGATCGGCGTGACGGAAACCCTTTCATTTCAGCCGGCGGAGCTGTGCAAGATTGCCTTGATTGTGTTTATCCCTTATGCGGTGGTGAAGATAGGAAGAGGAGTACGGTCTGTGAAGGGGACGATGTTTCTTCTTGTGCTGGGAGGCTTTGTCAGCGGACTGATCCTAATTATTTCCAGAAACTTAAGCTCCGCGATTATCCTGATGGGGATTACAGTCATTCTTGTCTATATCGTGCATCCAAAGACGTGGCCGTTCCTCGCGGCAGGAGGAGCAGGACTGGCCGCTGTGTGGGCCTTTATCCATTTTGTGGTCAGCAATATGGATACGAGCGAGAATTACCGGCTGCGCCGTATTATCGGCTGGCTGAACCCGGAGGAGTATGCCTCCGATTTCACTTACCAGACAATGCAGGCGCTGTACGCGATCGGCAGCGGGGGGCTGTTCGGAAAGGGGCTGGGCAACAGTGCCCAGAAGATGATATTGCCGGAAGCCCAGAATGATATGATTTTCTCTATCATTTGCGAGGAACTCGGCATTTTTGGCGTGGCGATTGTGCTGCTGCTTTTCTCGATTTTGCTGTACCGGCTAATGTTTATTGCCCGGAACGCCGCGGATCTGTATGGCTCTCTTATGGTGACGGGAATTTTCGCTCACATTGCGATTCAGGTGGTTCTGAATATCGCAGTAGTCACTAATGTGATTCCCAATACGGGAATTACGCTCCCATTCTTCAGCGCCGGGGGAACTTCCAGCGTATTCCTGATGGCGGAGATGGGACTGGCCTTAAGCGTATCCAGACGGATTGAATGGAAGAAAGAATAACCGTGTATCTTTTACAGAGCGGTTCTGTGAGAGATATGCGGTTTTTCTATAGAAGCCCAGTCTAAAAGCCAAGATGTGAGGGCTGGGTAAAGCGTCTGCAGTATTATTGACAATTATTATCAATTGCCCTATCATTATTCTGTAAATAAGCATGCCCCTGAGCCGGGCATCACGACAGATAAGAGCCGGACATCGTGCTGGTGTACGGCAACAGCGCC
>CALWRT010000171.1 GCA_944384015.1 uncultured Lachnospiraceae bacterium | reverse complement strand
GCGAGTGAATTGGCACCTGCGATGGAAGCGGCGCGAGCAAGCGGCAAACCCTACATGGTGGAAGTCAAACTGGATGGATCCTTTACCGTGTGGCCCGAAGCCGTTTGATGCTTCGGCAAGTGGAAATTAGGAGTGAATAATTAATGAAGGCACTGGAAGGTATTCGAGTAATTGATATGGCACGGTATATTTCCGGACCGTACTGTGCAGAACTCCTTGGAGACATGGGGGCGGAAGTGATTAAAGTAGAGTCCCCCCAAGGAGAAAATATCCGAAGCTATGAGCCCGGCATAGACGGAGAAAGTTTCTATTATATAGTTATGAACAGAAACAAAAAGGGTATGACGTTGAAATACAGAAGTGAGGAAGCCAAGGAGGTTCTCACTAGGCTGTTTCGTACCGCAGATGTGATTATTCAGAATTTTAAGCCTGGTACACTAGAAAAAATGGGATTTGGCTGGGAAAAAATTCATGAAATCAACCCCAGAGCCATCTTGGTATCTATCTCCGGGTATGGACAGACGGGTCCTATGGCCGGATATCCCGGATTTGATTTCATCCTGCAGGCATTAGGCGGCCTGATGAGTCTGACTGGCCCGGCCGATGGAGAGCCCTACTTATGCGGGACATTTTTGATCGACTATATGACGGCGGCTTACGCATCTTTTGCGGTTACGACTGCCCTGTGGGCGAGAGAAAAAACGGGGAAAGGCCAGCATGTCGAGCTGTCACTGATTAACACGGCAATCTCCATGTTGGTTGATGCGGTTCCGGAAGCACTTCTCCTCAATAAAACAAGGCTTCGTACAGGAAATCTTGATAAAAATGCCGCACCGGTCGGCTGTTTCCGAGCAAAGGATGACTATGTATTTATCATAGCCTCCCAACAAAATCACTGGGAGGCACTGGTAAAACACATGGGGAGAGAGGAGCTCTTGACGGATCCAAGATTTTTGACCAATAATGACCGTTTTCAGCATTACAGTGAAGTGAACGCTTGTGTTCAGGAATGGGCAGAGACGAAAGACCGGCAAGATATTGTGGATGAGCTTAATGCCCTTGGCATCCCATCCGCTCCCGTCCTTACGGTATCTGATTTTGTGCGCCTTCCGCAGATTGCTCATAACCGCCAGATACTTCAGGTGCCGTATAAGCCTCTCGGCACCGTTCCGGTACAAGGCTTCCCTATTGATATGTCAGATACTCCTCCACAGTTAACATATGGTGCTCCGGCCCTCGGAGAGCATAATGAAGAATTGTACCGCGAACTTGGATTTGACGAGGAAACAATCCGGAAATTCCGGGAAAAGAAGATCATTTGATAAACAATGCGCCTGATCTCTAAGAGCCAGGCGCGCATAAGACAAGGATTTAAAATAATTGCTGACAGGTACGGAAAGGAAGTGGATAAATCAGAGGTAATTATTTTAAATTACATATGCAAAATTGCATTGCGAAAGAATAAAAACAGGAGGTTTTACGATGAAAAAGATTTTAGCAATGCTGCTGTGTGCAGCTCTGGGCGTCAGCATGTTAGTAGGCTGCAGTTCATCCGGAACTGATACGTCGGAAGACACAGCCGCGGCAACGGAAGAGACTACAGAAGAGACTACAGATGAGACAGCCGAGGAAGATGCATCTGCAAATGATGCTACTGCAAGCACAACGTTTGATTTCAGCAGCGTAGAAGTGCAGATGGATGATCCAAGCTTCCCTAATGGCGCGGTATACTACAGCGATATCAGGGACATTATTGGCACCACACCCGTTCCGGACAAAGAAGTGAATATTGGTTTCATTATGAAATCTCTGGAAAATGAATACTGGAGAGATATGTACGATGGAATCATGGAAGAGGTGGACAGACTGGAGGCAGAAGGATTCAACGTCAACGTGGATATCCGCGCAGGCCAGACAGAGTCTGATCAGGAAGGCCAGCTGGCGATTATGAACGACATGATTAATAAACAGTATGACTGCATCGTTGCAGCGCCGATTTCTGACTCTAACCTGGTACCGGCTATTGAATCTGCACAGGACGCAGGCATACCAGTAGTAAGCTTGTCAGTTGCATTTGATAGTGAACCCTATGTTCCTTATTACGTAGGCCTCAGTTCCTATTTCTCCGGACAGTCGATTGCTCAGTATTTTTCTGAGCAGCTCGGTGAAGAAGGCGGAGACGTTGCTATCATTATGGGTATTGCCAATAACCCGTCAGCTAGAGACCGTACACAAGGCTTCCAGGATTGGGTTGAAGCTCATCCGGAATCAAATCTGACGATTGTAGATACACAGAATGCAGATTGGGATAGAGCGAAGGCAAAAGACGTCACCGACACTTTGCTGATGGCAAACCCGGATCTGAAGGCAATTTTCTGCAACAATGATACGATGGCTATGGGCAGCATCGAATCTGTCAAGGCAGCAGGAAAGCTGGGAGAAGTATTAGTAGCAGGAACAGACGGTGTACAGGAGGCTCTGGAATCCATCGCCGCAGGCGAGCTGAGCGCGACCAGCAACCAGTATTCTTATTACTTAGGCAAAGTTGCTCTGGACGTTGCATTCCGTGCAATTGACGGCCAGGATCTTCCAGACAGAATCTGGAGCCCGAATGGAGTAGTATCCTCCGAGAATGTGGATGCTGATCCTGCGGAGGTCATTGGCTGGGTAGATCTGCAGTATGAGAAAAAGTAAGTAAGCAGATATTGAACCGAGAAACATTAGCGATAACACAAGAACATAGCAGATGCCCTGGATACAGGGCATCTGCTGTAAAAGGAGAGGCAGAAATGGGTAAAGAGAACTATATAGAATTCAGCCATGTGACAAAAGTCTTCCCAGGATGCAAGGCATTAAATGACGTGAGTTTTTCTATTAAAGAAGGAGAAGTTCATGCCCTCCTCGGTGAAAACGGCGCAGGGAAAAGTACTCTGCTGAATATCCTGCATGGCGTTTTCCTGCCGACGGACGGCGAAATACGAATCGACGGGGAGCCGAAGCGATTTGCAAATGCAAACGAGGCACTGAGATTCGGTATAGCGAAAGTTCATCAGGAGATTAACATGGTTCCGGAGCTTACTGTAGCCCAGAATATCATGCTTGGAATGGAGAAAACCAAAGGTGGATTATTAAATGGCAGCTATATGGAGAAAGAAACAGAAAAACTCTTGAAGCGCCTGAGGATAAACATAAGCCCCTCTGATAAAATAAGGAATTTGAGTGTTGGACAAATCCAACTTCTTCAGATTGCCAAAGCTATCTATTCTAACGCGAGAGTAATTTCTTTTGACGAGCCGACCGCTTCCTTGAGCAGCGAGGAGACAGAACTGCTGTTCTCATTAATTGAGGAGCTGAAACAGGACGGCGTAACAATTATTTATGTGAGCCACCGGATGGACGAGATTTTCAAAGTGGCAAACCGGGCAACTGTATTGAGGGATGGAGCGTATATTCAAACATTTGATGTAGCAAACCTGACAAAGGAAGAATTAGTAAAAAGCATGGTAGGACGGGATGTAGCCATGTTTGCTAAGAGGCTGAAGCCATCCCGCGTAGATAAGAGCAAAGTAGTTCTTGAAGTCAAGAACTTGAGTATAAATAATCAATTTCACGACATTAGTTTCAAGCTTTATAAAGGTGAAATATTAGGATTCTTTGGGCTAGTGGGCGCAAAACGCACAGAAGTTATGAAAGCGATTTTCGGGGCTGACAAATTAGACTCTGGTGAGATTTATGTGAACGGCGTTTTGACGAAGATCGCGTCGCCAAATGAGGCCATTTCCAAGGGGATTGGGCTTATCCCGGAAAACAGGAAAACAGAAGGGTTTATTAAGGTAATGAACAATTCCGATAATATTGCCCTGCCTACATTAAAAAAATTCGAGACAAATCATTTTACCAGCTACAAGAAGCGCCTGAAAAACTGTGAAGAGATCGGTAAAATCGTAGATTTAAAGCCGAAGGATCCGGAATTTATGACAGATAATCTCTCCGGAGGCAATCAGCAGAAGGTCGTACTTGCAAAATGGCTGTCTACCAATGTGGACATTATGATTTTTGACGAGCCGACCAAAGGCGTGGATGTGGGAGCGAAATCCGAAATTTACAACTTAATGGAAGAATTGGTAGAACAGGGAAAATCGATCATCATGGTATCTTCTGAAATGACAGAAGTAATCGGTATGAGTGATCGGATGTTCGTAATGCATCTGGGAGAGATCGCCGGAGAACTGCAAAGAGAAGAATTCAGCGAAGAAACAATTGCGATGGCAGCATTGGAGGGAAAGAGGAATGGGTAACAATAAAACGATGAAATTTGTAAAAACCTATGAGAGAGAAATGAGCGTTGTAATCGGCATCATACTTATAGGAATTGTCTTTACAGCGATAAATCCCCTTTATATCAGTTTTAACAACATAAAGGATATTTTAGACCAGTCGTCGGTATATGGACTTCTTGGACTAGGTATGGCATTTGCAATTATTTCCGGAGGAATTGATCTGTCTGCCGGAGCAGTGATCGCCCTTGTAGGAGTGTTCTCTGGAAAAATGCTGGTGGCCGGCGTTAATCCATGGATTTGTATTCTGGCATCCTTAGTAATGGGAGGTTTGATCGGCTGCAT
>CALWRT010000170.1 GCA_944384015.1 uncultured Lachnospiraceae bacterium | reverse complement strand
TAGGAGAGCAGACATGACAATTTATGAGGGCGACATCAACCAGACTTATGAGGTGGAACGTCTGAATATCAGAGAAGAGATCCTGCGCAGGCTGGAAGCGCTGGGAATGAATGAGGGGACGAAAATCACCGTTCTGAACAGGAAGAAAAACGGTGCCTGCATTATCAAGGTGAGAGGGACAAGATGGGCGGTAGGACGTAAAATCGCCTCCGGAATTCTTGTGAAGGTGCCGGAAAATGAATAAAGAGCTTACTGTGGCATTTGTAGGAAACCCCAACTGCGGGAAGACAACCCTATTCAACGCTTTCACCGGAGCAAACTTGAAAGTGGCTAATTGGCCGGGAGTGACGGTGGAGAAGAAGGAAGGGGAGACCACTTATAAGGGGCATAGGATCCGCCTGATCGACTTGCCGGGGACATACAGCCTGACCTCTTATTCCATTGAAGAGAGGGTCTCTAGGAAATGTATTATGGAAGAAGAGGCGGATGTGATTATCAACGTAGTGGACGCGTCCTCTCTGGAGAGGAATCTGTATCTGACCACCCAGCTGCTGGAAATGGAGAAGCCGATGGTTGTGGCTCTGAACATGATGGATATTGTGGAAGAGCGGGGGATGGAGATTGACCTGCACCGGCTTCCGGAGATGCTGGGTTCTGTCCCGGTCATACCAGTATCAGCGAGGAAGCGAAGCGGGCTGGACGTGCTGATGCATGCGGCAGTCCACCACTACAGTGAAGGGGCGTCGCCTTTTCAGATTGATTATGGAGAGCAAATTGAGAGGCAGATTGATAAGACCAAGGAGGCTTTGGAGAGCGAATATCCGGAGCTTGGCAATCTGCGGTGGCACGCGCTGAAAATATTGGAAAATGACGGGGAGGTCAAGAAAAATTATCCAATTGCAGCCAAGGAACCGTCTCCAGAAAACATGGAAATTCAAATTATCAACAAGAAATATGCTTACATAGAAGAGATTGTTGAGGAATGCCTGTTCTATAAGAGCGAGAAGTCGGCTGCCACAGACCGGATTGACCGGATATTGACGCATCCGGTGTGGGGCGTGCCGGTGTTTTTGTGCATTATGGCGCTGGTATTCTTTCTCACATTTACAGTGGGGGATGCCCTGAAAGGAGTTTTTGAACAGCTGCTGGAGATTGTCTCTTCCGGGATGCGCCTGTTCCTGCAGAATATGGATGCCTCTGATTGGCTGGTATCCCTTGTGGTGGATGGTATTATCGCGGGAGTAGGAGGGATTCTAACCTTTTTGCCGAACATTTTCATTTTATTCCTGGCGCTGGCCTTGCTGGAAGACAGCGGGTATATGTCCAGGGTAGCCTACGTTATGGACGGCATTATGGGCAAGGCCGGCTTGTCAGGCAAGGCGTTTCTGCCGATGGTACTGGGATTTGGGTGCACAGTCCCTGCTATTATGGCTACAAGAACATTGGAGAGCCAGAGGGACCGTCTGAAGACAATCCTGATTACCCCGTTTATGTCATGTTCGGCAAGGCTTCCGGTCTATGTGCTGTTTTCGGAAATCTTTTTCCCGAAGTATGCGGCTGTGACCGCCTTCTCCATGTATGTCATCGGGCTTGCGGCAGCGATTGCGGTTGCTCTTGTCGTCCATCGGACCGATAGGCAGGGGGGAGACAATACGCTTCTGATTGAACTGCCGGAATATAAGATGCCCAATGCCTACACCATCTGGATATATGTGTGGGAGAAGGTGAAAGATTATCTGACGAAAGCCGGAACGACCATTTTTGCGGCATCCATTTTTATATGGTTTTTACTGAATTTTGGGACGACGGGGATGGTTGCCGACGTCTCTCAGAGTTTTGGAGCTGTCATTGGGAAGTGGCTGGAACCGGTGCTCTCTCTGGCAGGGCTTGGACACTGGCAGATTGCGGTATCTCTCCTATCGGGCATATCCGCCAAGGAGGTTGTTGTCTCCAGCCTGTGCGTGATGTTCGGCATCGGCAATGCCAATTCGGCAGCAGGGATGTCCGCCCTGCACGCGAACTTGGGGGCGCTGGGTTTTGGACCGCTGAACGCCTATGCGATGATGGTCTTCTGCCTGTTGTATACGCCATGCGCGGCTACAATCGCGACAATCAGAAAAGAGACCTATTCCACCAAGTGGACAGTGGGGATGGTTCTGTTCCAGCTTGTCTTCGCGTGGGTGTGCGCCGTATTGATTTTCCAGATTGGAAGCTTGTTCCTATAGGGAAGGAAGATAGGCAGCCATATAACAGTGACTTCATAAGAAGGAATGCATACCTTAGAGAGAGGTGAATTCTTATGAAGTCCTTTTTATATGTATTGGCGGGCCTGATGTTTCCATGTCTGATGACAGTTATGGGGTCGCTGATGGTGCTGTTTATCAGAATAAAAGAAGACGGAAGCCTGCAGCGGCTGTTTCTCGGGCTTGCATCGGGGATTATGATGGCGGCCTCCCTATGGTCTTTGCTGCTGCCTTCTATTGAAGCGGCAAAAGAGGCAGGAATGCTATCTTGGCTTCCAGCGGCTGCAGGCGTTCTGCTGGGAGGACTGTTCCTCCATGGAATGGATCGGTGTATGATATCGATAGGGCTTGCTGGAGCAGAAAAATCTGGAAAGGAACATGACATTCTGCTGATTCTGGCGGTCACGCTGCACAATATTCCAGAAGGGATGGCAGTTGGCCTGGCCTTTGCCATGTATATCCAGGGGGGAGGCGACGCCCAGCTGCTGGCAGCGGCAGCTGCCCTGTCGGCAGGCATTGGTATTCAGAACTTTCCGGAAGGAACGGCTGTGGCTCTGCCTCTCTATCAGGAAGGTGGTGCACGGGGAAGAGCATTCCTGGCAGGGGCTGCTTCCGGTATTGTGGAACCTGTCTTCGGCCTGCTGTCTATCTTGTTTGCGGGGACTGCGCAGTGGATGCTTCCTTGGCTGCTGTCGTTTGCCGCTGGGGCAATGCTGTACGTGATTGTCCAGGAGCTGATTCCCAGATCGGCAAGAGGAGGAAGCGGGATTGGAACTGCGGGCTTTCTGGCTGGGTTCCTTCTGATGATGATTCTGGACGTGGGATTGGGATGAAAAGGGTTAGGAAGGAGATAAGAGGATTATGTCTTTGGCTCCTGGAACAGGCCGATATGGGGAGGAGCGGCCGTGAAGAATAGAAAAGCGGCAGACCAGAGAGCCAGTAAGAGCAGGGCAAAGAGCAGAGGTATCTGTCTCCTGCCTTTTGCCATATAGAAAGACAGAAAGAAGGCGGCACACACAGCGATTAGGAATGTCAGTATGTCAAGAAAAAAGATATGATGCCCCAGAATGCCGGTGTACGTATAGAATAGGACAGGGATGAGCAGCAGACCTGCGGTCAGCCCGACAGCTCTGGCAGCAAACAGGCCCGGATAATTTCTGCGCAGAATATAAGCCTCGCCGAATAGGTAGAGAAGCATTGGAAAATAGAGCAGCTTCATATGTTCCCAGGTAGATTCATTGATCGGAGCTAAGAAGGCGAGGATAGTACTTCTGCCGGAAGCTTCATAGATGAAGTGCCAGGCACTCCCGGCCAGGCTGACGAATAGGATTCCAAGAAGTGTGGAGTACAGCAGAGGCCGGCCGCTGCCTTTGGCTGGCAGCTGACTGAGAAAGTGGGTATCCGGAGTGGATGAATCATACATAAGCGTGCTCCTTTCTGCTGGTATCCATTCCCCTGCAGATGGCAAAGACCGCAGACTCGGATATACGCTGCTGGGGAGAAGGATGGGGGGATGTTTTTGCTGCGCTGATGTTTGCTTCCCGTAGTGCAGATCTTACTTTACAAAAATCATGCGCATCCCTGGAGGGGTTATGACAAAAGGCAGACATGTCTGCCTTTTACTTATAGTATATCCAGTATTCGAGCAGACATGCCTGCTTGATTTTGAAATGCGCGTCTCCAAAGCACAGCTGTCCCGGCGTGCAGGCGCGCCCATTCACGTGGCCGATACCTGGACTTCTTATGATAAAAAGTGATTGACATGGGTGAGTTTTATGTATATACTTTGAATATCAAAATATTTGCAAATCAAAATATAAGGAGAATATTTATGCTGGAGAGAGTCAAAGAAATTATCGCAGAACAGTTGAATGTAGAAGCAAAAGATATTACGGAGGAGACTTCCTTCAAGGAAGATTTAGGGGCTGATTCCCTGGACTTATTTGAGATCGTGATGGCTTTTGAAGATGAATATAACGTGGAGATCCCCTCGGAAGAGCTGGAAGGACTTGCCACAGTGGGAGATGTGCTGAATTATCTGAAGGATAAAGGCGTAGAGTAACGGATAAGGATGTGTTGGCCGATGAAGACGAGAATCACAGAACTGTTGGGAATTGAATACCCGATTATCCAGGGCGGTATGGCTTGGGTGGCGGAGCATCATTTGGCGGCGGCGGTATCTGGGGCGGGAGGCTTCGGGATATTAGGGGCGGCGAACGCCCCGGCAGAGACTGTCAGAGAAGAGATCCGCAAGGTGAGAGAGCTCACCGACAAGCCGTTCGGCGTGAATATTATGCTTTTGAGCCCGTATGCGGAAGAAGTGGCCCGTATGGTGGCCGAGGAGAAGGTACGGGCAGTCACCACCGGGGCCGGAAGCCCGGAGAAATATTTGAAGCTCTGGCAGGACGCCGGAATTAAAGTGATTCCGGTTGTCGCCTCTGTAGCGTTAGCCAGGCGGATGGAGAGATGTCATGTGGACGCAGTGGTGGCTGAGGGAATGGAATCCGGAGGACATATCGGCAGCCAGACAACGATGACCCTCGTTCCACAGGTGGCGGATGCGGTAGAGATACCGGTGATTGCCGCGGGAGGCATTGCGGATGGGAGAGGATTCGCGGCAGCCAGAATGCTGGGCGCGGAGGGCGTGCAGATGGGAACCGTGTTCGTAACGGCGAAGGAATCGATCGTCCATGTAAATTATAAGCAGAGGATTCTCAAGGCCAAGGACATTGATTCCGAGGTGACGGGAATGAGCACCGGCCATCCGATCCGTTCCCTGCGCAATAAGATGACGCGGGAATACCTCCGGCTGGAGAAGGAAGGAGCTTCCTTCGAGGAATTGGAACAGCTGGCGGCCGGGGCCCTTCGCAAGGCTGTGGTGGACGGGGATGTAATGTATGGAACCGTTATGGCCGGGCAGATTGCGGGAATGATATCAGAAGAAAAAACTTGCCGGGAGATCATAGACAGCATTATGCAGCAGGCAGAAGATGTGATGAAGAAGGCTATGTGACATCCAGGGTAAGGGATATGTCAGTTGGAGAGGGTGCCGGAAGAAGGCAGCCTCTCCCTATATGGCCAAAAATCGTAACAGTTTGGCCAGCGCCATGAGCAACGCGGCATTAAGCTTGCAGGGCGGCGGCAGATAGGAGCAGGAGAACAGATATGGGCAAGATTGCGTTTGTGTTCCCAGGGCAGGGTGCCCAGTATGTGGGGATGGGAAAAGATTTCTATGAGAAGGAAGAAGTGTGCAGGAAGGTATTTGAGGAGGCCTCCAAGGCCTGCGGCCTGGATGTGGCAGCTCTCTGCTTTGAACAGGAGGAGAAACTGCATCAGACAGAATATACCCAGATTGGGATGCTGACTGTGGAGGCCGCCATCTTGGCCGCGGCAGAACAGTATGGCCTGAGGGCGGATGTCACAGCGGGGCTGAGCCTGGGAGAATACGGTGCCCTCATAGCGAGCGGTGCGATGAACAGGACGGATGCCTTTGGAGCAGTGAGAAGAAGAGGAATCCTGATGCAGGAGGCAGTCCCAGAAGGGGGCGCGATGGCAGCTGTGCTGGGATTGGACGGCGCGACGGCGAAGAGCGTCTGTGAGCGCGTGAAGGGGCTTGTGTGTGTAGCTAACTATAATTGTCCAGGACAGATCGTCATCACCGGGGAAAAACAGGCAGTGGAAGAAGCATGTGAAGGGATGAAGGAGGCAGGAGCTAAGCGGACGGTATTGCTGAAAGTGAGCGGGCCCTTCCATTCCCCGATGCTGAAGCAGGCGGGTGAGGAGCTTGGCCGGATACTCTCCCAGATGACTTTTGGCCCGATCCTTGTGCCTTATCTGACCAATGTGACGGCAGACTATGTGACAGATCCTGGGGATATTCCGCAGCTGCTGCAGAGACAGGTATCCTCCAGCGTGCTGTGGCAGCAGAGCGTGGAGCGTATGATTGCCGATGGAACAGATACTTTTGTGGAAATGGGGCCTGGGAAGACACTTACGGGATTTTTGCGCAAGATCAGCCGGGTCGTGAAGGGGTACTCCATTGAGAAGTGGGAGGACCTGGAAAAAGTCTGTACAGCAGTCGGAAAGGAGAAGCCATGATAGAAGTTGTAAATGAACAGGCAGAGATGGTGCGAGAGCAGACAGAACCCAGAAGAGGCAGGCTGCTGGAGGGAAAGACAGCCCTTGTGACTGGGGCGTCCAGAGGCATCGGCCGAGGGATCGCAGAAGCTTTTGCGAGGGAAGGCGCCAGTGTGGCTATTAACTATTGCGGCTCCGAAGACAAGGCGATGGAAACGAAGGCTCTGGTGGAGAGCTTCGGTGTGCGGGCTATGGTATGCCGCTGCGATGTGGGAGATTTTGCTCAGACTGAACAGATGATGAAGGATGTGATCCGAGAATTCGGAAGACTAGATATTTTGGTAAATAATGCAGGCATCACGAGGGATAATCTGATCCTGCGCATGAAGGAAGAAGAATATGACCAGGTCTTGGATACCAATCTGAAAGGCAGCTTTTTAACGATCCGCCATGGGGCAAGACAGATGGTGAAGCAGAGGGCAGGAAGAATTATCAATATATCTTCGGTGTCAGGGCTGCTTGGTAATGGAGGGCAGAGTAATTACAGCGCCTCCAAGGCAGGGATTATCGGGCTTACAAAAGCAGTGGCGAGGGAATTGGCGGGAAGAGGGATTACTGTCAATGCCATCGCTCCCGGCTATATCTCCACGGAGATGACGTCAGTGCTGCCGCAGAAGGCCCAGGAGGCGCTTCTTGGGCAGATACCTTTGGGAAGAGCGGGAGAACCGGAAGATGTAGCCCAGGCAGCTGTATTTCTGGCTTCCGATATGGCAGCTTACATCACAGGCCAGGTGCTGTCTGTGGACGGCGGCATGTATATGTAGACAGGAGGATAAGAAGGAAGATGAGCAGAAGAGTCGTAGTGACCGGCATGGGGGCGGTTACGCCCATCGGAAATAGCGTGGAAGAATTTTGGAAGGGCGTAAAGGAACAGAAGATTGGGTTTGCGCCGATCACCCATTTTGACACCTCTGATTATAAATGCAGCCTAGCGGCGGAGGTGAAAGATTTTCAGGCGAAAGATTACATGGACGCCAAGGCAGCCAGAAGGATGGAGCCCTTCTGCCAATATGCGGTGGCGGCGGCGAAGGAAGCGCTGGAGCAGTCCGGGATTCGCATGGAGGAAGAAGACCCGTATATGGCCGGGTGCGCGGTTGGAAGCGGAGTCGGAAGCCTTCAGGCCCTGGAGAGAGAGCATAATAAGCTGCTGGAAAAGGGGCCAAACCGAATAAATCCGCTGTTCATACCGCTGATGATTTCTAATATGGCGGCGGGCAATATATCCCTCCAATTTGGACTGAAGGGCAAGAGCATCAATGTGGTGACCGCCTGCGCAACCGGGACGAATTGCATCGGAGAGGCGTTCCGCACGATTCAGTACGGGGACGCGGATATTATGGTAGCAGGCGGAACGGAGAGCGCCGTCACGCCTCTGGGGGTTGGCGGCTTTACCGCCTTAACCGCCCTTAGCAGCTGCGGCGATCCCCATCGGTGCTCGATCCCCTTTGACAAAGACCGAAGCGGGTTCGTGATGGGCGAGGGCGCGGCGGTAGTCGTTTTAGAGGAGCTGAACCACGCGAAGGCCAGGGGGGCGAAGATCCTAGCTGAAGTGATTGGATATGGAACATCCAGTGACGCCTACCATATCACATCGCCGGCGGAAGACGGGTCAGGGGCCGCTCGGGCGATGGAGAATGCCATGAGGGATGGGCAGGTACGGCCAGAGGAGATTACCTATATCAATGCCCATGGCACCGGCACTCACCACAATGATTTGTTCGAGACCAGGGCGATCAAGATGGCTTTCGGCGATCATGCCTATGACCTGAAGATCAATTCAACGAAGTCCATGATCGGCCATCTGCTGGGAGCTGCTGGTGCCATTGAATGTATCACCTGTATCAAAGAGATGGAAGAAGGCTATATCCATCCTACAGTAGGATTGAGAGAGCCGGGAGAAGAGCTGGATCTGAACTATGTCCAGGGGGAAGCCGTAATGGAAGAAGTGCCCTATGCGCTGAGCAACTCCCTTGGATTTGGAGGACACAACGCAAGTATCCTGCTCAAGAGATATGAGGATTGAAGCGGTATAAGCATTGATATGGAAGGCGGACGTTTCAATTCTAAGAGACTTGCGCGCAGGCAGGGAGAAGTAATGAAGGAAAGGAAGGCATCAGGCCGGTAGGTATAGAAAATTGGAATTAGAGAGCATTATGAAGCTGATACAAGCCGTCTCAGAGTCCTCACTGACAAGTTTTACACTGGAGGAGGGAAATATGAAGATCTCCCTTACTAGGGGCATCGGACCAAAGGAAGCAGATGGCAGCGGACAATCCCAAGCCGGTGAGGTCAAGAATTCTTCTGCAGAGGAGATCCAAGGAGAAGGACGAACGTTGTCTTTGGCCCAGGGGGTGACAGGAAGGCCTCAGACAGTTGGGCAAGAGAACAGCTATGCAGACGGACGGGAGAGCGGATTTACAGTAGGACAGGAAGGAGAAGAAGACGGACAGTGGGTGAGATGTCCTCTCGTGGGAACCTTCTATGCCGCGTCTTCTCCCGAGGAAGAGCCTTATGTCAAGGTGGGGGATACCGTGAAAAAAGGCCAGATACTTGGAATTGTAGAAGCGATGAAGCTGATGAATGAGATTGAGAGCGAGTTTGATGGAACAGTCAAGGCAATCCATGTAAATAATGCCGAGATGGTACAGTATGGGCAGCCTATGTTCCTGATCGGATAAGAAGAAAGAGGCAGGAGAAACAGATGGAGAGGTTGACAGCTAAAGAGATCATGGAGATCATACCCCACAGGCAGCCGTTTCTGCTGATTGACACAGTAGAGGAGCTGGAACCGGGGAAAAGGGCGGTGAGCAGGAAATGCGTGACTTACAACGAGCCGTATTTCGCGGGACATTTTCCAGGGGAGCCGGTGATGCCGGGCGTGCTGATTATCGAAGCGATGGCCCAGACAGGGGCGGTTGCTCTGTTAAGCATGGAAGAATTCAAGGGAAAAGTTGCTTATTTCGGAGGAATTCGTTCAGCCCGTTTCAAAGGAAAGGTCATTCCTGGAGATGTGCTGGAGATGGAAGTGGTGTTGGAAAAAATGAGAGGGCCGGTAGGGATCGGCAAAGGCTGCGCCAAGGTGGACGGCAAGATTGTGGCTGCGGCAGAGCTGACCTTTGCCGTCGGCTGAAAGGATAGGAAAGCGCGATGTTTCAGAAATTATTGATTGCGAACAGAGGAGAAATCGCGGTGAGAATCATCCGGGCCTGCAGAGAAATGGGAATTCGTACCGTGGCTGTCTATTCTGAGGCAGACAGAGAGGCACTGCATACACAGCTGGCGGATGAAGCAATCTGCATCGGGCCTGCGCCCGCCAAGGAGAGCTATCTGGATATGGAGAGAATTCTGAGCGCGGCGGTTGTAAGCCATGCACAGGCTATCCATCCCGGCTTCGGCTTTCTCTCAGAGAACAGCCGGTTCGCCCAGGCATGCGAAAGCTGCGGGATTGCCTTCGTTGGCCCACGGGCAAAGATGATTCAGGAAATGGGTAATAAGGCACAAGCTAGAAAGACGATGATGAAGGCCAAGATTCCGGTTATTCCAGGAACGAGGGAGCCGGTTCTGACAGTAGAAGAGGCAGAGCTTCGGGCGAAAGAGATCGGCTATCCAGTTATGATTAAAGCCTCTTCTGGCGGGGGAGGCAAGGGGATGCGCATCGCCGCGGGCGAGGAGGAGCTGAGAGACAAATTCTTGACAGCTCAGATGGAAGCAAGGGCAGCCTTTGGAGATGACACGATGTACCTGGAAAAATATGTGTCAAATCCAAGACATGTAGAAGTCCAGATTTTGGCAGATCAATATGGGAATACAGTGTATCTGGGCAACCGGGACTGTTCTGTACAGCGCAGCCATCAGAAAGTGGTGGAAGAGGCGCCTTGCACGGCCATATCCGACGATACTGCCCGCAGAATGGGAGAGACGGCAGTGCGGGCTGCCAAGGCGGTGCATTATGTGAATGCGGGAACTGTGGAATTCCTTGTGGACGCAGAAGAAAACTATTATTTTATGGAGATGAACACGAGGATACAGGTAGAGCATCCTGTGACGGAGATGATTACCGGCCTGGATCTCATCAAAGAACAGATTCGGATAGCTGCCGGGGAACCTCTCTCCATTGCCCAGGAAGATATAAAACTTACTGGACATGCCATAGAGTGCCGGGTGAATGCGGAGGATCCAGACAGGAAGTTCCTGCCCTGTCCAGGAACTATTTCCTATATGTATCTGCCGGGGGGATGCGGGGTCAGAGTAGACAGCGCCGTATACCCGGGATATACGATACCGCCGTACTATGATTCCATGATCGTCAAGCTGATTGCCTGGGGGCAAGACCGGCAGGAGGCGCTTGCCAAGATGCACAGTGCCCTGGGAGAAGTGGTGATGGACGGCATCAAGACGAACGTGGACTTTTTATACCGTATTCTGGAACATCCGGTGTTTCGGGAGGGAAAGGCAGATACGAATTTTATTGAACAGTATGTGCAGCAGACAGTATAGCAACAGGAGACGATGATATGTCAATCTTACATTTCCGGAAGACGAACTATATTCCGCTGAATCAGAAAGAGAGAGAACCCAATGTGCCTGACGGCCTGTTCATTCAGTGTCCGTCCTGCCGTGCAGCCCTCTACAAAGAGGATGTCGTATCCAACAAATACCGCTGTTATAAATGTGGAGCTTATTTCCGCGTAAGCGCCGGCAACCGGCTGAAGATGACCATAGACAGGAAGAGCTTCCAGGCATGGGACGAGGAGCTGCCGGAGGAGAATCCGCTGAACTATCCAGAGTATGAGGAGAAGCTAAGAGAGCTGAAAACGCGTACGAAGATAGATGAAGCCGTTGTGACGGGCAGCGCGGCAATTGACGGGATTCCGGTCGCAATCGGTGTGTGCGATACCCGTTTCTTAATGGGAAGCATGGGGCGGTGCGTCGGAGAGAAGATCACTCGCTTATTTGAGCGAGCTGCCCAAGAGAGAAAGCCGGTTATCCTCTTCTGTGCCTCTGGCGGTGCCAGAATGCAGGAGGGACTAGCTTCCCTGATGCAGATGGCCAAGACTGCCGCTGCTGTGAAAAGTCACAGCAAGGCCGGCCTTCTCTATATCTCTGTCTTGACAGATCCCACAACCGGAGGTGTGACGGCCAGCTTTGCCATGCTGGGGGACGTCATCTTGGCAGAGCCCAATGCACTGATCGGCTTTGCAGGGCCGCGGGTGATTGAGCAGACAATCGGGCAGAAATTGCCGGAAGGTTTCCAGCGGGCAGAATTCCTGCAAAAATGTGGATTCCTGGACGCGATTGTTCGGCGGGAAGATATGAGAGAGACACTGGCCGTCCTGCTGCGTCTGCACGGCTATGTGGATAAGAAGAAAGAAGACTACCAGAAGGCTGTGGGGCTTGGCAGGGCAGAAACGTATAATATGGGAACGGCAGAAAAGTTCCATACCCTTCCTATCTCTCATACTGGCATGCAGCATGACGGGAGTGCCGGCAAAAAGCGCAGGAAGAAGGAGGCCGCCCCGAACAAGGACAGGCGGGAAGATGCCTGGGAGCGGGTGAAGCTGTCCCGCATGAGCCAAAGACTGACGAGCCTGGATTATATACAGTCCCTGTTCCACGGGTTCTTTGAGCTTCACGGAGACCGGGGATCGAAAGATGACGAGGCGATCGTAGGAGGGCTCGCGTTTTTTGAAGGAAGGCCTGTGACCGTCATCGGCGTCCAGAAGGGAAAAAATACGAAGGACAATATCCGGCGTAATTTCGGCATGCCTTCTCCGGAGGGCTACCGCAAGGCGCTGCGTCTGATGAAAGAGGCCGAGAAATTTGGCCGCCCGGTGATCAATTTTGTGGACACTCCAGGAGCTTTCTGCGGAGTGGAGGCAGAAGAGAGAGGACAGGGAGAGGCTATTGCCCGCAATCTGATGGAGATGTCTGATTTGACGGTGCCTATACTGAGTATTTTTATCGGGGAGGGAGGAAGCGGCGGAGCGCTGGCGCTGGCTGTGGCCAATGAGGTGTGGATGCTGGAGAACGCCACCTATTCTGTCCTGTCCCCGGAGGGATTCGCGTCTATCTTATGGAAGGACAGCCGCAGGGCGAAAGAGGCGGCAGGTTTCATGGGTATGACAGCAGACGCTTTGAAGGAGGCAGGCTTTATCGAAGAGATCATTCCTGAATTCGGAGCAGCGAAGGAAGATACTCTGGAAGATATCGCGGCATACATCAGGCCCAGGCTTGAGAAGTTTTTAGAGACATATGAGAAGTGTGCCCCCCAGGAGCTGGCCGGGCAGAGGTATGAGCGATTCCGGAGAATGTAAGGTACATTCTGTCATCAGGATAGCATAGGACAGAATCAGCTCTGTTCTGGAATAGGAACAGAACTGTGGATCAGAGGGAGAAATCCCTTTGAGAAATCTGCTGTATGGAATCTGCATATGCCTGGTGCTCAGGACGGTATGCTATATAGTAGGTGACATTTGCCTCTGGATTGGTGACAGGGATTTTTATCCGGCTGCTCAGAGACACCAGATAGCGGTCGGCCAGATCTGTGGTAAAATATGGAAGAGAAGATGCCTTAGCTAACTCCCAGAATTCATATTCATCTGTCTGTACGAAGAATCTGGAGGCGGGCATCTGTACCCGGCACATATCATCCCAGAATCCAATTTCTGATCGGAGAAGAAAATTAAAGCCATTGATATCCGAGAAGGTTAAGGATGAATGCTGTGCAAGGGCATGGGAGGCAGGAACACAGACATACAGGTGCTCTTCCAGAAGAGGTGCGCTTCGGAAACGGTTTGCCTGCACTCCATCGGGGAGAATTGCCAGCTGGCAGCGGCCGGCATTCAGATCTTCTATAATAGATGGGATACCTTTCAGAGAAGAGGCGATCGTCATCTGAGGGTATGCTGCCGACAGGGCAGGAAGCACATACCACAGGGGAGCCGGAGCGCAGGAAGTTACAGAAATTGTGCGCCGGCTCTGATCATATTCCCGTACTGTCCGCAAGATATTATCCGCTGTCTCCAGGAGCTGCTCTGCCTGCGCGGCAGCTTTCCTGCCCGTATCATTGAGGGCAATCCGGTTTTTGCCGCGGATGAACAGAGGGACCCCGAAGGTTTCCTCCAGGTGCTGCATGGTTCTGGTAATCGTTGGCTGCGAGATGTGAAGCTCTTGGGCCGCCATGGACAGTGTGCCAAGACGGGCGAAGACGACAAGCTGTTCTAATTCATTCAAATCTAACATCAAATAGAATCCCCTTCTGAAATTATTTGGAAAGTTCCAGACAACGCCTGCACGGAACGATAGACTTTCGGAAATTGACGGTGAGCTTTCGCGGGCATATCAGTTTGACAGGGCAATCATGTGGACTTGCCAGGTGCTGCATGGATTCAGTATTCATTATATGAAATCTATATTCCTTGATTCTTATTGTACAATTTAAGAAAAGAAAAGTAAAATAGAATTAACAAGAAAATATAGATTTCATTATTTGAATGCGAGGAGGAAGAAAAAATGGAATATGTCACATTGAATAACGGAATCAAAATGCCCATTCTCGGATACGGAGTCTATCAGACCCCGCCCCAGGAGACAGAGAAGTGTGTGTTGGATGCCATCCGCGTCGGATATCGGAGCATAGACACTGCCCAGGCTTATGGGAATGAAGAAGGGGTAGGGAATGCGCTGGCAAAATGCGGCCTGCCCAGAGAAGAGTTCTTTATTACAACGAAGATATGGATTTCTAACGCTGGCTATGAGAGAGCGAAGGCATCGATTGAGGAATCTCTGAAGAAGCTGCAGACCTCTTATATTGATTTGATGCTGATCCATCAGCCCTTCGGCGATTATTACGGGAGTTACCGGGCAATGGAAGAGGCCTGCAAGGCAGGTAAGATACGAGCCATCGGCGTGTCTAACTTCTATCCAGACCGTTTCCTTGACATCAGCCATTTTGCCCAGATCAAGCCGGCGGTTAACCAGGTGGAGACCCATGTATTCTGGCAGCAGAAGACGGCAAAAGAATATATGAAGAAGAACGGTACCCAGATAGAGTCATGGGGGCCTTTCGCGGAGGGTAAGAATGACTACTTTAACAATCCGGTTCTGAAAAAAATCGGCGATGGATACGGTAAATCCACGGCACAGGTGGCCCTGCGCTTCCTGATCCAGAGCGGCGTGGTCGTGATCCCCAAGTCCACCCACATCGAGCGGATGGAAGAGAACTTCCGCGTGTTTGATTTCAGTCTGACAGACAGCGAGATGGCACAGATCGAAGCGCTGGACGGCGGCGAGAGTTTATTCTTCTCCCACTATGATCCGCAGACGGTTGAGTGGTTTATGTCAATAGCATAAAATTCATATAGTCTTATAGGACTGGCGGCAATCGAGAGTGATAGGATTGCCGCCGTTCTTTTTTGAAAACTCTGATGAAAACGTTCCATAGGCGGCTTGTGGCAGCAGCGCCAAATATGGGAGCCTCTGTAATGTAACACGCCGGCTTTCCTTTTTGGAAATGGGGGTATATAATGGTACCAGGAAAAATGCGCAGGAAGAGAAGGCAGCTTGGAAGTAAACTTTCAGACCTGCCAGGAGGACGCAGTAAAGGCGTCAGAAAGAGGAACTTATGATTGAGCGGATGAAAGTGCGGGGAGCCAAGGTACATAATCTGAAAAATGTGGATGTGGATATTCCCCTGAATAAAATTGTCGGGATTGCAGGGGTGTCAGGATCCGGGAAATCGTCTCTGGCACTGGGAGTTCTGTATGCGGAAGGTTCCAGGCGTTATTTGGAGGCGCTCTCCACTTATACGAGGCGGCGGATGACCCAGGCCGCGAAGGCAGATGTGGACGAAGTGCTCTACGTGCCTGCCGCCCTGGCCCTGCATCAGAGACCAGGAGTGCCTGGCATCAGGAGCACCTTTGGAACTGGGACAGAACTGCTGAATAGTCTTCGCCTGATGTATTCCCGATTGGCCTGCCACCGCTGCCCCAACGGACATTATCAGAAGCCTGCTCTGGCGGTTGCCGCCGGACAGCAGCTTATCTGTCCCCAGTGCCAAGAGAAGTTTTATGCGCCATCGGCGGAGGAACTGGCCTTCAACAGCCAGGGCGCCTGCCGGACATGCGGCGGAACAGGGATGGTGCGGACGGTGGATATGACAACGCTGGTACCGGATGAGTCCTTAACCATCGATGAGGGAGCTGTGGCTCCGTGGAATTCCCTTATGTGGTCGCTGATGACAGACGTATGCCGGGAGATGGGAGTCCGCACCGATGTGCCCTTCCGGGATCTGACAGACAGGGAGAGGGAGATCGTCTTCCACGGGCCAGCGGAGAAGAAGCATATTTTTTATAAGGCGAAGAACTCGAACCAGGCAGGCGAGCTGGATTTCACATACTATAACGCTGTCTATACCGTGGAGAATGCCCTGGCGAAAGTCAAAGATGAGAAGGGCATGAAGCGAGTGGAGAAGTTTCTGAAGGAGGAGGTATGTCCTGACTGCGGCGGGACGCGGCTGTCGGAGGCAGCGAGGGCGCCGAAGCTGCGGGGAATTTCTCTGGACGAGGCGTGCCGTATGCCCCTTGGCAGACTTGTGGAATGGGTGCGGGGCGTACCCCAATCCCTGCCGGAAGAAATGCGTCCCATGGCGGTCAGCATCTGTGAATCCTTTCAGACGGTGGCAAAACGGCTGATGGATCTGGGACTGGGATACCTCTCCTTAGACCGGGCGGCTTCCACGCTCTCCACCGGAGAGAGACAGCGGATGCAGCTGGCAAGGGCGGTCCGCAACCGGACAACCGGTGTGCTGTATGTGCTGGACGAGCCGTCCATCGGCCTGCATCCTTCGAACATCGTCGGGCTGATCGGGGTGATGAAGGATCTGGTGGCCGACGGGAATTCCGTGATACTGGTGGATCACGATACTCAGATTTTGTCAGAGGCAGATTGGCTGATAGAAATAGGGCCTCAGGCCGGGGCTGACGGAGGAGAAGTGATCGCCCAGGGAACGATTCCAGAGATTATCCGGGACTGCCGCTCCATGATCGGGCCTTTCCTCGGCGGCAAGCGGGCTGGACAGCCGGGAAAATCACAGGATATGGAAGAACTGTTCCGGGAGGGAAGCATTCACCTGTCTACAGGGGCAGTCCATACGGTGAAACCGCTGAAGGTAGATATCCCCAAGGGAAGACTGACCGTGGTGACTGGCGTGTCTGGCTCCGGCAAGACGACCCTGATATTAGAAAGTCTTGTGCCGGGATTGGAGGCCGCCATCGAGGGAAAAAGGCTGCCGGGGCATGTGAGGGAGATTCAGGCGGAGGGCATCAGCCGTGTAAAGCTGATCGACGCTACGCCCATTGGTATGAACGTGCGCTCTACCGTGGCAACCTATGCGAATGTGCATGATGAACTGCGCAAAATATACGCCAGGACACCGGACGCCAAACGGCTTGGTTTTAAGG
Organism: uncultured Lachnospiraceae bacterium; assembly: GCA_944384015.1. GTDB lineage: Bacteria > Bacillota > Clostridia > Lachnospirales > Lachnospiraceae > JAGTTR01. The sequence goes on along the minus strand of CALWRT010000170.1, from coordinate 187 downwards.
CAGGGGACTTTTCTTACAATACCGGCAGGCTGCGGTGTCCTGTCTGCGACGGGACAGGGGTTATCAGCCTGGACGTACAATTTTTGCCGGATGTGCAGATCCCATGTCCCCAGTGCCGGGGATCCCGTTACGGGAAAGAAGCAGAAGAAGTGAAATATGAGAATAAAGCTGGACAGGCCTACTCCCT
>CALWRT010000169.1 GCA_944384015.1 uncultured Lachnospiraceae bacterium | reverse complement strand
AGAATAAAGTTTGAACACCATAGATCACTATAAAATGTAATTATCCATTTTGATAAAAACTTTATTTATAACAAAACGGCATTGCACTTCCAGTTAATTAAAGAAAATGCAATGCCATTCTTTTTTCTGGTTTTGTGAAAATATATCCTTTCGCCAAAACGTATAACACCTGTTCTCCCAGGTCTATCCCCCTGGGTAAATCAATTTCCCTATACCCATTCTACGGAAACAGAAACACACACCTATTTTGGCTCCAAATCGGCAGAAACCTTTGATTTACTGGGCTTTTCTCGTCAGCAGGGCGACCGTCTCCACATGCACCGTCTGCGCAAACATATCAACCGGCTGCACTTCCTTCACTTCGTACCCTCTCTCGCACAGGTACTTCAGATCTCTTGCCAGCGTCGCCGGGTCACAGCTTACGTAGACAATCCGCTTAGGCGCTATCTGTACCATCGTATCCAGCAGGCTTACGGCGCAGCCTTTCCGGGGCGGATCCACAACGACCACATCCGCGAATTCTCCGCTGTCAGCATGATCGGCATAGTACTCCGGCAGCACCTCTTCTGATTTGCCTGTAAAAAATTCCACATTTGCAATCCCGTTCAGTTTGGCATTCTCCCGGGCGTCCTCGATTGCCTGAGGAATGATCTCCACGCCATACACCTTTTTGGCCTTCTGCGCCAAAAACAGAGAAATCGTTCCAATCCCGCAGTACAAATCCCATACAGTCTCTTCGCCTGTCAGTCCGGCGAATGAAAGGGCTGTATCATACAATTTCTTCGTCTGCTCAGGATTCACTTGGTAGAAGGACAGCGGGGATATCTGATAGGATATCTCCCCGATTCTGTCAGTAATATAGCCCTTTCCCCAGAGCAGGAGCAATTCATTTCCAAGTATCACATTCGTCTGTTCCTTATTCACGTTGATTGTAATGCTTGCCATTCCCGGTATCTTCCGGAGGCGCTCCACAAGCGCCTCTGCCCCAGGCAGTTTTCGGCCATTCAGAACCAGACAGACCATCCATTCTCCTGTCGCGAAGGCTTTGCGCAGCAAGACATGGCGCACCAGCCCGCTTCCTTCCCTCTCGTCATACGGCGGAATCTGATAATCCTCCATATGATTCAATATGATCGACAGAATTGTGCTGCTCTCCTTATCTCCCAGCAGGCAGTCAGAACAGGGGATAATGCTATGGGTGCGTCCGGCGTAGAAGCCTGCGATCGGTTTTCCTTCCTTACCTTTTCCAATTGGGAACTGGGCCTTGTTGCGGTAACGATATGGATAGCCCATTCCGTAAATAGGACGGATCGGTATGTCGGTCAATCCGCCGATACGCCGAAGGGCATTCTCTACTTTTCGCTGCTTATAAGCCAGCTGCTGCTCATAATTTAACATCTGCAGCTGACAGCCGCCGCAAGGCCTGGCCGCGGGGCAGGGCGGATCTACCCGGTACGCAGACGGGTGAAGTACCCTTTCCAGCCGTCCATAAGCATATTGCTTCTTCACCTTTAGAATTTTTGCCTCCACAGTATCTCCGATGACTGCGTCTTTTACAAACAGGGCGATCCCATTGACCTTGCCGATGCCTTCGCCGTCATTTCCCATATCTTCAATCACTGTCTGCACCAGCGCGTTTTTCTTCAAGCTTTCCATAACTATTCTCCTATAACAGCAGTCCCATTTCCCCAAATCTCCTGTTCCATGGGCCGCAGCGATAAAAAGAGACATTTCCCGGCTGACGTCCGACTGCCGCTCATATGGTGCAGCATCCTTCTCTCCCTTGAAAATGCCTCTATATTCTCCCGATATCGTTATCCTATTATCCTATTTTTATATACTTGTCCTGCTTTTCATTACGTTCCGCTTTCATATACTTGTCCTGCGGATATTGGAATCTAGAAGACGGTTATAGCCGAGCCACTCTTTCTTCTCCCCGGCCGCCCGAAGGAGCTCCGTCATCGTCTCCATCCTCGCGTCCGCGTTGTCGGCGAAGTTCAGGGCCAGTGCCTCCGCCAGGGCAGGCTTCTTCGGAGATCCGAATTCCAGTTCCCCGTGGTGAGCCAGAATGCAGTGTTTCAGCTCATTGCCCAGTTTTACGGGGAATCCGGGCATTTCCCGAATACGCGCCCCTACCATCTCTGCCCCAATCATAATATGTCCCAGCAGCTGTCCGGCGTCTGTGTAATCATTCTCCGGAAAAGCAGATAACTCCTCTGTTTTGCCAATGTCATGGAAGATGGCTGCAGTCAGGAGCAGATCTCGGTTCAGGATGGGGTAGGCGCCGGCAAAATAATCACACAGTTTGGTAACGCTTAATGTATGTTCCAGCAGTCCGCCCACAAACCCGTGATGTACACTCTTAGCCGCCGACTGGAATTTGAACCGCTGGATAAAAGCGGTATCCTGCACAAAGTAACTCTCCAGAAGCCTTCTCAGCCATTCGTTTTGAATGCCGGCGATGTAGCCCTTCAGCTCCTGGTACATCTCTTCAATGTCCTTCCCGCTCATCGGGAGATAATCTCCCGGCTGATACTCTCCCTCCCTCGCTTTCCTCACACGCTTCATATTTAACTGGGGCATCCCCTGAAAACTCGTAACATCACCCATGACATCAATATAGTCTAGTGCCTCGAACTCCTCAATGCCTTGGGAATTGGGATCCCAGATTTTCGCGTCTATCGTCCCTGTCTTATCCTGCAGGATCACATTTATATACGGTTTTCCGTTTTTTGTCAGAGAGGGCTGACAGAACTTGCATAGATAAATTCCCGCAATCCGCTCCCCCTCACGCATACTCTCAATAAATTTCATAACCTGCGCTCCTCTTTTCTCAACTAAAATCTCTTAATTTCGTTTATCTTTCTTTTACTTTTCTCTATTCATTTTCTTAATTTCACTTTTCTTTCTTTTCCTCTGCCTTATCCCGGCAGTTTCTTCTTACTAATTCCATCTATCTGCTCTTCGTCTTGCCCTTCTTCTCCTACAGACACTTGGAAGAGTTACAGCCTTCCCAGCGTTACCACGTATTTCATCTCCACATACTCATCCTTGCCGAGACGCATCAGCTGAACGTTCAAGGCCTGTTCCGGCTCATATTCCAGCATAATATTCTGGATCGCCTTCATATTCGTAACCGGTTCATTGTTAATTGCCGTGATTACATCGCCGCTTTGGATACCCGCGTACATAGCTGGGGAGTCCATCTCCACTTCCACATAGACCCCCTCCGGCATTCCGGCGGCATCAGATATCTCCTTGGTCACATCCATGCCTCGGATGCCCATATAGGCGATCTCTTCTCCATTGGACAGCTTCTCAATAATACCCTTAATATCAGAAATGGCATAGGCCATGACCGTTGAACTTGTGTCCTCTTCTGCAATATCCTGGGAAATAATGCCAATCACTTCGCCTTTCATGTTCAGCAGCACACCTGTTCCGTTGGCACTTCCCAGGATATCTGTGGTCAGCACTTTATAATTGGCATCGCTTGTGCGCGTATAGTTGCTCTGCGACGTAATGTTGCCGAAGACTGCCGCGTCCGCATATTCCAGCGGGCTCCCGGCCGCAATAATCGGCGCGCCCTTCGTAACCAGATTGGAATTGCCCAGCGTGACAATTTTCAGCGAGTTCGTCGTCTCCTCTGACAGGGTGCTCTTGTCAATCGATAGGACAGCCAGTCCGGTATTGCCGTCATAGGATTTCATTTCAGCATCAGCTACCGTACCGTCTGTAAATGTGACGCTGATACGGTCAGCGTCCTCCAGTATCTTTCGCTCCGTCAGCACAAGGATCTCCAGGCCATTGTCGGCCACAATTGCCCCTGTTCCGTGCCTCTGGTTCTCCATCAGGTTATTGAACCAATCAGTCTCACTGGTGGCGCAGGTCACGGTAACCAGGCCTCGGCTGCACTCCACCGCAAGCACGCTCAGCTTGTTGAACAGCGCTTCATAGTCCTCTAATTCAAAGCTTACCTTCTCCTGTATAATGACCTGATCCGGCTCCTCCTCTTCCGTCTCTTCCGTCTCTGCCTGTGTCTCATCATCCTGGTCGATGACAACCTGGGTCGGCTCTTCCGGATTCACTTTATTCTGAATATAGGGGACAACCACAACGAATACATAGCCGGCCACAACGCCGAACAACACCGCGAGAAAAATAGTAAAATACACCCGCTGAAGAGCCTTTTTGATATTAAACGGCTTCTCTTTGATCTTTTCCCGCAGAAAAGAGAAGTCCTTCTCCCCGCCGGCCCCATCCTGGATATCTTCTATCTTCTCTTCATTCCTCTCCTCATTATAATCGTCTGCCATATAAAACCTCCATATCTTTTGGGAAAGGCTAATGAAAGCGTTTCCCGCGCCGGATTTACCCTGCGGAACAGCGTGTCTCTCAGCAAATCCCGCGCAGCCTGATCGGATGTAGGGAAGGTTCCTCTGCTATTCGATCTTCGCGATACCATGGGCACCTCACGGCAAAGCCATTCTCCGCCCTGGACGTTCGTTTAGCGTCATTATCCGGCAAATAGCCGCTCATGCAAGCATGGCGTCTGCTTGCCGGGCATATTGCGCAAAACATCAAAGGAAGTGCTGAAGAAATCAGCGCTTCCTTTGGAAGCACTTGCGCATGCCGTATGCCGAAAAAATTACTGTCTTGCGCAGCCGCAAAAAATACAGGTTTTCACTGTTCTTATTATAAGGTATAATAAAAAGATAGTAAATCCCTTTTTAGATAACGATCATGAGGAGATATTGCTGCTTCACAGTCCTGATTCAGAATGAACAACACACGCTTGCGTACAAGCACGACCTGTTGATTGTTCATTCTGAATCGGCTGTGAATAATAACGAGGAGATCTATATGAACGAAAAAGCACTCAAAACGTTAGAATATACCAAAGTAATCCGGCAGCTGGAAGACTACGCTTCATCTGCCGGAGGCAAGGAACTGTGCCGGCAGCTGCTCCCGATGGAGTCCCTGCCGGATATCCAGGCAGCCCAGCAGGAGACTGCTGATGCGTTCACCCGCTCTGTTCAGAAGGGCAGCCCGTCCTTCCACGGGATCCATGACATATGGGCTTCGGTAAAGCGGTTGGAAATCGACGCTTCTCTAAATGCGTCAGAGCTTTTGTCCCTGTGTTCCCTATTGGATACAGCCGCGCGCATCAAAGCCTATGGGCGCAGAGACACTGCCCAGGAACTTCCCGACAGTTTGGACGGGCTTTTCTCCTTGCTGGAGCCATTGACGCCCCTGAACGCGGAAATACGCCGGTGTCTCCTGTCTGAAGAAGAGATCAGCGACGATGCCAGCAGCCGCCTCAAATCCATCCGGCGCCAAATGGGAATTGTCAATGACCGCATCCATTCCCAGCTTACTTCCATGGTCAATGGTTCTGCCAGAACATACCTCCAGGACGCCGTCATCACCATGCGAAACGGCCGTTACTGTATCCCAGTCAAGGCGGAGAACAAATCTCACGTGCCCGGCATGATACACGACCAGTCCTCCAGCGGTTCCACTCTCTTTATTGAACCGATGGCTGTAGTGAAGCTCAACAATGACCTGAAGGAACTGACTGTTCAGGAACAGGAAGAGATTCAGAAGATTCTTGCGGATCTGAGCGCCCAGGCTGGGGAGCATCACTCAGAACTCTCTCAGAACTATTCCGTTCTGACCCGCCTGGACTTCATTTTCGCCAAAGCGGCCCTTGCCAGCAGTTATAACGGCACAGCGCCTCTATTCAATACCCAGGGGCGTATCTCCATCCGCCAAGGCCGCCATCCGCTGCTGGATAAGAAGCGGGTTGTGCCTGTGGATATACGGCTGGGCAGCGATTTCGACCTGCTCATCGTCACAGGCCCCAACACAGGAGGCAAGACCGTCTCCCTCAAGACCATCGGTCTTCTCACACTGATGGGAGAGGCGGGGCTGCATATCCCGGCTTTAGACCGTTCCGAGCTTGCGCTTTTTTCAGAAGTATACGCCGATATCGGGGACGAGCAGAGCATTGAGCAGAGCTTAAGCACCTTCTCCTCCCATATGACGAATATTGTAGATATCCTGAAGCATGCCGATACTTCTTCCCTTGTCCTCTTTGACGAATTAGGCGCTGGGACAGACCCCACCGAGGGCGCAGCCCTGGCCATCGCCGTCCTGTCCAGCCTGCACAAGAGGGGGATCCGCACAATGGCCACCACCCACTACAGTGAGTTGAAGGTGTATGCCCTCTCCACAGATCGGGTGGAAAATGCCTGCTGTGAATTCGATGTGGAGACGCTTCGGCCCACTTACCGTCTGCTCATCGGCATCCCCGGGAAGAGCAACGCCTTCGCTATTTCCTCCAAACTCGGACTCCCAGATGACATCATTGAGGAGGCCCGCGCCCATATCAGTGAACAGGATGAGAATTTTGAGGATGTTCTGGCGGATCTGGAGACAAGCCGCAAGACCATTGAGAAAGAACAGTTAGAGATTCAGTCCTATAAGGCAGAGATTGAATCTTTGAAGACAAAGCTCACCCAGAAGCAGGAGCGGCTGGAACAGCAGAAGGAGCGTATTCTGCGGGAAGCGAACGAGCAAGCCCTTGCCATCCTGCGGGAGGCAAAGGAATACGCCGATCAGACAATCAAAGATTTCCATCGCTACGGCAAAGAAAACATCTCCGCCAAGGAGATGGAAGCAGACCGCGCTAAGCTGCGGGAGCGCATGTCAGGCATTGAGAAGAAAATGGCTTACCGGACTCCCAGCCCGCCTAATAAGCAGCTCAAAGCTTCCGATCTCAAAATTGGGGATTCTGTCAAAGTACTCAGCCTCAACTTGAAAGGCACCGTGAGCACGCTCCCCAATGCCAAGGGAGATCTCTACGTGCAGATGGGCATCCTCCGTTCCCAGGTAAATATCAAGGATCTGGTCCTCCTGGACGAGCCGGTCATCACCGCTCCCAATCTCCAGCGCACAGGCCGAGGGAAGATCAAGATGGCCAAGACCCTCACCGTCAGTCCGGAGCTCATGCTGATCGGCATGACGGTGGATGAGGCGCTTGCCCAGCTGGACAAATATCTGGATGACGCCTATCTGGCCCATCTGGGCCAAGTCCGTATTGTACACGGCAAAGGAACCGGCGCCCTGCGCAGCGCCGTGCACAATTACCTGCGGAGGCAAAAGCACGTGAAATCCTTCCGTCTTGGAACCTTTGGGGAAGGTGATGCCGGCGTAACGATCGTGGAATTCAAAGACAGCTGACACTGCGGCATCTACATGGACACTGTACAACGAAAGGAGCAGAAATATGGCTGCAAAGCAGAAAATATTAATTGTGGATGATGACGTCAATATTGCGGAGCTCATCTCCCTCTATCTCATAAAGGAATGCTACGAAACGAAAATTGCCTACGACGGAGAGGAGGCCCTGCGGCTCTATGACAGCTTCCAGCCCAACCTTATTCTGCTGGACATCATGCTTCCTGGCATAGACGGATATCAAGTCTGCCGGGAAATCCGCGCGAAAGATTCTATCCCGATTATTATGCTGTCTGCCAAAGGAGAGACCTTTGACAAAGTATTGGGACTGGAACTGGGCGCCGATGATTATATGATCAAACCCTTCGATACAAAAGAGCTGGTGGCTCGGGTGAAGGCCGTCCTGCGCCGGTATCAGCCGGCCAAGACTGTCCCCGTCCCTCCCCAGGCCGGGAAATTTGTGGAATATCCAGATTTGGTAATCAATCTCACAAACTATTCCGTCTTATATATGGGGCACCCGGTAGATATGCCCCCCAAGGAGCTGGAGCTCCTCTATTTTCTTGCGTCCTCTCCTAACCAGGTTTTTACAAGAGAACAGCTTCTCGATCATATATGGGGATATGAATATATCGGGGATACGAGGACTGTGGATGTGCATATCAAGCGTCTCCGGGAGAAAATCAAAGACCATAAATACTGGAGCATCAGTACCGTGTGGGGAATTGGCTACAAATTTGAAGTCAAATCCCCCGACTGAGAGGAAAGGACTGCTCATCCATGAAGACTACACTCTATATGAAAATATTGCTGGCCTACCTGCTCTTCGGCCTTATCAGCTTCTTCTGCATTGCTTCCGTCGGTTCCTGGCTGGCACAGACCTACGTAGAGGAAGATGCCTCCGAGTCTCTATACAAAGAGGCTAATTTCATCGCCGCCAATTACGTCCTTCTCTACGAAGAGAATGAATTTACCTTGGAAGATGTGCAGACCCATATCCAGGCCATCGACGTCTATCTGAATGCCGACATCTGGGTGCTGGACCGGCAGGGGCGCATCCTGATCCGCTCCTCTGAAAGCGGCGTCTCACAGACTCCTTCGGTCATTGAGGAATTCGATCCGGTAGACATGGGGCAGAGTTATTATACCATAGGCACGTTCTATGACATGTTTTCAGAGGAGATGCTGTCAGTAATGGCCCCTATATCCTCCAACCTGAAGACATCCGGATATGTGCTTATCCATACGCCCATGGCCGATCTGCTGCAGGCGAGAGATCACATTCTGAACATTACCTACATCTGTTTTCTGATCTTCTTCGGATGCTCCTTCCTGATCCTGCTCGCCTTCCATTTCACGGTCTTTAGGCCGCTGGCCCAAATTACCAGGGCTGTTCAGGAATACTCTACCGGCAACTTCCGTTATCTTCTCCCGGTGGAGAGCAACGATGAACTTGGCCGGCTGAGCGCCTCCCTGAATTATATGGCCGCTGGAATCGGCAGCGCGGAAGAATATCAGAAAAAATTCATCGCGAATATCTCCCATGACTTCCGCTCTCCCCTCACTTCCATCAAAGGATATGTGGAAGCCATGCTGGACGGGACGATTCCGCCGGACATGCAGGAAAAATATTTGAATATCGTCCTGTTTGAGACAGACCGGCTGAATAAGCTTACCAGCGGTCTGCTCACGCTGAACAGCTACGACACCAAGACGATGTATCTGAAAAAAAGCGATTTTGATATTAATTCTGTCATCAAAAATACCGCGGCCTCCTTCGAGGGAACCTGTACAGCCCGGAGAATATCCATACAGCTTCTTTTCGAGGATCATGTACAGTACGTCTATGCCGACATGGGCAAAATACAGCAGGTGCTCTACAACCTCATAGACAATGCGATCAAGTTCAGCCACGCCAATTCCGAGATCTATGTGGAGACTACAAGCAAAAATGATAAAGTGTTTATTTCCGTGAAAGATACCGGCATCGGCATTCCCAAAGAGAGCATCCCCAAGATATGGGAGCGTTTCTACAAGACAGATTTGTCTCGGGGAAAGGATAAGAAAGGCACTGGCCTTGGTCTGGCCATCACCAAGGAAATCATTCAGGCTCACGGAGAGAATATCAACGTTATCAGCACGGAAGGAGTGGGAACCGAGTTTCTTTTCACCCTTCCCCTATCCAAAAAAGTCCCTGCTTCCACGCCGGACAGAGGCCTTGCCCCTGCCCAGGAGTCAGATAGCCAGCAGCAATATGATGAGGCATAAAAACATCCAGCGGTTCAGTCCGCATGACAAAATGCGAATGGCTGTGAGCCAATATGCTCACAGCCATTCATATTTTGTCAGTCTGCCTTCCAGCTGCATCTGTTCAAAATGATGATGTCTTAGCGCCTCATAGAGAACAATTGCCACCGAATTGGCCAGATTCAGAGAACGGATCCCCTCCAGCATGGGGATACGCACTGCCCGCTCTTGATTGGCCAACAAAATCTCCTCCGGGATGCCGCCGCTCTCCTTCCCGAACATCAGGTAACAGTCCGGCTCGTAATCCGCTTCTGTGTACAGCTTCTTTGCCTTCGTGGAGGCCATATAGATTTTCGCCCCGGGATTCTTGTCCAGGAAATCCTCATAATTGATATAAGTCCTCACATCCACCTGATCCCAGTAGTCCATCCCGGACCTCTTAATTGCCCTCTCATTCAGCTTGAAGCCAAGAGGTTCAATCAGGTGCAGCCTCGTTCCGGTAGCCAGGCAGGTCCTGCCGATATTCCCGGTATTGGACGGGATCTCTGGCTCGTACAGCACCACATTCAGCTTCGCCATCTCACTTCTTCCTCTCTTCCCTCAGCCTCCCGACAAAAGCGCTCAGCTTTGCCAGGGCTGTCTTCAGTTCCTCCAGAGAATACGCGTAGGAAATGCGGATGTAGCCTTCCCCGCAGTCTCCGAAGGCTGTCCCCGGCACAACAGCCACCTTCTCCTCCGCCAGAAAACGGTTGGCAAATTCCTCTGACGTCATACCGAACTCTTTAATACAGGGGAATACATAAAATGCTCCGTAGGGCTCGAAGCATTTCAGCCCCATCTCCCGGAAAGCGTTCATCAGATATCTGCGGCGCTGGTTGTAGGCCGTCCGCATCATCTTCACGTCCTCATCCCCGTTTTTTAACGCCTCCACCGCCGCATACTGGCTCGTGGTGGGCGCGCACATAATCGCGTATTGATGAATTTTCAGCATCTGCTCCAGAATCTCTGGCGGAGCGCAGGCATAGCCCAGCCTCCACCCGGTCATCGCGTAGGCCTTGGAAAAACCATTGATCAGTATTGTGCGCTCTTTCATGCCCGGCAAGCTCGCAATGGATACATGATCCCCCCGGTAGCTGAGTTCAGCGTAAATCTCGTCAGAGATGACAAACAAATCCTTTTTCTTCACCACTTCGGCGATCGACTCCAAATCCTCCCTCTCCATAATGGCCCCGGTGGGATTGTTGGGGAAGGGCAGGACCAGCACCTTCGTCCGCTCTGTTACAGCATCCAGCAGCTCCTGTCTTGTCAGACGGAACTCATTCTCTTCCTTCAGCTCAATAAGTACCGGGACGCCGTCTGCCAGCGTGGTACACGGCAGGTAAGAGACATAACTTGGCTGAGGGATCAGCACCTCATCCCCTGGGTCCAGCATCGCCCGCAGGGCGATGTCAATGGCCTCGCTGCCTCCCACCGTGACCATAATCTCCCTATTGGGGTCATAGGACGCATTTCCCTTACGCCTTAAGTAATTGGCAATTTCTATTTTCAGTTCTTTCAGCCCCGCGTTGGACGTATAGAAGGTCCTTCCCTTCTCCAGGGAATAGATCCCTTCGTCCCGAATGTGCCATGGAGTGTCAAAATCCGGCTCGCCCACCCCGAGAGAAATGGCATCCGGCATCTCACTGACCACATCGAAAAATTTTCGGATCCCGGACGGCTGTATCTGTGTGATCTTTTGGGATAGGGGATTTCTCACGGCGTAATTACCATCCTTTCATCAGTTTTTATCTGGCCCATAACCGTTCCATGATCTTTGTATTTTTTCAGTATAAAGTGTGTGGCTGTGCCCACCACCTGATCCAGCGTAGACAGCTTATCCGCCACGAACATGGACACATCTCTGAGGCTCTTGCCCTCCAGAATCACCATCAAGTCGTAAGGCCCAGAAATCAGATAGACGGATGTCACCTCCGGGTATTTGTAAATGCGCTCTGCAATCTTATCGAAGCCCTCGCCCCTCTGAGGCGTCACCCGCACCTCAATCAGCGCCGTTACTTTCTCCATAGTCGTCTTATCCCAGTCAATCAGCGTGTGGTAACCGCAGATAACCCGCTCCTTCTCCATCTGAGCCAGCTCATTGGCTATGGTCACTTCGTCTGTTCCCAGGATAATTGCCAGTTCTTTTAAGTCTGCGCGGCTGTTCTTCTCAATGAATGTCAGTATCTCTTCTCTCATCATTTATTCCTCCTATCGCTGTTCGCTCCATAGCCAACCATCATCCGATGCCCGCAGATCCCAGCCCCTCAGCGGATGCGGCGCGGCGCCCTCGGATATCAAGGGCCGGACTCTTACGATAAAACCACGTATAATTCATCTGTCTTGGGCCTCTCCAGGTAAGAACGATCCTCCCCGTTCACCAGTACCCGGTCGTTCCCTTCCGTGGCTTTGCCCACCACTGCAGCCGGGATTCCTTCCTTCTTCAATGCCCGGACCAAATCATGCCCCGCATCGGCAGCGATCAGCATGGAGCCGCTGGAAATCAGCCCATATGGGTTCACGCCGAAAAACTCGCAGATTTCCACCGTCTCCTGACGTATGGGTATCGCCTTGAGGTCAATCTCCAGCCCGATCCTCGACGCCTCTGCCATCTCCCACAGTGCCCCTAGGATTCCCCCCTCTGTTACGTCATGCATGGCAGAAGCGCCCATCTTCGCAGCGATTAGGCCTTCTTCCACTACAGATATCCACTGGTCGAACGCCTTGGCGCAATCCACCAGCGCAGGCGGGAAATGTTCCTTCAGCTTTTCTTCCTTCTCCTTGGCAATGATGGACGTTCCTTCAATGCCTATCCACTTGGTCACCACAATATCCTGGCCTGGCTTGGCTCCCGCTGTGGTAATCATATGTCCAGCCTTCACCTTCCCCACGCCGGTCACACTGATGACCGGCTGTGTCACCGCCCGGGTGATCTCTGTATGGCCGCCGATCACCTGAATATTCAGCTTGCCGCAGATCTTATCCACCTGGGACATGATTTCCCGTATATCAGCCTCCTCTGTCTGCGGCGGAAGCAGGGCTGTCAGCAGGACGCCAAAGGGCTCTGCTCCTGCCGAGGCCAAGTCATTAGCCGTCACTTGTACAGACAGCTCACCGATATCTTTTGCCGTGCCTGTGATTGGATCCGTAGACAATATTAAGACCTCATCTTCCGCCAAATGAACTGCCGCGCAGTCTTCCCCTACGCCGGCCCCAAGCAGCACTTCCGAACGTTTTGTGTGGATCTGTTTTAGAATGGAGCGCTTCAATACTGTCTCTGGAACCTTACCTATCTTCATCTTTGTCTTTCCTACTCCTTCCCCGCGCTTTAGGCCCTGGCAGCGCAGCATGCAGTCAGATCGAATATGTCATTCGCCGGAACAGTTCTATTCTGTCCCGGCGAATGTAATTCTTCCTTTACGTCTGGTCTTCATGCCTGCTGAGACCAGATCCCGCATGATAAAAGCTGTGTATGACTTCGCGCTATATGCTTCCAGCTCGCACACTGCTTTTACTGGGCTGCCTGCTGGGCCTGCAAAGCTGCCAGCTGAGCGGCATAAGGCGCGATCGTCGCATCGATGGTTGCATTGTCCTGGGTTGCAATTGCGGCCTCTACTGCCGCGGTCGCGTTGGGATCCGCCCACATTGTCCCCACGCTGCAGTATGCTGGGGATGCATTGTACGTACTGTTGTTGACGATTTCACGGCTCTCCTCTACGCCGTCCACGGTCACAATTTTCCAGAGTCTTGCTTTATACCCGGTATGGGCGCTCTGGGTAACAGCTTTGTATCCGATGGGCTGAGAGCTGTCCGCCACATACACCACGGATGGATTTGCCGTCGTCGTCTCCAGCACTTCACTCTCATAGGTCACCTTCCTGTGCTCCGTATCCCTTGTCTCATGACCATATATGGTGAAGGTAATCTTTTTATTCTCCACATATCCCTCAATATAGATCGGGGCGTCTGTATTATTCTTGAATTTCAGATCTTTATAGGTACCTGCGATCGCCGCGTCCATAGAGGGATCCACATAGCCCACAATCATGGAATGGTTCGCTCTCTCCACAACCTCCAGCTCCGCATTCAGCACCGCATTGTACATGGTGGTTGATACCTGGCAGATACCGCCTCCCACGCTGTCTACTTCCCGTCCATTCTCATAGGCGACTGCCGTGGCATAGCCGTTCTCCTCTGTGTAAGGCTGGGTCAGCTCGTAGACAGATACCGTTTCACCCGGATAGACAACTGTCCCGTTAATCTTCTCTGCTCCTGTCGTTACGTTTTTCGTCCGGTTAGCCCCGGAAGAAGCAAAGCTGGTTGTAAAGGTGCCGAGGACATCCTTCACCAGGGCAAAATCTTCTTCTGTCCCCCTCGGTTCTTCCACATCGCACACCAAGTCGATCTCAATTTCTGAGCCGTCCCATGTGCTCATCGTATCCACAATCACCGCCACGGATTCTTCTACATTTACCTGGATTCCGGTGGTACCCGGAGTAATGTCAAAGCCATCTGATGTCTTCGTAACAGCAGCATCCTCAGCTTCCACATTGTAGACCGTGCATTTTTCTTCCACAATTGAGCGGATCGTATCTTCATCCACCTGGAACTGAAGCTCAAAAGTATACGGCTCCTGCTGCAGATCCTTCATAATTTTGTATCTCTGCACAATATTCCCCGCTTTGCCATACTCAAAGGCTTTCTCCACCACGTCAGTGTCCTCGCAGACAAGTCCCATATCAGAGGCGCTCACCTCTACCCAATTGTCATTCACATTCAGCCGGATCGTCGTATCCATCCTGCTCTGCACATAGCTGTCCACTGCTTCAATTGCCTCGGACACGGTCATACCCGACATATCCATATCTTCAATATAGACGCCCACCGCGATGGTGTCCTCGGCCAGCTCAGCCGCCCGCGAAACGCTTCCCGCCGATAATATGCACAAAAACAGCGCTGCCGCTGTCAGTACTGCTTTTTTCATAATCTCCTCCTTCCATCTTTTGTCAAAGAGCCGCCACAAGCACGGACAGAAGCATCGTCGCAATTAGGATCCCGATAATAACTCCTGTGATAATCCTCCGGCTCTTCCGGTCATAAATGTTCATACTCTCACCTTCTTATATCGCTGGACTGCGCACTCCCGCAGCCCTGGCACCATTTACAATATCCGTCCATAGGAAGACAAGATGCCGTCGATCTTCCTGGATGCCTCGTTCTTTGTCAGCTGATCAACAGCATAGTCCGCTTTTATTTTATGATATTTCAGCAAATCATTCAAGTACCGTTTTTGGGCATTCGTAATCGGTCCCTCTCGCTTGGCCCGGTAAATCAGGTCTCCCGGCAGAAAATCCTCCTCATGTCCCTCATAATACCGCTCCCTCAGGCAGTCATAGACGTACTTTGCCGCCAATGCGTCTTCCACAGCCCGGTGACGGGCTCCAGTATCGATGGAAAAATATTCACACAGGCACTCCAGGCTTCTGCTCGGCAGTTCCTGTAGGAACTTTCTGGCAAGCTTGAGCGTGTCGATTCCCTTGTGGTCAAAGGCAAGTCCGCAGTTGACCGCGCTGCGCTTCAGAAAACTGTAATCGAAGAGAATATTGTGTCCCAGCAAGACATCATCTCTGCAGAAGTCCGCAGTCCTCTCTACCGCTTCCTGTTGGGTTACAGCGCCCTCCAGCATATCCTGTGTGATACCAGTTATCTGCGTAATCCGCTCCGGTATCGCCCTGCCCGGGTCTGCGAACAGGTGGAGCTGTCCGGCAATTCTCCCATCCACTACCCGGACGGCGCCGATCTCTAATATTTTGTCTTCCTTGGGACTTAGCCCTGTTGTCTCCAAATCAATCGCCACATAAGTATTCATTGCTTCGTCTTCTTTCTTGCCGCCTGATATTCCACACAGTACTTCTGAAGGAAGCACTCTCCGCATTTGGGCGAGCGGGCGTAGCATATCTGCCGGCCGAAGGTAATGATCTGTATATTATACAAAATCCAGTGATCTTTTGGAAGGACCTTCATCAGATCATATTCCATCTTCTCTGGATCCTCCTCCTTCGTAAGCCCCAGCCTCCTGGAAATCCTCTTCACATGGGTATCCACCACAATGCTTGGCTCGTGATAGATATTCCCCCGGATAACATTGGCCGTCTTCCTTCCCACTCCTGCCAGGGAGGTGAGCGCTTCTAGATCCTTTGGCACTTCCCCTCCGTATTTCTCCACCAGATCCCTGGCGCAGGAAATAATATTTCTGGCCTTTGTGTGATAGAAACCGGTGGAACGGATATCCTGTTCCAGCTCCCTCACGTCGGCAGAGGCGAATTTTTCCAGGCTGTCATATTTTTGGAAAAGGCTCTCTGTCACCATATTCACCCTGGCGTCTGTGCACTGGGCGCTGAGCATCGTGGCGATCAGCAGCTGCCAAGGCGTCTCATAATTCAGATAGCACTTGTATTCTCTTGTATATACCTCATCCAGCAAAGCCAGAATCTCTCCGGTTCTCTTCGTCACGGTATCCTCCTCGCTCCCATTTCCCCAGGCTGTATTCTGCCGCCCCGCGGCTGAGCGGGTTCCTCTTCTTATAGTCAAACAGCACGGCATAGCCCGTCTGAGCCTCATCCCCCTGTTCCGCCTTGTCAGTTCCGGCGTCTCCGTTAGGCCGGGGGCCGTCTTCTCCAGCCCGGCGCAGTCTCTCCATCTCTTCTTTGTCTGTCACCGGATACGCGAAGATTTCCACATGGGCCATCTTACTCATCTGGCGGGCGTCAAAGCCCTCGTAGTCTTTCAGATACTGCCGCCTCTCTTCTTCTCCCCGGAAAAACGCCATCATTTCCTCTTTCCACAGCTTCTGATCCCTCGCCCAGGACGGACGGCTCTTCACCTTCTCCCGTCGGTACAGATCCAGCAAGAGCAGATCTTGATACAGCGGAAGCTTTTTGGGCCACTTTTCCCGGATAAAGGCCAATAATATCTCATACCGCTCCAGCCTGGAATGGCTCCTCCCATCCAGTCCCCTGGCGCTATAGTACTCTCCCAGCTCCCTATACAGGTCAAAGGGATTGTCATATTCTCTTCCCAGCAGCTGCATGGTTCCAGAGAACTGTCCGCTGTTATAGTACACTTCCGTCATCTCTTCTACTTGCTTCAGCTTCCTGAGTTCACCGTAAGACAGCCACCGGGTCTTCAGCACCTCATAAGGGGGGCTGTCCCAGTAATCCATTCCATACTCCCCAGTCCGTCCATGCATGGGTGAGCCCTTGAGCACCTTCAGAAATCCTAACTGCAGCTGATCAGGCTCCATTTCGTAGACGGCCTGGTAGGACTTGGCAAAACTGTCATAGTCCTCCAGGGGCAGGCCGGCAATCAGATCCAGATGCTGGTGGATATTTCCCATAGCTTTTACAGCCTTTACATTCTCCTTCAGCTTCTGGAAGTCCATCGTGCGGCGGATTTCCCGTATTGTGCCCGCATTAGCCGACTGCACGCCGATTTCCAGTTGGATCAGTCCAGGCCGCATACTGGACAAAATACGCAGTTCTTCCTCTGTCAGCAGATCTGCCGCGATTTCAAAATGAAAATTGGTCACTCCGTTATCATGCCCCGCCAGGTACTCCCATATGTCCATGGCATGTCTCCGGTTACAGTTGAAGGTCCGATCCACAAACTTCACCTGGGCGACCTTCTCCCTCAGGAAGAAGTCCAATTCCTCCTTCACCAGCGAAAAACTGCGCAGCCGCATCTTCTTCTCAATGGACGACAGGCAGTAGGTGCAGCCGAAAGGACAGCCTCTGGAAGATTCATAGTAGATAATTCGATTCTCAAACGGGGCAAGATCCTCATAAAGAAATGGCAGACAGTCCATATCCAAGGGCGGACGATCCGGTGTTCTGCGGAATATACCGTCCTGCAGATAGGCAATCCCCCGTATATGCCTGAGATCTTCCCTGTCATGCAGAAGGTGTCCGCCCTGCCCGTGATAATAATCCATCAGCTCCAGGAAGGTCTCCTCCCCCTCCCCGCACATGACGCCGGTGAAATAGGGGTTCTCCTCCAGGAATGCCTTGGCGCCATAGGATACCTCCGGTCCTCCGGCCCACAAGATGGTATCCGGCAGCAGCTTATGCATCTGCGCCGCCAGTTCTCGAATGTATACAATATTCCACAGATAGCAGGAGAAGGCCAAAATGTCCGGCTTCTGGCTATAAAGATCCGCCAAAATATCCTCTGCGGAGTGATTGATCGTGTACTCAGCGATGTGAATCTCTCCCCGGTATTTTCGGGCATAGGCCCGCAGGCTGTACACAGCTGGATTGGAGTGAATATATTTCGCGTTCACCGCCGCCAGCACCACCTTCATCCGGCCGCCTCCTCTCGCCTTGCTCTCGTCCCTATCTGCCCAGGGGCGTCACTCCTCCTGCTGCTGCGTGCCCTGGCATTTCTGCAGTTCTCCGTGCAGGTAACGGATCACGTCTTTCCTCGTAATAATCCCGATAAATACATCCTTGTCATCAATGACCGGGACAAAATTCTGGTTGACCACCTTCGACATAAGGTCTTCCATGCTGGCCCGGATGCTCACTGGGAGATTCTCCTTCTTGCGGCGGACGTCTCCGATCAGGATGGTCTCTGCCATCTTCATGTTGAAGGGCAGGTGCTCTTTGATATACCACAGAATATCTCCCTCGGTAATCGTGCCCGCGTAATGGCCGAATCGGTTGACCATGGGAATTGCCTGGTAGGTGTGATATTCCATCCGTTCCATCACCTGCCGCAGGCTGTCTGTATCCTCCACATATACCACGTCACTCTTGGGAGTCAGAAAAAATAAAAGGTTCATAGCATTCTTCCTTCGCCTTTCCCGAAATCGGGTCCCATCAATAGCGGTTATCAAAGATTCTCTTCGTCTTCTTCTCGCTCCTGGGGAGATCTCCCACAGGCACCGCTTTGGGAACAATGGTCAGCCCGATACGCTCCTTTACATACTTCTTCACATTATGTTCAATATGTTTTCTCTCGTCCATGTATTCTGTCTCGAAGAACAAGGTTAAGATATCCTTCCCGTTCAGATGATCGATCATCACCTGGTACTCACTGCTCGGCCCGTCTACCTCTCTGAGCATATCCTCAATCTGTCCAGGGTAGATATTCACGCCTTTGACTTTTACCATATCGTCTGTCCTGCCAATCAATGTGTCAATTCTGGGATAGGGGCTGCCGCAGGGGCATTCTCCCTTCATGATCCGTGTCAAGTCGTGAGTACGGTAACGGATCAGCGGCGCTCCCTGCTTGCGGAAAGCCGTAATCACCAGCTCTCCCACTTCACCGTCCGGCATCAGCTCACCTGTGGCCGGATCGATTACTTCAAAATACACATAATCATCCCAGTAATGCATCCCGCACTCATGCTCACAGCTCATGGCGATACCCGGCCCGTAGATTTCCGTCAGTCCGTAAATATCATACAGTTCTACCCCCAGCTCTGCGGCGATTCTGCGGCGCATCCGCTCGCCCCACCGTTCAGAACCAATCACGCCCTTCTTGAGAAAGATCTTATCCCCGATCCCTCTTCTGGCAATTTCCTCTGCCAGCAGCAGGGCGTAGGATGAGGTGGCACACAGGACGGTACTCTTTAAATCCATCATCATTTTCAGCTGCTTGTCAGTATTGCCCGGCCCCATAGGCACAGTCATCGCTCCCAGGCGCTCTGCCCCCAGCTGAAAGCCGATGCCGGCCGTCCAAAGTCCATAGCCCGGAGTAATCTGAATGCGGTCATTCTCAGTGATGCCTCCCATCTGGTAGCACCGCTCGAACATCAGCGCCCAGTCTTCAATATCCTGCTTCGTATATGGGATGATAATGGGCGTCCCTGTCGTCCCGGAAGAAGAATGGATCCTGACAATTTCCCGCTCATCCACAGCCAGAAGCCCCAGCGGGTATCCTTCCCGCAGCTCATCCTTATTGGTAAAGGGGAGCTTCTCGAAATCTTCCTGGCTCTTGATAGCCTCTATGTCAATGTCCGCGAATTTCTTCTGGTAGAAACTCCCTTCCCGGGCACTCAGCCGCAGCAGCAGTTCCTTTATTTCCCGAAATTGCTCTTCTTTCATCTGCATCTGTCGTCCTCCTGTACTCTCATGTGCCCGGCGCCTGCTTCCAGCGCCCGGATATTCAGCCGGTGGAATTTCTCAGGCATCCTCTCCCTCACAGCCTCCTGCAATTCCTGCATTTGGATTCCCAGCACGCCTGCGGCTGCCGCCGCTCCCAGCAAGGCCATATTCAGCGCCTTATAGGAGCCTGCTTCCCGGCAAGCCCCGTCCGTATCTACGATAATCGTATGTACATGGCTCTTTAAATAGTCCAGCATTTCTTTCCCGTCATACTTTTTACAGGAGAAGGCGTCTGTCGTCGGCTTAACAGCCCGGTCACTCACCACGATCGTTCCCCCTTCCTTCAGATAGGGCAGGTTCCTCACAGCCTCCGCCGGTTCAAATCCGATGATCAAATCCGCCTCTTTGTACGGGATCAGCGGGGAATAGGCTTCATCCCCGAGACGGACATGGCTGACCACACAGCCTCCTCTCTGGGCCATCCCGATTGTCTCCGCTGTCCTGGCCTTATACCCTTTGCGCATCGCGCAGGCAGCTATCATCTTAGAGGCCAGCACCGTTCCCTGGCCTCCTACTCCGGCCAATATACAATTCTTCATAGTGCCAGCCTCCTATCTCTTTATCGCGTCCACCGGACATACATAGGTACATAGTCCGCAGCCATAGCACAGTTCCTTGTCAATCACAACCTTGCCGTCCTGGCGGGAGATTGCCGGGCATCCCAGCTTGGTCATGCACTTGCTGCATTTAATACAGTTCTCATCAATATGGTAAGCCTTCTCCGGCTTCGCCACCGCGATGCAGGGCGCCTGGAAAATAACTGCTGACACACCGTCCTGATCCGCCGCTTCCTTCACAGTCTCAACCGCCAGCTGGAAATCAAAGGGATTTACCTGAGCAATGTAAGAGACTCCGATCCCCTCCAAGACTTTGCGGATGCTGATCTTATTGGAGACTTCCCCCATCATTGTCTTCCCTGTACCTGGATGGGGCTGATGGCCGGTCATAGCCGTCGTGGAATTGTCCAGCACAATAAGAGTCATCTTTGTCTGATTGTACACCGCGTTCACCACGCCCGGAATGCCCGTGTGGAAAAAGGTGGAGTCCCCGACGAAGCCAAAACTATATGTATCCGGTTCCGCCCGGCGGATTCCCTGAGGTATCGTGACTCCGGCCCCCATACACAGGCAGGTATCAACCATCTGAAGGGGAGCCGCGTTGCCCAGCGTATAACAGCCAATATCCCCGGAAAAGACGGTCTTCTTTCCCTTCATTGCTTCCTTGACCGCATAGAACGATGCCCGATGAGGACATCCGGCGCACAGCACCGGAGGACGAACCGGCAGCTGGCCCGGATCCTCATGAACGGATGCTCCTTCCGGCCTGCTCCCCAGCAGATATTGTTCCAGCGATGCCTTTACATGATCCGCCGTATTCTCTCCTGCTGCCGGCATTGTGCCGTCCAGGCGTCCGTGTACCTGGCCCTTCCAAGAATCCTTCCCGGCCAGCATGAGAATATTTTCTTCCAGCACCGGTTCCAATTCCTCCACCGCCAGCACAGTCTCTGCCTGGGACAGGAAGGTTCGTCCTACCTCCTCAGGGAAGGGGTAGGCCGTAGCAATCCTGCACAGACTATAGCTGTCTGCCTCCTTCTGGCTCAGCTTCCCCTCTCTTGTCAGCATTCCCAGAGCTTCCTTCACGTAGGCGTAGCTGATGCCCGATGTCAGAATTCCCTTTTTGCCGGTTCCTTCTATTGTATTATAGCGATAGCCGGAGAAATCTTCCGATAACACCGGCCTCCTTTTCTCCACCTTCTCGTGGCACTGCCTGGACAGCGCCGGGAACACAACCCAGCGTGGATCCTTGACGAAGCCTTCTGCCTTCTTCACCGTGTGCTCCAGCGTCACATCCATTGATTCACAGGCATGACAGACTCTCGTGGTCGGCCGCAGAATCACCGGCGTCCCGTACTTCTCCGAATATGTGAAGGCATCCTGTACCATCTTGTACGCCTCCGACGGGGAAGCAGGGTCAAAGACCGGTATCTTCGCATAGGCGGCAAACTTTCTCGTATCCTGTTCCGTCTGAGAAGAAATCGGGCCTGGATCATCAGCCACCACCAGCACCATGCCGCCTTTCACGCCCAGATATGCCAGACTCATCACCGGATCACAGCAGGCGTTCAGTCCCACCTGCTTCATTGTCACCATGCTGCGCATACCGGCGTAGGCAGCTCCTGCAGCTACCTCCAGAGCCGCTTTCTCGTTGACAGACCATTCCACATAGATATCCCCAGAGTTCTGGGCTGCCACCGTCTCCAGCACCTCCGTCGACGGCGTTCCTGGATATCCGCTCACAAGTCCGACCCCCGCTCTGATTGCGCCGTAAGCGATAGCCTGATTCCCCATCAATAATTCCATTGCCATTCCAAAAACTCCTTTATGCACTTCTGAAAGCCCGGTCTCAAAGCAGAGACGGGCGGGCTGCCATTCTGAGGCTAACTCTAATGATAGCATTTTCTTTCATTATACTTGTATATACAAATCATTTTTCTTGTCTTATTCATTATAACCGTCCCCCGTTGCCTCGTCAATGTCCGAAAGCCATATCCTGCGCCATCTTGCCAGGCACAGCCAGAGGATCGGCTGGTACCAGTGCACATAAGTAATCAACCTGCACAGCCACCAGAGCCGCCACTGGCCGGAATCAATCAGACCATCTGCTTTATGTACGGCTTCCTCCGCTTTCTTCCCGGCCATCTCCTTGGGCAAATATAGGGCTGGACGTATGTACCCGCATATAGCCGGGCGTTTTAAATGTTCCAGCACATAGACTCCCTCCTTGGGCATTCCTCCCTCCAGCGCTCTCCACTTCAGCCTGCGGCACTGCAGGAATCTCCAGGCAAGGAGCATCACCGCCCCCGCCTCCCACAGCAGAAAGGCCAGCAGCCCCGCCGGCGCCTCTGCAATAGCCCGCGCTGTTTCCATCATACCTTGAGGCGCTAAATTCATCCACACAAGCAGCAAATCAGCCGGCAGAGCCTGGACGAGAAAAACCGCGGCCCACATCGCAGGTTCCAATCGCCTGCCCCTGCGGCGCAGTATTCGCTCAGCCGTCCACAGAACCACCGCCGCCATCATTCCTCTGATGTTGCCTCCGAATAATACAAAATAAAAGATATCCATCATGTTCCCTGCTTTCTTCCTCCGCCAGATATCCGCCCCTTACAGCTCCACACTGTTTTGCTCTTTTTATAGACGGATATCCCTCTATAAAGGTTAGAGTATAAATGTTACAATTCCGTTTCACAAACTTTACTTTTTTCCAAATGTTAGCCAGGCAGACATATGCGCAAATACAGTCCTCTCCATATAGGAAAGTCTAGGAGGGCTTTGTATGCTCTCATCATGCCATCTCCTGCGCAGCATAAAGACAGTATAATATTTGCTCGTTTCCGAATTGTATCTTTTTTCTATTTCTTGATAAGAGCGTCCAAAAATCTAGGATTGTTCCGCGGCTTCAGTTCCCGCGATTCTAGCATCTTTCTTACAAATTACTGTCTATTTCTTACTATTGTCACTTTTATATTGACATTTCCCAGTTGGTTTTTTATACTAACTGTACTAATACGATTAATACACTAAATTTCGATCTATATATTTACTTTAATGAACACTTAGCGTTGCGAAAAGCAGCCGACAGAAAGGAGGAGCTATGATCCTCATCAACTATTCGGACCGCCGGCCCATATACGAGCAGGTCACCGGTAAAATTGCTGAACTTATTATTCAGGGAGTCCTTGCCCCAGACAGCCAGCTTCCTTCCGTCCGCAGCCTTGCCATGGAACTGTCTATCAACCCCAACACGATCCAGCGGGCCTATCAGGAACTGGAGCGCCGGGGTTATATCCATTCCATCAAAGGCAAGGGAAGCTTCGTCTCTCCCAGGAACAGCTACGCATCCGAACAAGAGCAGGAGATTCTTGCAGAGCTGCGCCGGCTTGTAGAGCGGGCCGCCAGGCTTGACATGGATCTTACGCTTCTGCAAAACATCATTATTCAGTATGAAGGAGGGGAAACACCATGATTGAAACATCCAATCTGACCAAAACCTTCGGCATCTTGCCTGCTGTCAGCGGCATTTCCACAACTATACAAGAAGGCGCCGTCTTCGGCCTCGTAGGAACGAATGGAGCTGGCAAGAGTACCTTCCTGCGCCTTCTGTCCGGTGTGCTCAGGCCAGACAGCGGCACCGTCCTGGTAGACGGTTCTCCTGTATACGAGCATCCAGATACGAAGCAGTTGCTCTTTTACATCTCTGATGAACAGTATTTTCTTCCAGGCTCTACCCCGTTGGAGACCGCCGCCCACTATCGTCTGTTCTACCCTTCCTTTCAGATGGAACGGTATGAGAAACTGCTGGACAACTTTGGACTGGACGGCAGACGCAAAATATCCACTTTTTCCAAGGGGATGAAGAAACAAGTATCCATTCTCTGCGGCATCTGCTCTGGCGCGAACTATCTGCTGTGCGATGAGGCATTTGACGGCCTGGATCCGGTCATGCGCCAGGCGACGAAGAGCCTTTTCGCCGGGGAGATGGCCCAGCGCCCCTTCACTCCAGTCATCGCCTCCCACAATCTGCGGGAGCTGGAAGATATCTGTGAGCATATCGGCCTCCTGCACGCAGGCGGCATCCTCCTCAGCGGGGACTTGGACAATATGAAGCTGAATATTCACAAGCTCCAATTTGTTCTGAAGGAAGAGCGGCCGGTTCAGGAACTGTTCGCCCCCATGGAAGTGTTGTCCGACAAATGCCAGGGACGGCTTCATACTGTCACCCTGCGCGGTAACCGGGAAGAGATTGAATCACTGGTTGTCTCTGTCCGCCCGGTATTTTATGAACTTCTTCCTCTCACCTTGGAAGAAATCTTTATCTGTGAAACGGAGGTGGTCGGATATGACATCCAGAAAATTATTCTTTAATCTGCTAAGAGAAGATTTCCGCCGCAGAGCATGGAGCTTTTTCCTCGGGTGCTTCGTCTGCTTCTTATGCCTGCCCGCAGCTTATCTGCTCCTATATGGCAGCGGAAGTCCCGACGCGAAGCATGCCGTGGAAACTGCCCGGCAGCTGTTCTCCTTTGAGAATCCTCTGGCCGTCCTGATCACCGTGACGGCAGCCTGTATCTGCGCTCCCGGAGGGTTTGCCTATCTTCACCGGCGTTCCACGACGGACTACTACCACAGTCTTCCTATCCGGCGGGAGCTGCTGTTCTTCGTCAAGTATCTGAACGGCATTCTCATATACGCTCTGTCCTTCGGCATATGCCTGCTGCTGACCCTGCCGCTGATTGCCTCCAAAGGCGGGCTGACCGCAGAGGTGCTGACAGACATGTATATGATGTACGTCATCCACATGACCGCCTATCTCGTCCTCTATTCTGTCGCCTTGACAGCGGCATTCCTCACAGGCAATCTGCTGGTGAATATCATGCTGATTGCCGCCTTCTATCTGTACGGCATCGTGGCGCGGTTTCTACGCCTCAGCCTGATGGATACTTTTTTCGATACATTCTACATGGATCAATGGCCCCTGGGGAATACAGCGACGGTTCTCTCACCGCTGGCTTATTATATCCATTTGCTTGAGAACCCCCAGAATCTGTTCCTGGGCTGGGCCATTGCCATCCTGTTCAGCCTGCTGGCACTGCTACTGTACCGGCTGCGTCCGTCTGAGGCTGCAGATAAGACGCTCGCCTTCCCAGTCACCCAGCTACCCATCAAGCTGCTTATCGGTGTTCCGTCCAGTCTGCTGGGAGGCTTATTCTTCTACTCTATGCGCCATGATATCGCCTGGTACTGCTTCGGCGCCGTGGCATTTTGGCTCATTGCCTGTGTATTTCTGGAGATGCTGTTCGCCCAGAGCTTCCGTCAGGGCCTTGCCCACCCGAAGAGTTCCGCTGCCTGCCTATGTATTGCCGGGCTGATAACGCTGATCCTATCCCTGGATCTGGCAGGCTACAACACCTACGTGCCCGCCAAAGACTCCCTCTCCTATATGGCCGTGGATATTCAGGGCCTGGATTATCGATCTGATACGTATACGTGGGACGCGGTGGATTATCTGTCCTATACGTCCCGCCCTGACTACCGTCTGAAGCAGATGCAGATCACAGATCTGGACGCTGCCTACGCCCTGGCTCAAGAAGGGGCCCGCATGGCTGGGGAAGGACAGCAGGGAGATTCAGCCATTATTGTCCGCTATAGGACAGAGGGCGGCAGGGACATCTACCGCCAATACCCGATACTGCTTGACGCGCAGGAGGAACTGTTGGCAAAGGTATATGCTTCTGCCCAATACAAGGAAGGCTGCTATCCCATTTTGACTGATTCCGAACATTTGGCCAATTATTCCGGTGTCTGCTTCTACAACTTTCTTGGCCAGGGGCAGTCCCTTGATCTGGACGCAGAGGAGATAGAGTCCTTATATGCGGCATTTACTGCTGATTTGCTGGAGACGTCCCTGGAAGATACCTGCACTCAAGCGGTAGGTACTCTCTATTTTCAGATCAGCATCGGTACAATGTACAGCAGCGACGTGGGCGGATACCCTGTATATGCTGATTATTCCCGGACACTTCCTATCTTGGAAGATCTCGGTATTGACATAAGCCTTGATCCGGGAACTGTTTCTTCCATCAGCATCTATCAGTACCGCCCGGGAGAGCCGGATTCCGAAAGCTTCTTTTTCTCTGATCCGGAAGAAATCGCGGCTATTCTTCCCTGTTTGAGGGATTCTGAACTCTGCTGGCATGCCGCGGCGGTCCCGCCTGATTATGACACCGACTGCAGTGCGGAGCTCACCCTTGGCGGCTCGGACAGCCCCGGCGGCGATACGCTCTATAAATCCTACTATATCTATCTTCCCCAGGCGCCGTCCTTCCTTACACAGCAGCTGTATGGAGTTTGACCCCGCCCTGGTGCGGCCATACTAAGCATTTTGTTGGATAGGAACGCTAATCGCTCCGTGCTTAGCACTCTTGGAACTTTTGATCGGATGGGGGAAGATTCCTTCCCCTTATCCGATTACCGCGATACCTCGCTCATCTCACAGCTAACGCTGTTCGACGTCCGCTTGCCGGGCGTATCGCACAAAAAAAGACGCGCAGGCCATCGATATGAGGCCTGCGCAAAACATTAGGGAAACACAGATCGAATCCTTGTTTCTTCAAAATTATTTACCGGTCATCACTTATAATCCAGTCATTTAGAAAGCTTTAGGAAACCTTTGACTTCTCTAAATACTTCATGAACCTCCTTCGGCAGCGGCGGCACAGGGTGCAGCGCCGGCCAAGCATGCCATAATCCATGGTAAACATGGCATAATACTTCTACTCCCTGGCTATCCATGCGCTCTGCGCAAGCCACAGAGTCCATGCAGAGCAGCTCCGTATCCTCAGCGCAAAAATATGTCCTTGGAAATCCGCCTGTAAAATCACCGAACAGCGGCGATGCGTCCGGATGTTCCCTGCGAGCCTCATCTACATACATTTTTGCGAGCCCTCTCATTGCCGCAGGATCCGGGAAAATAATATCCTTGCCGGCATTATAATCATAACTCTGGGCACAGCCGCGCATATCCGTCCCAGGTGAATAGACAGCTAACCCTGCCGGCAGCCTGCGTCCTTCTCTCTTCAGCCAAAGCGCAAGGGAGAGCGCCAACTGTCCGCCTGCAGAATCCCCTGTCACAATAATGTTCTCAGGCTCATATCCCAGGGTATCTATCAAATATTCCCAGGCGGATATTACATCTTCCATTGCAGCGCCTTCCCGGTACTCAGGCATCAGCCGATATTCGCAGCACGCCGTTGGGAGTTCCAGCTCCTGTAAGTGCAGAAGCCCGTTGCAAATTGCGTATTTTCCATTGCCTCGAACATAGCCCCCTCCGTGCACATAAAATACCAATCGCTTCTCTTCCTTAGG
This sequence comes from uncultured Lachnospiraceae bacterium, assembly GCA_944384015.1. GTDB lineage: Bacteria > Bacillota > Clostridia > Lachnospirales > Lachnospiraceae > JAGTTR01. The sequence continues at coordinate 31,404 of CALWRT010000169.1, read as the reverse complement.
GATCCGGCTACTGCTCAACAATACCAGCTTCTGCCCTGCTTTAGTCTCGTAATCCTCTCGGGTCACATCTTCCGGAAGGGTATCGTCCAAATATTCCATATCCGTGCCCGGCTTCATTGGATACATGGCGCGCAGCTTCAGCATCTCTGGAATAAAAGCTTTCGCCTCTTCACTCGGCTCCCCGTCCGAATACATTAGCCACCGTTTTCCTTCATACTCTTTCATAAAAGGTACCATATCAATTCCTCCTCGTATAATAATACAGCACAGCAACAAAGGTTGCCTGGTGAACGGGTTACTATATCAGATAACAGCAGAAATCATTCTTCTGTTATCGAATATTCTTTCTAGTCATCCGATTCCCTCTGTTTTTTATTTCATGTATATACAACATTAAAACCATCCCAATTCGTGTATATACAATATTTGAACTGCACAAATCCATGTATATACATCTTTTATTTTCCACCTACAAATTAACTGATATGAACAATTAGAACCACGGCTGCTGTCTCATCCATTAGCCAGCCACACTCATGGTCGCAACTCCTTCACACTATCCAGCACATTATCCAACTGAACCAACCGTTCTCTTCCAAGTCTCTCCATAAACGAATTCTGTGCCTCTTCCCATAGACGCCTTGCCTGCCCCAGCGTGCGCTCTCCTGCTTCAGATAGCTCCAGCCTGCTTCTGCGCTCTCCCGCTGCCTTTTGATCCACAACCAATCCCTGATGAAGCAAAGGCTTCAAGCTTCTGGAGAGCGTAGACCGGTCTAAATCGGCCCGATCTGCCAGCTCCTTCACACTGCACTGCCCAAATTCTGATATATAGCGCAGAAGGGAATACTGCCGTACGGTTACCCCGCACGGCGCGAGGACAGAATCATAATATTTTGTGACTTCTGCTGACGCTGTCCGAAATTTAAGGCAATAACACGAATCTGCCGCCGGATGATAATCTCTCATTGAGCTTCTCTCCTATCTCCTTCTATACTATACTTTTTCTCCGCAAAAAGCAAGCTGCTTATAAGTGTTTCGTATCAGCACAACGGCGATCAAAAATGTCAGAATATCCGAGACCGGCATAGAATACAGCACACCGTCCAGCCCGAAAAACACCGGGAGAAGCAGCGCGAATCCAACGCCAAACACAACTTCCCGCGTCATAGACAATAATGTGGAGGCCGCGGCCTTTCCCAGTGACTGCAGATAGATAAACGTCCCCTTGTTGACACAGGCCAAGATCATCGTACACAGATAGATTCGGAAGGCCTGGATTGCAAATTCGGTGTAATAGGCGCTCTCGTTCGCTGCCCCGAAAAGGGAAATCAGCTGCTGGGGGAACACTTCCGCCAGGATCAGCGCCGCTGCTCCCACGGCTGCCTCCCCTATGAGCAGATAGGTGAATAGAGTTCTCGCCCGATTCTTATGCCCCGCGCCGATATTATAGCCCACAACGGGAATACATCCGGCAGCCATACCTACCGCGATGGAGATGACAATCTGGAAAAACTTCATGACAATCCCCACAACAGCCATTGGAATCTGGGCATACTCGGCCTGCCCGAAGATCGGGTCTGCCGATCCGTATTTCTGTATCATATTGTTTACCGCTGCCATAGCAGCCACAAGGGATATTTGAGAGAGCAAGCTGCACATGCCGAGTGGGAGAAACCGCCTAATTAGGCTTGCGCTTAGACGGAAACTGTCTCTCTGGAGTTTGACCGCCTTCATATGGCGCAGGTACCAGACGGACATAACGGCTGTTAATATCTGTCCCAGGACGGTCGCCGCAGCAGCCCCCGTCATTCCCCAGTGAAAACAAAAGATAAAGATAGGATCCAGTATCATATTTGTGATCGCTCCAGTCAACGTAGAAACCATTGCGAATTTGGGGCTCCCATCAGACCGGATAATCGGATTGACGGCCTGGCCGAACATATAAAAGGGTATCCCAAGAGAGATATAGAAGAAATATTCTTTGGCGTACAAAAAAGTCTCCTCATTGACCTTTCCGCCAACATTATCAGAATCGGATCCTGAAGCCCCACATATCCTGCTGTGAGAATGACGCTCACAGCCACGCACAGAAAAATCGCGTTCCCTTAACTTAGGAATTTAAATAATCCCCCACCGGACTCTGGTTATATTGCTTCACAATTTTAATCATTATAGAACCATCATCCTGAGGAATCTCCTCCAATATTTTGTATTTCGTCTGATTCCTATCCAGGGTTTTCTTATAATGTTCTACCTCCTGTTCCACTAACTTTACGGCGTAATCATGTCCCACATCTTCCTTCAGCATAAAATGCAGCGTCTGGCATATGCATGCCGCCTTAATCCGTTTCATTGCGTCTACCTCCATTCATGATAAAAACTGCACAAGTCGTCTGTCTTCTGCAGAAACTAAAAAACGCGCAGCCTTCAACTGGATTTACGCAGTGGAATGCTACACGTTCTATATATAAATTATAGTAAATTTTCCCCAAATTATCAAAGGCAATTTTGCACAAAGGCCGCCCTGATATCATTGAGCATAATGAACAAGCAACGCGTCGTGCTTGCACGTAAGCGTGTGTTGTGGATTCTGAATCAAGACTGTGAATCGTAACAATAGACAGAAGAAAACCCCGCAATTATATATTATATAATACATAATCGCGGGACTCTTCCCATTCTGCAGTCGATGCGACAGGATTTGAACCTGCGGCCCCTACCTCCCTAAGGTAGTGCTCTACCAAACTGAGCCACGCATCGGCGCTGTTACAGCATTAATACTATAGCATATCAACTTACCGTTTTCAAGTGTTTTTTTCAAGATTCAGCCGCACAGCCGCTGGAACGCGCCGCGGGTACTGCTTTGCGCATGCTGCAGAAGGGCCTTCCGCAGATTCTTTTTGTGTTTTTCCTCCTAATTTCTGTCGGCCGCGTGAAGAGCAGCCCCTATGACGCCGGCTTCGGAATCTCCCGACGCCGGCACGAAGCGGATACTGTCTCTCGGGTTCGGTATGCGCAGGTTCTCCCGCACAGTCTGTTGGAGATCATCCATGGGAAACCCCTTCATCTCCATGACACCTCCGCCCAGTATCATATATGCCGGATCCAGAATCGTGATCTCCGCGGCAATGGCCACCGCGCAGTAGCGCACAATATCTCTCACTGGCTGTTCCTGACCGTATAATTCAAAAATATCGTCCACCCGGCATCCATATTTCTCTGTCGCCAGCTTGTACAGCAGCCTTCCGCATGTTAGCAGCTCCACGCAGCCCTTCTTGCCGCAGCCGCACATCTCTTCCAGGTCAGGCACCGGGATATGACCCAACTCACAGGCCGTCCCGCTGTGCCCCGCATAGACCCTCCCGTCAATGCACATGGCATTCCCCAGCCCTGTCCCCAGGAATGTCCCCGCGATAATCCCTTCTGTCGGGAGATGATTCCTCCATATCTCGTAGCGCAGCAGAATATTCACATCTTTTTCAATGATAACCGGAATGCCCAGCTTCCGGCTCAGGCCATCCACCAGGGAAATTCCTTCGAATCCTGGTATCATCGGGGAAGAATACACCACCGTCCGCTCCTTATCCATCAGGGACGCCAGCGCCATAGTCACCGCGGCCACATTTTCCCTGCCGCAGACGGCAATGTATTCTTCTGCCAGTCTCGCCAGGAACCCTATCTTATCCTTCTCCCGGGCAAATAAGGATGTCGGGATCTTCCGGAATTGTTCCGCGTGGAAATTCGCATCAATCAGCCCGCTCCTCAAGTTTGTCCCTCCGATTTCCACACCGATGTAATACCGCTTCAACTGTATTCCTTCCTTTCTGTCAGTTCTCTTTCTTCATCTGCCTGCAGGCCGCCCGGCTCCGCCTCTCCATTCTCTGTCCGGCTTATGGACATCCGATCTTCTCTGTCCGGCTTACTGGATTCTGCCCGCGCTGCCCATAACGTCCATCTTGTGTTTGTACAGCTCCGCCAGGATTGGCCGGATCTTCAGAGTAAAGATACGGCTGTCGATGGCTTCCGGATGCTCTGCCAGAATCCGTCTCGTATTAGCCAGAGCACATATCCACCCATCTGACGCAATGTTTATCTTGCACACGGCCATCTCGGCCGCCTTGCTCACCTGTTCCTCTGGTATGCCTGCCGCCTGCTCCACATCTCCTCCATACTGATTAATCATCTGAATCCACTCCGGCCGGATACTGGAAGAGCCATGCAGGACGAGCGGGAAGCCCGGCAGGCGGTTCTGCATATCAGCAATCAGGTCATAGCGCAGCTTGGGGAGCTTGCCGTCCGGGCCTGGCTTCAGCTTGACAAGCCCATGGCAGGTCCCCACTGACACCGCCAGGCAGTCCACCCCCGTGCGCTTTACAAATTCTTCCACCATAGACGGATCTGTATACTTGCTGGCCAATCCCTTCGGTTCTTTGCTCTCTGCTTTCTTCCCTGTTACGCTGCTTGCCTCTTCTTCTCCTGAGAGCACGCCGAGTTCGCCTTCCACTGTGACATCATGGGCATGGGCATATTCCACCACCTTCTTCGTCAGAGCAATGTTCTCTTCGAAAGGCAAGGCGCTGCCGTCGATCATCACCGATGAGAATCCGTTTTCCACTGCGTCCACGCACGCTTCATAGGTCATCCCATGATCTAGATGGAGGGCCACCGGCACATGGCTCCCCGCATTTTTCACCCGGTCTGCTCCTGCCTGGGCAAGACGGGCCATCATTTCAAATCCCAGCTGCCTATGAAGATTGGGAGAGGCCAGAAGGATCACCGGAGAACGCTTCTCCACCGCTGCATCTATAATACCATTTAACTGCTCAATCGTCACGAAATTCAGCGCTGGAACCGCATATCCGCCTTCGTAGGCATCCTGCATCATCCCTTTCATATTCACAAGCCCAAGTTCTCTATAATTATACATGATGTAATCTCCTTCCTTCTATCCCTGCAGAGACTATCTATCTCGTCAGAGATGCGTATTGGCATGTTTCTTTCCCGCCTGTTTCCGGTTCTGTCATCTTCAGCCTGGCGTATACCGGAAGATCCCCCACAAGCGGCTCGATATACTTCAGGAACTCATCTCTGATATAGTTCTTCTCTTCGTTCAGATAGTGCAGCGGCAGCGTGGCGTCTGCCTTTGCCACTTCCTCTAGAGACACCTGCGTGAATTGAATCCGGTACGGCTCGTCTGAAATCCGCTGTATGGAAATCATCGTTCCGTCGCCTCCCTCAACCGCGGCATATACCGCTTCCCTTCCAGCCTGAATAGCCTCCCGAATATCCAGCTTAGACGCGTCATGCACCGCGCATCGTTGCATCAGCCCAAGATCCATACATCGGATCTTACAGCCGAAATTTTCACCCAACAGCCTATACAAATACGGGGAGACTCCGCCCATATTCAGCTGAGGGTTCTCCAGATGGCGGCCGGGATCCAGTTCAAACAGGTATTTTCCGCCGGCTGTCTTCACGCCCTCCGCTACGACAGCGAAGCACTTGCCTTTCTGTTCATAAACCCTTCTCACATCATCCACAAACTTCGCGGGATCAAATACTACCTCCGGTATATAGATGAGGTCCGGCCCATTTCCGTCTTTCGCCGCCAATATGCAGGATGCGGCCAAGAATCCTGTATTTCTTCCCATAACCTCCACCGTTGTGATCAGCCCGGTGTCATAGGTTCTCAGATCATGGGCCAGCTCTGAAATATTAATGACCACATGCCTGGCCGCTGAAGGGAAGCCCGGAGCATGATCAATACAGGAAATGTCGTTGTCCACAGTCTTCGGAATCACAATCATCCGACAGTCATAGGACACGCTGTCCAAGAAATCTTTCATTGCCTTACAGGCTCTCACCGTCCCGTTGCCCCCGTTGTAAAATATGTAATGTATATGATGTCTTTTCAGCACCTCCAAAATCTTCTGGTAGTCCGAATCGTCCTTCGTCCTGTCGGGTATCCGGTATCTGCACGAGCCAAAAATCATAGACGGTGTATGGGGAAAAAGCTCCAGATCCTTCTCTTCCAGCTTGCTGGTATCCACAAGCCTGCCTTCTATCAATCCTACTGTCCCGTGCTCCACCCCATATAGTTTGCCAATACGATTGGGGAACTCTCTGCACGCCTTAATCACCCCGTAGGCGGAGGCATTGATCACTGACGTCGGCCCGCCCGACTGAATATATAACGCGTTCTCTTTCACTATTCTTCCTCCCAGTTCTCGTAATTTCCTTATGCCCGCTTGGCAGCCCTGTTGGAACGGATCGCCTCCAGGAATACAACGAAGAGAACCATCAGTCCCTGGATAAATTGCTGATAATATGCTGATACGCCGAGAAGATCCAGCGCGTTCGTCATTAGTCCTACGATGATAATTCCAAGAAAAGTTCCCATAATCTTTCCTTTTCCTCCGAATGTAACGCTCGTTCCTCCGATAACCGCCGCCATAATCGCTTTCATCTCCAGATTATTGGCCAGCGTAGACGGGGCGGAATTCGTTCTGGATACGAAAACCAGTCCTGCGATACAGGCAAATACGGAGCACATAATATAGGCGAAGAACAGCACCCTCGTATTCTTAATGCCAGCCACTCTGGCCGCCTCCGGGTTGCCTCCCACCGCATATATACTTCTTCCCAAGACAGTGCGGTTCATGAACCATGCTGCCAGGACATACAGTACTACAATGATGATCGCCGGTATCGGAATTACATCGAACAGACTTCCCTGCCCGATCACCTGGAAGCCCTCCGGCAGCCCGCTCAGTGTCGATCCTCCTGAGATAACCGTCTGAAGTCCTCTTGTCATATTCATCATAGCCAGCGACGCGATCATCGGCGGAATCTTCATAACCCCCACCGAGAACGCGTTAATCGCGCCGCACAGCACGGCGATCCCAACGCCGCACAGGCAGGCCAGTACCCAGTGGGTTCCTCCTTTCATAATCGACGCCGCTACCCATGCGGTAAACGCGCATACGCCGCCCACAGAGATGTCGATTCCCCCGGTGATGATTACCATCGTCATACCGATTGCGGTGATTCCCTGGAGGGAAATATTCTGCAGGATATTCATCATATTTCTCACCGTCAAAAAGTACGGCGACGCGATAGACATTACAATAATAAACAGCAGAATAATCGCCAGGCGGACAATGTCCTCGCCAAATACCGCCTTGATGGTCTGTGTCCTCTCTTTCATCCCTTGTCTCCTCCTCTATCCTATCATGCTCAGAAGCTTATTCTTGGTCAGCTCCTTTGTCTCTACCACTCCTGTAACATTTCCCTTTTTCAAAATAATGATCTTGCTGCAGTTGGCCAGCAGTTCTTCCAGCTCTGATGAAAAAATCAAGATCGCTGTTCCCTCTTCCGCAGCCTGGCGCAGAATTTTATATATTTCCGACTTGGCATAGACGTCCACGCCTCTCGTCGGCTCATCTAAGAGAAACAGCTTCGGTCCGCTGGCCAGACATTTGGCAATCACGACTTTCTGCTGGTTCCCTCCAGACAGAGATACAACCTGCTGCTCAATTCCTGACATCTTCACCGTCATCCTCTTGGAGATGTCCTCAGCAAATTGCTCCTGTCTCTTCCTGTCTATCACGCCAAATCGGCTGGCCATCTCCTTCATAACCGACAAGGACTCGTTCTCTCTAATGGAGAGAAGCGGCACAAAGCCTTCCTGCTTCCTCTCCTCTGTTAGAAGAGCCACTTTTTTCTCTATCATCAAATCCGGCCGGGGTTTTTTAATCTCCTCCCCGTTCAGGATGATTTTTCCCGACTGAAATTCATCCAGGCCAAAGATTGCTCTCGCAATCTCCGTCTTGCCTGCCCCAAGCAGACCGCAGACGCCGACGATGTCTCCCTCCTGGACTTTTAAGCTTACGTTATTGAATTTTTTCTGGCTGCAAAGGCCCTCCACCTCCAGCACCGTCTTCGCGTTCTGGGCAATCTTCGGAGGTTTCGTCTCATCACTGTCAATTTTCCTGCCCATCATTGCCACAACCAGGTCGTCCTTCGTGTAGTTCCCTGCTGTAAACACACCGTTGTTTACCCCGTCCTTCAATACAGTCACCCGGTCTGACAGCGTTAGAACGTCCTCAAGAAAGTGGGATATGAAGATGATAGATACCCCGTTTTCTTTCATCCTGCGCATAATACCGAAGAAATTCTCCTTCTCCTTTTCATTCAGGGAAGAGGTTGGTTCATCCAGTATCACCACTTTCGCGTCCTGGGTCAATGTTTTCAGTATCTCTATAATCTGTTTCTCCGCTGTGCGCAGCCTTCGTACCGGCATATCCGGGTCCAGATCCACCCCCATGATGCGCAGAAGTTCCCCAGCCTTCCGGGAGGTGCCCTTCCGGTCATAGAATCCCATAGAGTTTCTGATCCAGTTGCCGATATACATGTTCTCCGCCACCGTCATGTCGTTGCATACATTCAGCTCCTGATGGACAAAGGCCAGCCCCAGCCGCTCCGCGTCTTTTGGATTTTTAATCTGCACCGCTCTGCCGTCTACCTCAATGTTTCCGGAGACAGCCTGGTAGATTCCGTTCAGAATTTTAATCAGCGTACTCTTGCCGGCCCCGTTCGCTCCCATCAGCGAATGGACTTCTCCCTGCCGCAGCTGAAAGTTTACATTATCCAGCACCTTATTTCCGGAAAAGGACATGGTGATATCCCTCATATTTACAACTATTTTTTCTTCCAAAATTATCCACCGCCATTCCACTTATCCTGCCATACTCTTTTATCAGACATTTTTCTTTCCGTTTCATAAGGCAAGGAATGATCTGGCGATCATTCCTTACCTTCATCCGGGAATTTGTTTTTCGCAGCTCTGGCACAGCCCTTATTCTCTTGGGCAATTATTCTTCCATGCTGTCCGCTCCCCACAGTTCTCCGGCCTCATTCAGCTCATCGAAGTTGTCAGCAGTTACAATATTTCCGGCGATCAGGATAGACTCCTCTACAGTACCTCCCTCAAAGTAGGTTTCCAGAGCGTCCAGAGCCGCCTCTGTCCAGCCTACCGGATCAAGCGCGTAGGTAGCGTCGATCATGCCGTCTCTCACCTGCCCCAGACCGTATCCGTCGCCGTCTACGGAATATACGTTCACATGTCCCTCTTCACCTACCGCATGCAGCATATCCGCTTCATCCAGCGCTGTCATAACCGCCGGCAGGATACTGTCAGTGCAGGACATGATACAGTTGATATCCGGATTCGACTGAAGATAATTAGTCACAGCCGCCAGCACAACTTCGCTGTCCATCTCTGTGGCAGACTCTGCTACGATCTCAATATTATCATATCCCTCAATAGCGGCCTTGAATCCTTCTGTACGATTCACAGTGGCCGAACTGGACAGCGGGCCTCCCACGATGAGGACCTTGCCCTCTCCGTCTCCAAGAGATTCTGCATACATCTCGCCCAGCGCCATTCCGATATTATAATTATCTGCTTCCACTGTTGTCAGGGAAGTCCCTGTCACCTGGCGGTCAATTGCCACTACCGGCACCCCGGCCTCCTCGCACTCATCCATCAAGGTGGAGGTGGCGTCTCCGTCGATCGGCGTGATGATTACCGCGTCAGTGCCCATCGTCAAAGCGTTCTCGAGCTGGGAAATCTGGGTCTCCAAGTTATCATTGGGATCCAGCACTTCTCCTTCCCATCCCTTCTCCTGTGCCGCAGCCAGGAAGCCATCGCTCACGACCGCCCATATAGGGCCGCTGAGTCCCGGAATTGAGTATACCACTTTGTAGCTCTCGGCAGCCTCCGCGCCATCATCTGTGCTGTCCTCTTCTGTGTCGTCTGCCGCCTGCGTGTCATCAGCCTCTGCGCTCTCCTCCTGAGCTGTGGAGGAGGTGTCCTCTGACTGGCTGGAGCATCCGATCATGCCAAATACCATTGCCGCACACAACAGCATTGCCATCGCTCTTTTCATGTTACATCTCTCCTTTTCTTATTATTTATTTTGTATATTTTCACCATTTTATCCGGTGTAAAATATCTTCCTTCGTTTATTCTTGATTTCTTTTCACAATTTATTATAATATTATATTATAGTAATAATATGTTTTTTGTCAACTCTTTCTTGAATATTTGGAAAAGTTTTCGGGCTTACATTCTTTTCTTGACAACCTTGTTCGCATTAATTAGAATATTATTATAACAATAGTACTTATGGGGGGTTTGTTATATGGCAGAGAAAACTTTAGACTTCAGCGGAAGGACGCAGCTCTATTATCAGCTCTATGATATTCTGTACAGCGATATCCAGAATGGAACTTATAAGCCTGGGGAACTGCTTCCCACAGAGAATGAAATGATCGCGCAGTATGGCGTTAGCCGCATCACCGTCCGCAAAGCGATGGATATGCTGATGAATGAAGGATTAATCGGCAAGCGCCGGGGATACGGCGCCTATGTGGAGCAAAAGAAGATGGAACAGACTCTCAACAAAGTCGTCCATTTTTCTAATGATATGGAGCGCAGAGGATACAGCTCTTCCGTGAAAATGCTGGCCAACGAGAAAGTGTCAGCGAACAAGACGATCGCCCAAGACCTGAACATCCCGGAAGGCAGTCCTCTCATCCACGTGAACCGTCTTCGCTACGCCAACAATGAACCCATGTGCATTGAGAGCGCCTACTTAATTTATGATTGGTGTCCAAATGTACTGAATTTTGATTTTGCAAAAATCTCTCTGCGCAATTATCTGGCAGACAATTATCAGATTGTGTGGAAGAAGGCTGTCCAGAAGATATTTGCTGTCAAGGCCAGTGCCCGCTTTGCCAGCTATCTGAACATCAAAGATGGGGATCCTATGATCTATATTGAACGTATCTCCTATACCCAGGACGGAAAGCCCGGCGAATATCTGCAGAGCTATTACAGGGGCGACTGCTTTTATCTGACTGCAGAACTGGAAGCCTGATAAGAGGCAGACTCAGCCTTTTACAGCAAAAGGATGTATCCCGGCCTATACAGGCTCTGTGATACATCCTTTTCCTATTGCATCCTGGAGACGAGTTATCCTTTTGCCGCATATTCGGCATAGGCTTCCTCGCTTCTCTCCCTCTTCTCCAGAACGGCATCCTCCACCATCATGTCTTTTACTTTCATCAGGCGGGTCTGATTGCCCCGCTCATTTTCATCCAGCTTCATCGTAATATAGCGGATAGTTTCCTGATATCGAGGAATTTTTACATATTCCAGCGCGTTTACCCGGCGCCGCGTCTTCTCAATCTCATCGGAGAGCATTCCTGCCTCCTTCTCCATAGCCGCCAGCTTCAGCATCTGAGGAAAAATATCGGAGAGCCTGCGGATAGCCGTATCCAATTCCCCAGACGTGTTGGCGAAGCCGTAGGGGTACACATTACCGGACTCTGTCCCGGCTGTCTCTGTCTCGAAATCGAACACCGGCACATCTACGCTCATAATGTTCCGGTTTCCCACGGTCAGCTTCACGCTCTGCTTCGGATACATCAGCGCCTCTTCCATCATGGCCGGAGTCATCACCGCGCTTGCGATGGAGAAGCTCTGATACACTTCCTCCAGGGAGTCCTCCACCTCTTCCCGCAGTTTCTTATTCTCCCGGGCCAGATCCAGGAAACGCTTCATCAGCTCATCCCGCTTATCTTTCATCAGCTTATGGCCTCTCACGGCCACCCTCAGCTGCTTCTTCAGACTTGTGAGCACCATCCGGGTGGGATTTACATTCAGTCTATCCATTTACTCACCTTCCCGGTCGTAATATTTCTCCAGATATTCATCCCGGATACGTTTCAGCTCCGCCCGAGGCATCTGGCGCAGCAGCTTCCAGCCGATATCCAGCGTCTCCTCGATTGTCCGGTTCGTCTCGTATCCCTGGGATACATAGTTCTCTTCAAAGGCATCCGAGAACTTCTCGTACTGCTTATCCACATCAGACAGAGCAGCCTCGCCGAGGATGGACATAAGCTCCTTGCACTCTTTGCCTCTCGCGTAGGCGGCAAAGAGCTGGTTCATCGTGTCCGCGTGGTCTTCTCTCGTCTTGCCTTTTCCGATTCCCTTGTCCTTCAGACGGGAGAGGGACGGAAGAACATCGATCGGCGGTTTCACTCCCTTGCGGTACAATTCCCTGGACAGGATGATCTGTCCCTCTGTAATATATCCGGTCAAGTCTGGAATCGGATGGGTCTTGTCGTCCTCCGGCATGGTCAGGATCGGAATCAAGGTAATGGATCCCTCCACTCCCTTCTTCCTGCCGGCACGCTCATACATGCTGGCCAAATCAGTGTACAGATAGCCAGGATAGCCTCTACGCCCCGGAACCTCCTTGCGGGCCGCCGAGATCTCACGCAGCGCCTCCGCGTAGTTCGTGATATCCGTCAAGATCACGAGCACATGCATATGCTGGTCAAAGGCGAGATATTCTGCGGCGGTCAGCGCCATACGAGGCGTGGATATACGCTCTACAGCCGGGTCATTAGCCAGGTTCATAAACAGCACAGTCCGGTCAATGGCTCCTGTGCGCCGGAAATCCGATATAAAGAAATCCGCCTCTTCATAAGTAATGCCGATTGCCGCGAATACAACTGCGAAATTCCCCTCAGAGCTCCGTACTCTGGCTTGGCGGGCGATCTGAGCCGCCAAATCTGCATGGGGAAGGCCGGAGCCTGAGAAAATAGGAAGCTTCTGTCCCCTTACCAGCGTATTCAATCCGTCTATAGCAGATACGCCTGTCTGGATAAACTCGGAGGGGTAATCCCTTGCCGCCGGATTCATGGGAAGCCCGTTAATATCCCTCATGGCGTCCGGAATAATGTCAGCGCCGCCGTCTATGGGATTACCCATCCCGTCGAAGACGCGGCCCAGCATATCCATGGACACAGCCAGCTGCGTCCCATGTCCCAGGAAACGCACTTTGCTCTCTGCCAGGTTGATTCCCGCCGAACTCTCGAACAGCTGCACAAGGGCGTTCGTCCCATTCAGCTCCAGCACTTTGCAGTGACGGATATCCCCGTTAGGGAGCTCAATCTCTCCCAGTTCATCATATCCGACGCCCTCTACTCCTTTTACGAGCATCAAGGGGCCGGCCACTTCCGATATTGTCTTATATTCCCGGATCATTCCTCCATTGCCCCCTTCCTAGTCAGCTCATGGATTTCCTCATCCATTTCGCTGGTCACTTTTGCGTATTCTTCTTCTACTTTGTCCTCGGCGATATATTTGAAGCGCCCGATCCGCTCCCGCACAGCCGCTACAGCCAGCTTGTTGAAATCGGCGCCTTTCTCCAGCGCCTCCAGCCCTTCCTTATAATAGGAGAGCACCAGCTTCAGCATCAGGAACTGCTTCCTGACAGAAGTGTACGTATCCACCTCGTGAAAAGAGTTCTGATGCAGATAATCCTCGCGGATCATCTTGCACGCCTCCAGCTTCAGCCGGTCTGATACAGACAGTCCGTCCACGCCTACCAGCTGTACAATCTCGTTGAGCTCTGCCTCCTCCTGGAGCAGCCTGAGAGCCTCTCCCCGCTGTATGGGGAAGTCCTTATCCACATTCTGGGCGAACCATTTATCCAGTCTGGCCGAATACAAGGAATAGCTGTTCAGCCAGTTGATTGCCGGGAAGTGACGGCTGTATGCCAGATTCGAGTCCAGGCACCAGAATACTTTCACAATACGGAGCGTCGCCTGGGACACTGGTTCCGATGTATCTCCTCCGGGAGGCGACACGGCCCCGATCGCCGACAAAGCTCCTTCTCTTCCTTCCTTACCCAGGCTGATCACCTTGCCTGCCCTCTCATAGAACTGGGCAAGCCTGGACCCTAAGTATGCCGGGTAGCCTTCCTCGCCGGGCATCTCTTCCAGCCGTCCTGACATCTCCCTCAAGGCCTCTGCCCAGCGGGATGTGGAGTCTGCCATGAGAGCCACCGAATAGCCCATATCCCGGAAATATTCTGCAATGGTAATCCCCGTATAGATAGACGCCTCCCTGGCGGCCACCGGCATGTCTGATGTGTTGGCGATCAGAACCGTACGCTTCATCAGCGACTGTCCCGTTCTCGGGTCGGTCAGTTCCGGGAACTCCATCAGAACATCTGTCATCTCGTTGCCGCGCTCTCCGCATCCGATATAGACGACGATGTCCGCGTCCGCCCATTTAGCCAGCTGATGCTGGGTAACGGTCTTGCCGGAGCCGAAAGGCCCGGGGATTGCCGCTACGCCGCCCTTGGCGATGGGGAACATGGTGTCAATAACCCTCTGTCCCGTAATCAACGGCGTATCCGGCACCAGTTTTGTCTTATACGGGCGGCTGACACGCACCGGCCATTTCTGCATAAGCGTTAAGCTCTCCTCGCTCCCGTCTTCCTTCTCCACAACACATACCGTCTCGTCAACAGTGTAGCTTCCAGACTGAATACTCTTAATTCGTCCTTTTACCCGGTAAGGCACCATAATCTTCTGGACAACGACCGGCGTCTCCTGCACCGTACCGATAATATCCCCTGCCTCTACTTCATCTCCCACAGAAGCAGACGCCTCAAAATCCCATTTCTTCTCCCGGTCCAGGGCAGGGACAGAGATTCCCCTTGTGATATTGGGCCCTGATTTCTTCATCATGCCCTCCAGCGGACGCTGAATACCGTCATACATGGTCTCGATCAGCCCGGGGCCCAGTTCCACAGACAGGGGCGCGCCTGTGGATGTTACGATAGAACCCGGCTTCAGACCGGCAGTCTCCTCATATACCTGAATGGAGGCCATCCCGTTGCGCATCTCTATAATTTCTCCGATCAGGTTCTCCTCACCCACACGGACAACATCGTACATATCCGCATCCTGCATGCCCTCCGCAACCACAAGCGGACCGGATATTTTCACAATCTTTCCTTGACTCATTAGTTGTCACCTCCGAATAAAATATCTGCACCGACAGCCCGCTCTACGGATTTCTTCACGCCGGCAATCCCTACTCCGTAATTGCCGTCCGCTCCCGGAATTGGAATGATCGCCGGCGTTCTCTGGCGCACATAATTCTCCAGCTCCCCCGACATATCCTTGCACAGGCGTTCTGTAATGTAGATAATCCCATAGCCCTCTCCGGCGATCCGGCGCAGGGTATGGACTGCTTCCTGGGCAGTGTCGCCGATGAACACTTCCAGGCCGAATGCTTTAAACCCAAGGATGCTGGTGGCATCCCCTATCACTCCAATTTTAGCCATATGTCTCCCTTAACCTTTCCCGGATCAGATCCGAAGAAATGCCCGCCAGCTTGCCGGCCAAAATGATCCGAACGCTCTTGATCTCCGTCTGCTTTGCGGCCATATACGCGATCAGCGGCTCAATCCCCACGGAAATGTACTTGGCATCCTTCACGTAATTCATCAGCGCATCATCGCACAGCTTCTCAATTACCGTAAAGCTGCCCTTTTCACGGATATCCGCGGCTCCTTCCTCCGCCGCCCGGGCAAGGGGCGAAGAGCTAATTCTGGCAGCGAACTGCTGCAGCGGCTCCTCATAGCCTGCCACAAATGTTTTCTCAGAGATATCTCCCCCCGGCAGAAAGGCTCCCGAGAAGAAACTCCACGGCTGCCCAATCTGCCTCGCCCTGGCGAATGTCTTCAGATTCACTGAATCAATGAGCAGACGGACATATCCCTGGACAAACTTGCTGCCGGATTTCTTGGCCGACTGGCATATATCGGCATAGCATTCTCTGTCACAGGCCAAATCAATACTCTGGGGATCTCCCGTCCTGGCATGGGTATCCACTGCCTCCTCAATCGCCTTCCTCATATGGGGCGTCATCCCCATGTAGTTTCTCTCTTTCACGAGGACCGCCATCGCGGACGGATCGATCGTTCCTCCCTCCATCAGGCTGCCTCTCGCGTCAATTCCCAATATTTCCGCTTTCAGAAGCGTCTTAATATTATGGTAGTCAAAGGGGTAGAAGAAGATTCGAAAACTCTCTTCCTTTGGCGCCACTTCCTTCATCAGCCGATACAGTTTCTCTATCTCTTGCAGGAGAAGGCGCTCATAAGAAGACGGCCTCTGTACCTCCCCGCCGTCCCCATACTGTGCCTCCTGCAGCATCTTCATAGCGTCTTCCGGGGTCTTGGACTCTGCCATGATATTAAGCCGGTCATGGGTCAGGAGATTTTTTTCATTGGCCCGCACCCTGGCGCAGGCGAATATATAATCTGCTCCCACAGCAGTACCTCCTTTCTGTCTGCATCACCGAGGCCCTGTTATGCAAAAAGCAGCGACGCCAGGTGCGCGGTCATTTCCTTCTTCTCTGCCTCCAATATCTCTTCCAGAGAGGCATTGACAAAAATATTCCCTCTGCGGATCAGGAAGCCCCCTTTGATATCCGCAGTGTCCTGCGCAATTGTCAGACGGCTTCCGGCCATCCATTTCTCCAGAGTTCCGCTCAGACGGCTCTTGTCGGATGCATTCAGCAGCACTTCCCCGCCTTCTTCCCGGAAACCTGCCAGCTCCCGTTCAAGCAAGGCGGCATACTGGCTGTCATCCAGTTCTGTAAGCGATTTCATCGCTTCCTGAAAGCTCTCTTCTATCATCTCCTGCTTTACTGCCAGCTTCAGCTTCCTAACTTCCAATTCTGCCACAGAAGCCTTCCGTTCCTTCAATAGCGCCGCGTCTTCCTCAGCCTTTTTCTGCAGCTCTTCCTTCTGTGCTTCGGCTTGTGCCTCCGCCTCCTTAAGCAGCCGGTCTCTCTCTTCTTCAGCGGCTTTTCTTGTGTTTTCAGCCTCCTCCCTGGCTTCTTCCAGGATACGGGCCGTTATATTCTCAATGCCCATACTGTCACCTCTGCCTTTCCAATAATCCTTATGACAATGTCCGCTTACAGCTGGATCGCATTATACATCAGGAAGGAAATCAGCAGCGCCAGCACGGCGTATGTCTCAACCATCGCTCCGTAGATCATACCCTTAGCCAGCTCGCCCGGGCGCTTCGCGATCAGCATGATGCCTGCGGCAACCGTCTTGCCCTGGGCAATGGCGGACCAAATCCCGACAACGCCTACCGGGATCCCGCATGCGAGCAGATACAGTCCCTGGGTCCATGTCAGATCCACCGGCGTGCCGCCCAGCATCCCAATCTTCGTCAGAATCAGGAAAGCCATCAGAAGGCCATAGATGCCCTGGGTACCCGGAAGTGCCTGAAGGACAAGAGTCTGCCCGAATTTCTTAGGATCTTCCGCGATCACGCCTGCTGCCGCCTCTCCCGCGATCCCAACGCCAATACCGCTTCCAACGCCTGCCAATGCTGCGATTGCAGCTCCGATAACCGCCAATGCCAAACCTAAACTCATAACTTTTCCTCCTTAACTATCTTTACATATTTCGTATTTTTCTTTAAGGGGTCAAACGGTGTGCCGCCGCCCTCATAAAACTTGCCGAAAAATTCCACATACTGCAGCCTGCTGGCATGTACGAAAGTCCCCAGCGCGTTGATGAAGAAATTAAACGCGTGGCCGATCACAGCAATAATAACGAAACCAATCGCCGCTATGATGCCGTGTCCCAGCATCCCGCCCAATGCGTTAAACACTTGGGCGATAACCGCCGAGGCCAGGCCAAGGGCCAGCAGCCTGGAATAGGACAGGACATCTCCCAGCCAGCTGGTAGCTCCGTACAGATTCCACAGGCCCACCGCTCGCCCGATTCCTTTGCCGCGGACGGCCCGAAGCCCTACAATACCCGCTGCTCCAATAATTGCCAGCCATTTGCCGATTTCCGTCAATACTCCGGTAATATCCGGCCTGCCGGGAACAATGCTTCCTCCGAAGAGCAACAGCACAATTCCAATCAGCAGCGCATACCATACAAATACGTCTTCCACCGCATCCAGCACCTGTCCGTCCCGGATGAGCAGGTACGCCTTGATCCCCAAGCCAATGAACAGGTGAATCCCGCCGATAATACAGGAGAACACCAACAGCTTCATCGGATCAGAAATGGGGTCAAACCACAGCGGGCTGATCGTTATTCCATGGCCGAAGAAAGACTCTGAGACCACTGTTATGATATTGCCGAAGAAGCTCCCGAACAGAAGTCCCCATATAAAGGTAGAAATCCCGCAGAAAGCCAGCATTTTCACCAGCTTATAGGCCAGCCCCTCCAGCTTAAATAATTTCAGTCCCGCGAAGCAGACGCCCGACAGGATTATCCCATAACCCATATCCGCAAACATCATTCCGAAGAACAAGAAGTAGAAAAAGGAAAAAATCGGCGTCGGATCGATTTCCTGGGAACTTGGCATGGAATACAGATCTGTCACGGTCTCAAAAGGCGTCACTAGGGAAGCGTTCTGAAGCAGTATCGGCGTCTCCTCGCCTTTGTCCGGCACCGTGATTTCATACCAGCAATCATGGGCGTCCAATATCTTCTTCGCCTGTTCCTTGCAATTTTGCGGAAGCCAGCCGTCAAAATAGAACGCCTGTTTTGTCTTGAGCAGTCTCTCTGACACTTTCGCTTTATCTCTTCTGACGATCACCGTGTCGTAATAACACTGTATCCTCTCTTTCTCTGCCGCCGCCCGCCGAAAATCTTCTTCCAGCTCCTTCTGTCTCTTCTTCACATCCTCCAGCTGCTCATCCAGCTTCTTCAGATTCTCTGATACCGTCCCCGTCATATCTTTGAACTGAGCCTCAGCATATCCAAAGGTCTTCAGAATATCCATAATTGACCCGGCATCTGCCTTCATATACAGCAAATTGAGATACTGCTGCTCTTGATCCCTGCCAAGAACCGTCAACACACTCTCCTTGCTCACTTCGGAAATCTGCTGCCTGAGAGCTTCCTCATCTGCCACCGCTGGGATCACGCCGCAGCGCACATAGACGTTCCTTGTCTCCCGAAGTTCCAAGGGAAGGTCATAGGCTGTCCACGGCATTAAGGACGCCTGGGCGGACTGGATCATATTTTGCTCTGTCTGGGCGTCATTCCACCGCTCGCACAGGGCATACAGGCGGCCGACCTCAGATTCCGCCTCCTTGGCGCTCCCCAGCAGCTCTTCATATTTCTGCCGGCTGACTTCTTTCCTCACGGCGAGCAGCGGTCTTTTGGCTGTGTCAAACCGGTCAATCATATCCAACACGGCCTGGACTTGCGACAGGTGCCCATCCAGAATTGACACCTCATCCTCATTGCCGTCCCTTCCCGCGATCTGCGCCCACTCCTTCGTCAGCAGCTTCTCGCTCTGGTCATTCAGCTCTACAGCGCCAAATTCCATAAGTTCCTCGAAGAGGGAGTCCTTTTCTTCCTGAAGGCCAATGACCGACAGCCGATTCATTTTAACTATCGACACTCGCGTTCACAACCTTTCCTATAATAAACTGTACTGCCTCCGGCATGTGTCCTCTGGCGGTATCCCGCATCTGCCCGCATTCATCCTGAGCCGCTGCCATCCTGCCGTCATAGGCTGTCTGGGCTTCGTTCTCAGCAAAGGCGATCGCGCTGCTGTAGGCGTCCTCTGCCTGTTGGATGATCTCTCCTCTCAGCCGGGCCGCTTCTTTCTTCGCGTCAGAAACAATTTTTCTTGCCTCTTCCTGGGCCTGCCTGCGAATCCGCGCTGACTCTTCTTCTGCCTGCGAGATCTTTTTCATATTTTCGACTGCCAATATACACTCCCTCCTTTAAACTGACATTAATATAACCAGAACGGCGAAAAGCCATTCTTTTGCTATACTATAATATCTTAGCGGTTTTTTTACGCAAATTCAAGTATAATTAGTTTTTTAACATCATAATTTTTAGATATTATTTATTATTCACCTTAAATTATCTTTCTTTTTATTTTCTATTCACATTTTCTACTTTTATTTGAAATTAATCGAAGAAATTTTTTGTTCACGCCAATTTATTATTTATTATTTAACAATCTTTTTTCCAATATTTGTGAAAAAGCTGTCAAATCGTTGCGATTCACAGCCGATTCAGAATGAACAATCAACGCGCCGTGCTTGCACGTAAGCGTTGATTGTTCATTCTGAATCAGGACTGTGAAGCAGTCACCCCACCCACATGAGCAGCCTTAGCGCCGCAAGGCGCGAGACGGAAGCCTCGAAGAGACGACGGGTGCGAATGCGGGTGCGGCGGCTGTGAATCGTAACGTCAAATCTTTCCCCTGATGTGCCAGCATTGCATTGCGTTCCCCTCTCCCATGTTGTATGATGTAATTGTACATAGAACAGCTTTTCAAGGAGTATGGAATCTTTATGACTGGTGATTTTTTACATTCTATCATATTTTTCAAAAAGAATTCCGGCAAGGACCGCCGAGACGGCACCCCTCCAATTCTGCCCGGAGGACTTTCCTATAGAATAACAAATTTCCTTCGCAGACATTTGCTTTTTCTTATGCTTTTATTATGCCTGTCATCCGGCATTGAACTTCTACTGGCCAATTCCCGGGATTTCTCTATTGGTTCTCTCCCTGAGCAGGAGATTCCTCTGTCTCAGGCATCAGCCCTTAACGGGGCCTCTCTGGGAGAAAATGGAGAAATTCTCATCCACGGTGCCGGATCTTCTATTGAGTTTACCGGCCTGGATGCGTCAAGCCGCACGCTGACCATTTATACAGCAGGGAATCCAGGAACTGTCAATATCGCAAGCTGTTATCTCACAGATGACGCCAGTCAATACGGTTATCAGGACGCTGGATATCTCTATTTCCATCCGGGCGGCGGCCACTGCTATACCAGAATCCGTCTGGACAGCAACGGCAGTCTCCACAGCCTGCGTCTCAGCTTCGACCGGGCAAAAGAAGAGTTTGCAATCACACGCATTGTCTTAAACGAAAAACGAGGATTCCATTTTGACAAACTCCGCTTTCTTCTCCTGTCAGGCATCGTATTCGGCATCGGCCTCAGTCTTCGATTCGGCTGGCGCAATATCCGCTTCCAGGAGGAGCGTCGACTTCACCGCCTGCTTTTCTGGGGAACTGCCCTGGGGAACTTGTGCGTCATTTTCTGGATTGCCAAGGCCCTCTTCTCCTTCGGCCTGGGGGAATCCATCCCTTATCCGCTGGAGGAACCTGTCTCTTCCTATGGAGCCTATGTCCAGCAATTTGACGCTTTCCAGAAGGGCCAGCTCTACCTTGACCTGGAACCTGACGCTCGCCTGGCATGGATGGAGAACGTGTACGACTATACGGAACGCATCAAAGATTCTAATATAGAAGACTGGGATCAGCCATACTGGGACCGAGCTTACTATGACGGCCAATACTATTCTTATTTCGGCACAGGACCGCTTCTGACAATATACTACCCTTATTACCTTCTTACCGGTGCTTTGCCGGGAGATGCCTTTGTCAGCCTTGTCTTCTCCTCGGCATCGGTTCTCCTTCTATTTGCTTTAGTGAATGAACTGAGGCGCCGCTTTCTCCCCAAGGTCCGTCTTATCCCCTACCTGCTTGGGACAACAGCCGCCGTATTCGGAAGTTTTCTGCCTCTGATGATGGCAAGTTCTTGTTTTTACTACATAGCCGGCAACGCGGCGATGGCTTTCCTTCTCCTGTTCCTTCTGCTTTTCTTCCGGGCATTTTCCACTCCCCAGGGAATCCCACGCCGGATTTTAGCCGCAGCATCAGGCCTTTCTCTGCTTCTGCTCATCACGAGCCGGCCAAATGCGTCCATTGCTGCCGTCTTTGCCGCTGCTCCCTGCGCGATACTCTATTTGATGGAAAAGGAAGTCTCAATATGGAACAAGTGCAAGGATATGGCCTGCTTCCTTCTTCCCCTCAGCGCCGGAGCCGCCGCCCTGTGCGCCTACAATTATGCCCGGTTCGGCTCCATTTTAGAGTTCGGAACTTCCTATCAGCTCACAGTAAGTGATATCACCTACAACAGTCTTGCTTTTGCGCCGGAATATTTTCTCGGGTATCTGTACTATTACATCCTGCAGCCTGTGGCCACAGAGCTCACCTTCCCCTTCATCCGGATGGACGCGGGAACCATCTTCGTCACCGGCAACTATACGTATCATGCAGCCAGCATGGGCCTCCTGGCGATGCCCATCAACCTTTTTCTCGGATTTTTCCCTCACCGGCATATCCACAAGGAGGACCGCTGCAAGCGCTTTACTTATCTGTTCGCCATCATCGGCTGCATAGTTGTCTCTTACCTCGATTATTGTATAGGAGGCGTATTCATCCGCTATCTATGTGATATCTCTATAGTGACTGCTCTGTTTGCCCTGCTGATCATACTGGAATATGAAGCACGCATTGAGGACGGGCATTTTGCCGGAAGGGTCATCCTGGCAGTCTTCTGCGTCACCATTTTCCTCGGCGCCATGCTGATCTTCAGCAACGAGAACTGTCTCCTGCTGAATGACGCTCCGGAATATTACCTGAGGATTATGGACATTTTCCGCCTTGGATAATTGCATCGGTCCATTACTCGGACAAAGGGCATCTGCAAAGCCGTTTCCCGACATTGCAGATGCCCTTCTGTGATGATCTCCCTATGGTAATTTATTTATAGATGAAATGTTTTTCTTTTTCCTTATTCACAAAAGCGCTCATACCGATTCTCTTATCCTCGGTAGAGTTGCATACGCCGAACGCCTGCTGCTCGTATTCCAGACCGGAAGCGATATCCGTCTGCAGGCCGATATTCACGCATTTCTTGATTTCCTGTACTGCGATCTGGGCATTCGCGCAGATCTCATCTGCCAGAGCCATCGCTTCATCCATCAGCGCCTCCGGAGCTACGACTTTATTCACAAGGCCAATGCTGCAGGCCTCATCTGCCTTAATGACCCTGCCTGTATAGAGGAGCTCCTTTGCCTTTCCTGCCCCAACCAATCTCGGCAGTCTCTGGGTTCCTCCCGCGCCCGGCGTAATTCCCAGCCCGCATTCCGGCTGTCCGAATTTTGCTTTCTCTGAAGCGATCCGAATATCACACGCCATCGCCAGCTCACAGCCCCCTCCCAGGGCAAAGCCGTTAATTGCAGCAATAACTGGTACGCGCAGGTTCTCCAGCCTCGTATTCAAATCTGCGGCCCCTCTGTTCCACTCAATGGCTTCTACGGCACTCAGCGGCAGCATCTGCTTAATATCTGCCCCTGCTACGAAGGATTTCTCCACGCCGGTAATGATGCATACGAAAATATCCTTATCCTTCTCCACTTCATCTACCGCCTCGTGAATTTCCGCCACGAAATCGCAGCTCAGCGCGTTGAGTACTGCCGGATTATTCAGCGTGATGATCCCTACGTGTCCTTTTTTCTCATATAAAACTCTGCTCATAGTTTCCTCCTCCTTCACCAAATTGCCTGTCTCCTTTTTCGGGCAATGATGTCTTCGCAGCTTCTATTGTATGTAACAGCAAAAAGCATGCCAGGAAATCATTGGAGGGGACTTCTGTACATTCCTGGTCTCATCGGTATATCTGTTCCCTATAAAGAGCCCCGGCCGCTTCCTTCCGGCCGGGGCTGTGTCACTATTCAAACAATGTATGAAAAAAGGCGCTCGTTAATCGTGTTATTTCCTGCACGGATGACCGTTTATGACACACTGATCACTGGATCACCTGCGGAAGGATGTTCTTCGGATAATCGTTGATGCAGTAGTCTGCATACCGATCCAGATAGTGTTCCTCTTTCTTGATAAGAACAAGCTTCTTCTTGCGGTAATATTGGATAAGCTGGGCTGTGAGATCTGACTTCAAGTTTGTTCCCAGAACGAGAACCATGTCTGCCTGGGAGATTGCGTCCGCCGCCTGAGTCACAAGACGGTTGTCCATCATTTCCCCTGCCAGTATAATCCCCGGGCGTATTGTCGTAAAGCAGTCTTCACATATCGGTACCTTCTGGCTCTTCATCATGTATTCTACAGGGTATTGTCTGCCGCAGTGAGGGCATATATTCTTCAGCACGCTTCCCCGCAGCTCAATAACATTCTGGCAGCCAGCCATGGTGCACAGCCCGTAAATACTCCTAGTGATAATGGTCTTAACCTTTCCTCTCCTCTCCAACTCAGCAAGCGCATAGAATGTCTCGCTCGGCGTCAGTTTCTCATGGAGCACTTCTTCCCGGTAATAACGAAAAAACAACTCCGGTCTGTAATTATACATCGATAAGCTGAATAGTTCATCCGGTGAATATCCATACTTACTCTCAATGTCATATATCGCTTCTGCATAGCGAACATATGGATACCCACATTCCTCCAACAGCGGTGACCCTGTCAGTGCCACAATATTCTCGGATTCCTCGATCATTTCCTTCAGTCTGTCAATCTGCATAACAACACCTCCCACCCAATTTCAGGCTCTTATGCCCCATCCGGCCGCATCCTTCTTCAATGCGGTACTATCTATGCGCCCGGTCTTATGCAGGTCCGCTCAGCCCGGTATGCGCAGATATCATAACTGCTTTGCAATCAATATTATACCATAACCTTTTCTTATGTGGGAGATTATTTGAGGAAACGCTTTCATCAGCAATTCCTTAAATCGTTTGCCGGGACGGCCAGCCCAGACCGATGCCGGCTCCGACCATATAGACGTCCCGCATAGAGTCTCGGACAAGGGACTCCATCTGCGCATTATCCATCCGAACCGCGCCCACCTGGTTCATAATAGCGTTCAGTGCCATGTTGCTCAGCTCTTGGGAAAATTTTCTCAGTTCCTGTCCAGTGACGCTCTCGAATTCTACCCCAAGCAATTCGCAGGCATATTCGTCCATGCATTGAAACCCTCTAGGAGCAAACAGCTGCCGCTCAATCCCGCCTACCGTGAAATCTCTCAGCCTCCTCTTCCACAAGACCGCAATTCCAGCCCCGCCGTAAAAGCAGCAGACAGCAGCAGACTTTACCGCTTCCAACGTATATTTTTTCTTCCCTGTCAAGTGCATAAAGCATTCGGGAATCAGCACATCCGCGGCCGCCGTCACATCTGCCGCCGTCGGCATCCGCTCCTGTATATAGCCCCTCTGAGCCGCCAAATGCATCATTTTCATAAGCAGGCGGTTCTTCTCCTCCAGCTTCTTGGCCTCCGCGGCCGTCTCCATCACCTGCAGCTCCCGTATCTCTCTCTTCAATTGCCGGCATGGCTCGTAATCATAGTAGTACAGCAGATCATCCGCCGCATCCAATGCCTCCTCATAGCTGCCGAGATTTTTCAGCGCCGCAGCCCTGCCATACAGCGCTTCACCGAAGACCCCATCAATATCCAGCGCCTCCTCAAAGGCTTCCAGCGCTCTGGCGTAGTCTTTTCGAAATGCAGACGCATTACCTAAAGCCAGCCACGCGTCCGCATATTCCGGTTCCTTAGCCACTGCCTCCTCATACAGCTCTGCCGCTGAGTCGTAGGCTTCTACCTGCATCATAAAATCGCCTTTTAACTTTATAGAAAAATGGCAGTCGGCACAGTCGTCCGGACATTTCTTCTTATTCTTATATTTGCAGCGGATATGCTTCTTCTCATCCCGCCCCAATACAGACGGCTTGTTTCTGACCGATTTCTTCCTAAGAAAATCAAACATACAATCCAACCTCACCCGCTATCCATTTTATCACATCGTTTTACGGCCGGTCAATCATCGCGCTGCTGCCCAGCACCGAATCATTGTACGCAAACAAGATGTCACAGTTCTGGGAAGGCTCCAAATATTGCTCCAGGGCAGTTCTGGATATATAGCGCAGATCCACCAGCGTAATCTTCGAGTACCCGTGCAGCAGAAGGGGAGCCAGACTGCTTCCGAAGGAATCGCGAAAAAGGATCAGCTCTCTCTCCTCTTCTGCCAGCGGATTCTCCACTGTCAGAAGAGCCTTTGCCCCGGACAAGAAGATATCATATTGATCTGCTCCATCTAGAGCAGCCTTCTCATAGACAGCTGTTGTCACTCCTTCCTCCCAGTCATACACCGATGCTCCCTTCGTAACAGGGCTCTCTAGGTAATACAGCGCATCCGCCTGCACATCCAGGAAGGACTGCCTGGCATAGGCTCCCAGGAAGGCGCCCCCGTACGTCTTCGTATAGGTATCCCATCCGCCGCTCCCGGTCGGATTACTCATCCCCGACAACAGCGCGTCTGCCACATCCAGCAGCTCTTCCTGCCGCCAGTGGAGATCTGTCTGATAATAGTCTTCTGCCTCCAACAGCCCGCTGATACGAATCTCCTGTATCCCTTCGGTATGCTCCCGCAGCAGCTGCTCTATTCTGTCATAATCCCAGGACGGATAGCCGTTCTGGGCAGCCAAATATCGGTTCTTGGACGGAATAACCGTATAATATACCCGCCCTTCCTTGCCGTACTGCTCGGCAAGCATCTGATATAGTTCGGCCACACGAAGCACCGAAGATTCTTCCGGCGGGTCATCCAACCTGGACAGCTGCCCTTGAGCCATATAATAACCTTCGGTATCCCGCTCTCCCAGCCCCCATATTGTCCCGGCAGCCTTCAGCTCCAAGAAACCGTCCCTTGCGGGGAACTGATCCGCGCCGTAGGTCTCCAAATCATCAAAAAACGTCCCGTTCCAAATAGTCTTGGCGCTCACTTGAGGGAATTGTTCCAGCACTCTCCGCTCTGTATCCGATCGCTCCTGATCTCCCGCAAGCAAATGAGCCATCAGGCCCCCACACAGAATTAAGAAAAAGGCAGCAATTGTCACAATATCCGCCAGAGCAGCCTTCCTCTTCGGAGTGATCCTTGTCATATGGCATTCCTCCTTCAAAACCGGAAATAGAGAAAGGGGTTAAAAGAGCCTCCCACCAGGCAGGCCGTCACCCACAGCAGCAGCCCTGCGCAGACTAGTGCCTGGGCCGCCGGCCACAGCCAAGACAGGACTCTGTCTATTCTCGTCCCAGTTCTGCTGCATCTGTCTGCCATCATCCAATAAAGACGCTTTGGCAGCCAGGTCGCCCCTATCACAGATACGATCAGCAGCCTCCCATAGCTTTTCAAATAATACAGGCTGTAACTGTCTGCCGACAGACCTCCTCGAAGCCCCAGCAGCCTGCCCAATTGCTCCCACACATATCCAGGCGTTCCTCCCCGGAATATGATCATTCCGATAAAGACGACAGCCAGCGTATAGAGATGTCTGCATACTTTCGGCAGCCTCTCCAGAAGCGGACGAAGAAGCAGCCGTTCCAACAGAAGAAAACATCCAAAATACAAGCCCCATACCAGGAAATTCCAGGAAGCCCCATGCCATATTCCCGTCAAAGCCCATACGATTAGAACGTTGCGGATCCATTTGCCTCTGGACACCCGGTTTCCCCCCAGAGGGATGTAGACGTAATCCCGGAACCATCCGCCCAGCGTCTTATGCCATCTTCTCCAGAACTCCGTCACGCTGGCGGAAATATACGGATAATCAAAATTGTCCGGGAAATGGAATCCCAGCATCCGGCCTAGTCCCACTGCCATATCGCTGTAGCCAGAGAAATCATAATAAATTTGGAAAAAGAAGGCGACGGCTCCGAGCCATGTGCCAAGCACTGTCTCCCCGGCGTCCCCATAGGAACTTGCGGAAGCCGCGTCCAGCTTCTGTATCAGTGCGCCAAGCTCATTGGCAATCAGCACTTTCTTCCCTAATCCTGCAAGAAACATCCGGATACCAGACGCAATCTGCCCCACGCCAAGCGGGCGTCGGCCGATCTGTCCTTCCATGTCTTTGTACCGAACAATCGGCCCGGCAATCAGCTGGGGAAACGCCGAGACATACATCAGAAAATCCACCGGGTGATTCTGCACGTTCACATCCCTGCGGTATACATCCGCCACATAACTGATAATCTGAAATGTAAAAAAACTGATTCCTGCCGGAAGCTCCAGCCCCCACCATCCATATTTAAATGCTGCCAGCACGATTCCATTGCCCGCTGCCGCCAGAATACATATCGTCTTCCTGGCCGGTATCCGCCCGCCCGCCATACGTTCCGACATCTGATCCATATATCCCAGCAGCCGGCCAAATCCATAGCCAGCCAGCGCCATTCCAATCATCACAAATACAGTCGCCTGTTCTCCCCAGAAATAAAAGAACAGACTTGCCGCCAGCAAAAGTCCGTTCTTATACTTCCATGGGATTACATAATACATTACCAGCACTGCCGGGAGAAAAAAATACAAAAAACTAATACTGGAAAATACCATTCCTGTCCTTCCTGTCCTCAATTACTATAAAGCCGTGTCCCAAGCCAGCGGCAGACAGGGTGTCTGCTGCCTATAGGCCATGGAGCTGCAGCATATGCAGGCATGTCCCTCCCATAACTGATTCTATTGGCCCAGCCCTTCAAAAGAAGTCAGGATCTCTTCCGTCCTGGATGCGTCTCCCATTACAAGCAAGATCACATCGCCGATATTGGCAGTCTCCACCGACTCAGCCTCTACGCAAATCCACTTGCGCGGATTCACGCTCTCAGCAATAAGGCTCTTCTGCTCCTCCACATCAGCGCCTTCTTCTGTCCTTACCAGGCAGACCGAGAACGCAACGGCGTTAATCATTGGCTCCGAATAGATAGCCTCTGAAAATGCCACCTCTGGGCTTCCAAGGTAATATTCCGCATTCTCACTGGTGATCTCTCCCTGGGCGAAGCCTTCCAGAAACTCCTTCGTCTCTTGATTCTCCACTCCTGTGTATATATCCTGCAGAATCGTCTCCAAATCTCCCGTCAGGACAGTCTCCTCTTCCGCCGCTTGTCCCGCACATCCTGTAAACATGCATACCGCAGCCAGCAGACAGGCAGCCAATTTCTTCCATTTTCTCATAATGCTTCCTCCTGTTATTTTCTCAATCGGGGGCTTTTCTCCCCTGTTATGTCCGCTGAGACGGACGTGCCTGTTACCATATATTCTCCCCCGCAAAGCCGTTCTTCAAACGTCGATCTTTCGCTTTTTCAAAGCCCAGATGACCAGCTTCTTGATAAGGTCATACAGCACCGCGAAAAACGGAACTCCAACCACCATCCCAGCCAGGCCGAACAGGCCTCCAAATAGGGTAATGGAAAACAATACCCAGAAACTCTGCAGTCCGGTCGTATTGCCCAAAATTTTAGGCCCCAGTATATTGCCGTCGAACTGCTGAAGGATCAGTACAAAAACCAAAAAATATATCATTTGCCATGGTCCGTAGATGAGCATAAGCAAAGCCGACGGAACCGCGCCGATAAACGGTCCGAAGAACGGTATGATATTGGTCACCCCGATAATGGTACTTACCAGCACCGCCAGAGGCCAGTTGAAAACATTCATCACAGCAAAGCACAAAACGCCGATAATTAGAGAATCGATCAACTTCCCATTAATGAATCCCACAAACATACTGTCCACGAACCGTAGTTCTTCCAATATTTTATCAGACCATTCCTTGCCAAACACACCAAGCAGGATCAGCTTCCCCTGCTTCTTCATCCGTCTTCTCCCGCTCAGAAGATAAGCGCATACTACAAGGCCAATCAAGATATTTTTGGCCAAGATAAAAATATTCCACACCCTGGATGACAGCTCTGCCAGGATCATCTGCACATCCGGCATAAAATCGCTTGTTACCCAATCCATCAAATTGATGGAGAGCATAGACGATAAGTTCTCGATCATCTCCTGCTTGCTCACATCATCCCCCACCAGCTCTTCTGTCCATAACGTCGCCCTGTTCAGCAATTCTGGAAGCATCTTCGCCACATAGACGAGACTCTCCAGCACCTGGGGCAACACAAGGGCCAGCAGCGTGTAAGTCAGCACTAAGAAAAAGGTAAGGCTTCCTGCAATACTCAGTCCTCCTGCCAGCTTCCTGGCCAGATTCTGCCGCACCCGCCCTTCCATACATCGGAGAAGCCCTCTCTCCAAAAAAGCACATACCGGTCTCAGCAAATAAGCCAGTACTCCTCCGTAGACAAACGGCATCAAAATATCCAGCAGCCGGCCTGCTGCCTGCTCCACCTGGTCAAACCGGTAGATGATAAAGAACACAATCACCCCCGCTACCACCACACATCCCTTTAGCACTGCCGGATAAATATATTTTTCCTTTGTCTCCCTTTTCATGCGTACATCTCCCCCCAGCGACAGTAACGCCTTTGCCTTTATTCTATCATACTTTTCCACCAATCCAAACAACTTTCTAAGGAAACCTTGATTAAGTCTGACTGCAAAGCCAATGCATCCTTCATCCCCATGCGGCAAACTTAGAAAAAAATATACATAAAGTTCACATTTCATTCAAAATATAATCATTATTTTTTCATATTCATCCTATATGATAATAGTCAGAAAGAAAGTTCAAGCGACACTTTCTTTCGCTACAAACTTTTTCATAACATACCTCTCTCTTACCGGAGCCCCCGCTATCAGGGCTCCGATTTTTTGCCATAAAAGCCCAGTCTCAAAGCAAAGGCGGACGGACTGCTTGCAGGCCGGGGCGGCTATGCTTTCGAGACGCTTTCCCCCATGAGCCACGCAGGCCGACAGGCCGCAGTGCGAATGCGGGGCTGAATGGCGAGAGCACGCAGTGCGCAGACATTCAGGGCTTTTATACTCCCATCCCATAGCCCAGTCTCAAAGCAAAGGCGGCCGGACTGCTTGCAGGCCGGGGCGGATATGCTTTCGAGACGCTTTCCTGCATGAGCACGCAGGCCGGCAGGCCGCAGCGCGAATGCAGGGCTGAATGGCGAGAGCACGCAGTGCGCAGACATTCAGGGGCTTTTATCCCCCATCCCAGACCTCGTCTCAAAGCAAAGGCGTACGGACTGCTTGCAGGCCGGGGCGGCTATGCTTCCCTCTCACATCTGCATAAACCAGAGAAGTATTTGCTCCCCTGCCACCAAGGCGCTCCCCAGTCCGGCACATAGAAAAGGCCCTATCGGCACCCTGCTCCCCCGCCTGATTCTTCCCAGCGCCAGGAGCACCGCCGCATATCCCCCGCTTATCAAAATGCCCAGGCAGAAGCCAGCGGTGGCTCTTCCTATTCCCAGATACAGCCCTCCTGCTGCCATCAGCTTTACATCTCCTCCTCCGATGCTTCCCGGTTTCCACAGGGCCGCCAAGGCCAGAATCATTGCTGGAAAGAAAAAGCCCGCAAATCCGGCCATCCCGTCCGGACTGCCAACTGTCTTGCAAACTCCCAGCGCCAGAACAGCAGCTGTCCATCTGTCGGGTATTTTCTCCGTCCTCATATCTTTCCAGGCGATCACCGCCAACAGACATCCAAAGATTCCGTCCGATCCAATCACTTCTTTCCTCTGCAGCATAATATCTGGAACTTCCCTCTCAATGCCTTAGCAGAGCAGAGACGCTTCGGGCTGCGAACGGCCGGTATCACATAGTTAAAGATATTGGTGTCATTTAATCAATTTTGCCGATAAAGCGGTAGAAGATTTCTACCTCCTGTTCCCGGCTTCCGTCCTCACCTTTGACCGCTTCATGGACAACGATTT
>CALWRT010000168.1 GCA_944384015.1 uncultured Lachnospiraceae bacterium | reverse complement strand
GCAGGGCTTATAAGCTGCCTTGACTATTACAATGAGCGTCAAGCTTTGAAGTTATGTTGAACCGCCGTATGCCGAACGGCATGTACGGTGGTGTGAGAGGGGAGAAAAAAATCTCCCCTACTCGATTTCCTCGACGATAGGGAGCCTTCGATTAGAAATACTGTCCGGTTAAAAAGCATAAGATCGAAAGGGCATTTTGCCTTGATGAATGGAATTTATAGTCAAATTTTGCAAAAATCCATACAAAATATGCGATGTCTCATATTGACATACGGACAGATAGGACGTATAGTAAAAAATAGGTGTAGAATAGACAGGCGGTATGCCTGTATATAGGTCTATATAGAGATTTTATACAGGCAAAGAATCCTGCTGCGCAGGATTCTTTTTCCGTTTTATGATACTAAAAATTCATGATATAAGTAATTAGGGGAAAATATGCACAGTCAAGAAGAAGCGGCCAGCTTAATTGATAGCCAGATCAAAGAAATGAAAAATGGAGAATTGTCTGTTCTGTTCCTGATCTATGTGAATATGGAGAGCGGATACGGGAAGACAATGGAAGACATGGTTCGCAGTGAGATCCAGAAACGGGCAGATGAGATACTGTCTAGATTTTTCAAGGGGACAGATGTGATCGGAATGACGGCGGACGGCAGATTCTTGGCATTTACCTGCGGCAGATTTTCCGAGAAGAAGATTCGGGAAAAGACAGAGACGCTGTGGGATGTATTCCACCTTGCTGGGAAAGAATTCTATGGTGCAGAGGCATACGGCTCTATGGGGGTGTACGTTTTTGAGAACTGTATGGAGAACTTTTCGAGCATTCTAAAGATGGCAGAGCGGGCCCTTGATATTGCGAAGCTTGATGATAGGAAGCGCTGCTATATCAGCACGGCGCCAAGTATGTCTCAGGAGCAGTTTTCAGCTGCCCAAAGGCCGCTGTCAGTACAAACGCTGATGAATTACATAGATGAGGGGGCAAGATTGATTGCGGCGAAAGGGGAACTGCGTACGATCTATGCGGGCCCTGGATTTTACAGTCGGATAGGAGCAGATCCGGAAACAGATATTGACCGACAGTATATGATTCATCCGGAGGACCAGAAGCTGTATGAGAGAGCAGTAAGAGAAGCGGCGGCAGAGGGAAGAACTGTGATGTGCCGCTATCGGATAAAAGGGCCCCATACAGAGTGGATTCCCTGCTGTGTGCGAGTCTTGAAGATTTCTCTAAATGGGGATAAAACGCCAGCTGTATTGGAGATTAGTCATGATATCTCAGGACTCGAGAGGCTGGAAAATCAGTATGGGTTGTGCCGGGAGTGGCTGGATTTCCTTCTGAAGCGGACGGATATTCAGCTGTGGGACGCAGATATGAAGACGAGGACGCTGCGGCTGCTGCAGACTTATGAACAGCCGGACAGTCAGCAGTCGGTATATCCTGATTTCCCGGAATCTCTCGTGGAGAGCGGAAAAATTCACAGAGAGTCCGCTGAACGTTTCCGAAAGTTTGCTGAAGGAATGTTTGAGGGAAACGCGGAAGGAAGCGGAAACTTCATTATTCAGCATAGACAGTCTGGTTCCTATGCGTGGGCGTCAATGTCCTATCGGATGCTGTTCGATAAGGAAGGCAGGCCGTGGCGGGCAATCGGCGTTAAGGAAAACATTGCGGAAATGCATTCCAGAGACTTCGGGGAGGCGATTCGCCGGGCAATTCCGGAAGCGCTGTATCCGGATCTGTATGGATATGTGGAGGCAAATCTTACAAGAGATACTGTCGAGGAGTTTCAGATCGAGGGAAAGAACCAGAAAGAACAGGGGAACTGTTTCCGATACAGCGATAGGATGCAGTTTGGGATCAGCAAAATTTTTTCAAAAGATGACGAAAACAGGCTGTGCAGAAGATTCCAGAGAGAGAGCCTTCTGAAGGAATACCAGGAGGGCAGCAGATGGATCCTGGATCAATGCCGGATTGTAGACGCAGGAGGAGTCATTCGCTGGCTCAGCATCGGCGTGAATCTGATCCGCGAAGATGAGACGGAAGATATCTATCTGTTTGCATACTTGAGCCACATGGATCAGAGAAAAAAATTGGAGAACGCGATCTTTCCGTCCGCGCTGAGACTGTCCGCCTCCGGACTGTATACAGAATCTACGATGAAGACGATGGCAGGCCGCCTGATGGCTAAAGAAGAGAATAGGGCTTGTGCTCTGGCCGTAATCAGAGTGGAGGGCCTGAGGGAACTGTTGGCCGGCGGCATGCAGCTTAAGAATCAGGAAGCCATTGAAATAGCCCTGCGCGTATCCTTGGGGGAAGGGTGTTTGGCAGGAAAATGCGGGGAGGATGGGATATCGGTCTTTTTCTTGGAGGGGCAAAGCATGCAGGAAGTACGCAAAAAGCTGGAACATGCGATTGCCTTTGCCAGGACTTCGCTGAGAACAATGAAAGAGATGACATATCTGAGGTTTCTTGCAGGGGTTTCGTGGAAGGAACAGGAATGGGCCGATTATGAGCGGATGCTGAGAGGAGCTGAGATTCTCTGTACAATCCATGCCGGAGAGGCCCGCGATGCGGTTATTTTTCAAGACAGCGACGAGGACTCTCGCTGGAGGAATCTTAAGCTGAATGAGGCAGAGACGTTAAGAATGAGCCAACATCCGGCTAAGGCAGAAAAATCTCTGACAGAGGATGAGAAAGATGCAGCTCTGGAATGTTTGGGGCTTCTGCTCACAGAAGGCGAAGAAGAGAAGGGAGCGGAACAAGTACTGTCTCGTCTGGGAAATTATTATGAGGCAGACAGGGCCTATATTCTGACCGTTTCGGAAAAAGGGCAGGCTGTGACTATGCTTCACGAGTGGTATGGAAGAGGCAAGCATAGTGTGCGGCATATGATTTCCGGCAAGAGAGTCTATGATTTCCCGCTGCTTATGCGCTGTATGACCATGTCAGAACCGGTGTTCCTGTCCCAGAAGGGCACGAGCGGCGACGAGCCGGGGGATGAGACTCTGTGGAAATTTTCAGTTTTTCCGATGAACAAAGCCGCAGGCATCATGTCCTATCTGTGTATAGAGAATCCGAAGAAGAATACGGAACGGACTGCTCTGCTGTATAAAATGGCGAAATATTTGGGGATAAGAAGCAGGGGCGGCTGCGGGCCTCAGGCAGAGCGGAATGCGAAGGAGAGAATGCTCTCCGTGCCGAATCTGAGGTCTTATATGGACGTGGTTTATTCGCTGGATTCTGATATGTACAGTTCTATGGGTGCATTAACGGTGGATATTCCGAAACTGCCGGATATCAACAACTGGAAGGGATACGAATACGGGAGCAGGCTTGTGCTGAGAGTGTCGGAAGTGCTCTCAGATGTGTTCGGTAGGGGGCTTCTGTTTCATACGCAGGAGGCGGAGTTTGTTGTCCTATGTGCCAATACTACTTATGAAGTGTTTTATGCACGGTGCAGCAGGGTACAGATCTTGCTGAGACAGCAGTATTCCAAACAGTTTCGCATCGGTTATACGTGGTCAGACGGCGTATTCAATGCCAAGGATTTAGTGGGAAAGGCGCGGTCGATTATGTGCTGCGACAATTCCTGTGAGAATATGGGAAGTCATACGCAGATGACCTGGGGAAGCCTGCAGGCCTCTGAGAGCCAGGGCGCGGAACGCGCCGCCGGAAATTTCACCATATACCTGCAGCCCAAAGTCGATATGCGGACAGGGGAGCTGGTAGGAGCAGAGGCGCTGGCTAGGATTATGGACGAGACCGGGGAGATGATGCCTCATGGACAGGTCATAGACAAGATGGAAAGAGAAGGCACAATTCGGGAGTTGGATTATTTTGTATTTGACCGGGTATTGTCGGTATTGAGCCAGTGGAAAAAGAAGGGATATAAGCTCATGAGAATATCCTCGAATTTTTCCAGGAAAACGCTGCTGAACCCTTCAGCGCTGGCCTCTCTGCTGGCTATATTGAGCCGTTATCCAGATGTCCCGCAGGATCTGGTGGAGCTGGAGATTACGGAGACAGCTGGGGACTTTGAGAACAATACATTGTCTGATCTCATTGAGCATTTTGGCAGTTACGGGCTGCAGTTTTCCTTGGATGACTTTGGTTCCCGTTATTCTAACATGTCCATGCTGGCCGACATCCATTTCCGCGCTGTGAAGCTGGATCGGAGCATTATTCGGGGCGTAGCGGACAACCAGGTGAGTCAGATGATGGTGAAGGATATTGTGCGGATATGTGCAAGCTGCGGTATGCTCTGTATTGCAGAAGGTGTGGAGACACAGGCACAGGTGGAAGAACTTTTGAAGGATGGGTGTACATATGCCCAGGGATATTTTTATGACCGGCCGATGCCGCTGAAAGATTTTGAGAAGGAATATCTAATCTCGGGGTGAAGGGGGAGATCGCTATGGCGCAGACAGACCATACAGGACAGACAGGGACATTAGAAAAAAGTGCGAGGAGGGACATATCGGTAGTAGGAATCGGGGCTTCTGCCGGGGGCTTAGAGGCCCTGCAGCAGTTCTTTCAGAATATGCCGGCCAACAGCGGGCTTGGGTTCGTGGTGGTGCAGCATCTCTCTCCAGACTATAAGAGCCTGATGGCGGATATTTTGAAAAAGTATACGGACATGGCCGTGGTGCAGGCCGAGAACGAGATGCTTGTGGAACCTAACACAGTGTATTTAATTCCGCCAAAATGCAACATTACATTCCGTTCGGGAAAGCTGTACTTGAGCGAGTATGTGCATGGAGTGCTGAACCACCCAATTGATATTTTCTTTGTGTCCCTTGCAGAGGAAAAGAAGGAGGCCTCCATAGCGGTTGTGCTGTCTGGAACGGGTTCTGACGGCACGAACGGGATCAAATCCATCAAAGAGCACGGCGGGCTTACGATCGTACAGAATCCGGACGGAGCAAAATTCGACGGAATGCCCCGCAGCGCTATTCAGACAGGCCTTGTAGACTATGTGCTCTCTCCCCGGGAAATTGCCGGGGAACTGATGCATTTTGCCAAGTACCGCACCATGATGGAACCGGAGAAAGAAGAAGTGTTTCTGTCGGACGATGAGAGCTTTTCCCATATTTACGCAGTGCTGAAAAAGGCGAAGGGGATTGATTTTACCTATTATAAGAGGACAACGGTACTGCGCCGTATAGAGCGCAGAATGGTAGTGACCCATAGTACCAGTCTGGCAGAATACGCGAGGAATTTGGACGCAGACCCAGAAGAGATCAATATCCTGGTCAAGGAGATCTTAATTGGAGTGACCAATTTCTTCCGGGATTCAGCCTTCTTTGAAAAGCTGAAACTGCGGGCAGTCTATCCGATTGTGCAGGCTGCAAGAGAGAACGAGCCGATCCGCGTCTGGAGCGCCGGCTGCTCCACAGGGGAAGAAGCATATTCCCTGGCTATTTTGTTCCGGGAAGTGCTGGAAGAATTGAATTTGAAGCGGGATGTGAAAATATTTGCCACAGACATTGATGTGAAGGCGATTGAGCAGGCGGGGAGAGGAATTTTCTCGGATAATATTATCGACGATGTATCTACAGAGCGCCTGGCCAAATATTTTATTAAGCGCAACGACCAGTATCATATCATCAAAGATATCCGGAGGATGATTATCTTTGCTCCCCATAATATGCTGTCCGATCCGCCGTTCGGCAAACTGGATCTAATCAGCTGCCGGAATGTGATGATCTATTTTCAGCCCATTCTGCAGAGAGGCTTGTTCGCTATTTTTCACTCAGCGCTCAAGAATGGGGGATATCTCTTCTTGGGCAAGAGCGAGACAGCGAATGAATATTCCGGCGTGTTCAAGCCTGCATGCAGTACAGAGAAAATCTACATCCATGATGGGGCGGGCAGAAGCGAGAATCTGACAGTTCCTACGTTCAATATCCCCAATGTACAGACATTCACGCCCAGGACGGCCAGCTCGGCGGGCAATGAAGGGACCGATTATGGGATGGAGGCTGTGTATACCCAGTTCCTGGAGAAGTTCATGCCGGCCTGCGTGGTGCTGAATGAATCCAATGACGTGATCCACTTCTTTGGAAATTATCTGGATTATGTATCCATTGCGCCGGGCAAAGCGTCCTTTAATCTGTTCCATATTATTAATAAAGATATTAGTCTGGCTGCGTCTACAGCCCTTAGCCGGTGCAGGGCGGAACATACTGCCGTGACCTATGCAGGGATCCCGGTGGACACGCTGGAGGGCAGGAAATCGATTGACTTAAGCGTGCATCCGATTCCAATTGCCGGAAAGGCAGAGAGCGGATTAACGGCAATGTTGTTCCTGGACAGCGAGACAGAGGTCAAGATGGAAGGTGTGGCCGAGAAATATGATATTGACCGAACGGCCGCAAGGCGCATCACAGATCTGGAAAAGGAGCTGCAGGAATCCCAGAATGACTTGCGCAAGACCATCGCTGAACTGGAGACGGTGAACGAGGAGCTGCAGGCGGCCAATGAGGAACTGCTAACAGCCAATGAAGAGCTGCAAAGTTCCAATGAAGAGCTGCAGTCTGTCAATGAGGAGCTCTATACGGTCAATACTGAGTTTCAGCAGAAGGTGGACGAACTGACCACAATGACCAACGATTTGTCGAGTTTCTTGTCTTCCACAATGATCGGAATCTTGTTCGTGGACGGCAACTTGAATATCCGTAAATTTACGGAATACATAGGAAGAGAATTCCAACTCATGGAACATGATATCGGCCGTTCTATCCAGATATTCGCCCACAGCTTCCCTTATGAGAAGATTGTGGAAGACGCGCAGAATGTCCTGCGCAATTTAACGCCCATCGACAGGGAAGTGATCGCCACGAACGGACAGTTCTACACACTTCGTATCGCGCCGTACCGCACGACGGAGAACAGCATCAAGGGCCTGGTTATCACGATCATTGACAGCTTGGGAACTGGACGTGAGAAGAAGGAAAAATAAAATAGACAGCAGACGGCAATTATTTATAACAGTTCAGCTATAACCTGAATGACAAGCAAGTCATGTCCGCATGCACTTGCCTGCTGTGCAGGTTATGCGCTGAACTATTTTTTTGATGTTTTCTATCATTGCCTCTTGACATTCTAAGTCTCATCGTGTATAGTGCAAAATGTCCGGAATCATAATGTACGATATCATAATATATGAAATCATAATATTTGATGTCGCGGCATTATGACGGACGAATTGCCGGGAGGTGAGTGGAACGCAAGACAGGAAGAAAAAGGATACACTTAGGGCTTTTCGTGAGACGACGAGGGAATTGGATAACCTATATGCGGTATTCCCTCAGTACTGTGGATTGTCAGAGCCGGAATACTGGTCACTGCTGCTTATATATGAAGGGGTAGCCACCCAGAGCAAGATCAGCGAGCAACTGTATTTTAACAGACAGACGCTGAATTCCGCGTTTAAACAGCTGGTAAGGAAAGGGCTGATTGTGTTAGAACTATGTGAGAATAACCAGCGAATGAAAAGGGCGGTGCTGACACAGGCCGGGAGAGAACTGGTTGAAAAACAGGTGATCTACATGCACAACATCGAGAGACAGGCGTGGGGAAGGCTGGACGAGGAAGAGCAGGAAATGCTGGAACAGCTTACGAAGAAGTACGCAGATGTCCTGGATGAAATACTGCAGGAACTAAAAATACCGGAGTCCAAACGGCAGAACCCCCATCCCCCGAACGGATAAGACGGACAGTGCCTGGCAGCCGCGCGGCCTGGGAAGGAATAACTACAATCACATATGGAACAAACGACAATCATCGGAGGATTTGCAGCCGCAGCTGCAATATCGGAGAAGATGTCGAGTGCGCTCGATTACTTTGAGAGAAGTCGGGCGCTTTTTTATTTGCTATAAAAGTCCCGGACAGCAGCCGTATGATAGGGCGAGCCCGCATGCGCGGACATGTGGGCATCGCGCTGCGGCTAAGCGAAAGATGACAGATACGCATGCCGCGCATGAATATAGTCTGGCCGTAAGAACGGCTGCGCGGCAGTGACAGCATGGGAAAAAGGAGGATAAGAAATGAAACTGATACTAAGATTTTTAAAACCACATAGGATGCTCTTTGCAGTGACGGTCATCCTGCTGATACTGGATGTGATAGGGGCCTTGTTCATACCGACGCTTGCCGCGCAGATGCTGAACTTGGGCACATCGGGCAGCGCCTTTGCCGATATTTGGCAGCTTGGCATACAGATGGCGGTTATTTCCGTGATCTCCGGGGCCTGCGCGGTGCTGGGCGGATATGCCTGCGCGGCGCTGGCGGCGCGCATGGGAAAAGATATGCGTGTGGAGATCTATAAGAAATCGCTGAAGCTGTCGGTGTATGACTTCCGACAGTTCGGCACTGCGTCGATGACAACCCGGACCGTCTCAGACATCACGACCATACAGACCGCTCTGACTAGCACGATTCAGATGATTCTGCCGGTACCGGTCATATGCGTCGTCGCGTTGGTTCTCTGCTTCCGGCTAGATGTGGAAATGGGCTTGATCCTTACCGTGTGTATGCTGATCGTGCTCTTATTGGCCTGGGGAATTATGAACAGCGCCGCGCCGCTGTTCAAGAAGCTTCAGAAGCTGCTGGACCGGATGTCAACGGTTCTGCTGGAAAATATCACAGGCGTCCGCGTCGTGCGCGCGTTCAATAATGAGAAGAGGGAACACGGGAGGATGTCCGAAGCGTTTGCCGACTATGCCCAGACTTCCATCAAGGCGAACAGAAGGTTCGCGAACCTGGACGGTCTGTCATTCTTCTTTATCAATCTGTTCGTAGTGATTGTATATTGGCTCTGCGGAGGGGAAATCTACACGGGGAATCTTCAGATCGGCGATATCACGGCGGTGATTGAATATGCCCTGATGGTCATGTTCTTCCTGATGATGGCGCAGATGGTGATTCTTACGCTGCCTCGGGCGCTGGAGTGCTGCGACCGCGTGCAGGCTGTGCTGGAACACTCTCCGGAGATTGTAGATATGGTAGAAGAAAATCCGGAGGAGCCGGCGGATAAGAAGGAGGCCGTCCTCGCCTTTTGCGACGTATCCTTCTGCTTCGCGGACGCGGAAGAGAATACGCTGAGCCACCTGGACTTTGTGTGCAGGAGGGGAGAGACGACGGCGATCATCGGCGGAACCGGCAGCGGAAAATCTACCGTTGCATCGCTGATTCTGCGCTTCCACGATGTGACCCAGGGCCAGATCTGCCTGAACGGCACGGATATCCGCGAAATGACCCAGAGCTTCCTGAGAGATCACCTGGCTTACGTCCAGCAGAAAGCGTGGCTCTTCTCCGGGACCATCGCGTCAAACCTGCGCTACAGCAAGGAGGAGGCTACGGAAGAAAAACTGATGCACGCGGCGGATGTTGCCCAGGCAGGCGACTTTATCCGGTCTTCGCCGGAAGGGCTGAACACCTTCGTGGCCCAGGGAGGAACGAATTTCTCCGGCGGGCAGAAGCAGCGCTTGTCCATTGCGAGAGCTCTCGTGAAAAAGCCGGAACTGTACATTTTCGAC
>CALWRT010000167.1 GCA_944384015.1 uncultured Lachnospiraceae bacterium | reverse complement strand
ATTATCTTGAAATATACAAGATTTGGAACTTATGTCTACGCCATCGGCGGCAACCGGGAAGCTGCGAGACTTGCCGGCGTCAAATGCGAAAAAATTGAGATTCTGGCGTATACCGTATGCGGCGTATGTTTTGGTGTGGCATCTCTGATTATGAACGCGAAACTGGGAACGGCGGAAGCCACTGCAGGAAATGGGTATGAGCTTCAGGCTATCGCTGCCGTTGCCATCGGCGGAGCCAGTATGGCAGGCGGCCGAGGAACGATATTGGGGACATTCCTGGGCGCAATTCTTATGACTGGCCTCCGTGTGGGACTAATCGTTATCGGCGTCAATCCTTATTGGCAGTACGTGGCAACTGGCCTCGTCATCATTGTCGCGGTTTATATCGAGGTTATTCAGTCCAAGCTGAAAGGCAGAAAAAAATAAGAAATCATAGAAGGTGAATCATATGCAGGAAAGAAGAAGTAAGCTGACTTCCATCTCAGACGCAGTCGCCCTCATTCCTGATGGCGCGAAAGTAGCCATTGGGGGCTCCCTAATCCGGAAAGCCCCCATGGCTCTCGTGAGAGAACTGGTACGCCAGAAAAAGAAAAATTTAACACTTTATTCATGGAGCGCCGGCATGGACTTCGATATGCTGATCGGAGCCGGCTGTGCGAAGGAAGCCTGGTCCTCCTACTGCGGCATGTTCAATTTAGGGATGGCCAAGAATTTCCGCCGAGCTGTTGAGGCATGTGAATGCAGATTCGTTGATCTGAGCGAAACGTGCGCAATGGATAAATTCCGCGCTTCCGCCTATGGATTGACATTTGCCATATCTAAGACGCCGCTTCATTCCGGAATTATGAATAACCCGGAATTCAAAGAAATTACCTGCCCCTTTACCGGAGAAAAATATGTAGCAATGGAAGCATTCCATCCGGATTTCTCCATTGTTCACGCCCATAGG
The DNA here is from genome assembly GCA_944384015.1 of uncultured Lachnospiraceae bacterium. GTDB lineage: Bacteria > Bacillota > Clostridia > Lachnospirales > Lachnospiraceae > JAGTTR01. The sequence goes on along the minus strand of CALWRT010000167.1, from coordinate 8,956 downwards.
GCTGATAAATACGGTAATGTACAGCTGGATGCCGTCCGCATGATGGATAACGAGATGGATATCTATATCGCGAAATGTGCGAAAACAACGATTATGAGCGTTGAAGAAATTGTCCCAGAAGAGGAAATCATCCGTACACCGACGATGACCGTCCTACCAAAGCTGTTTGTGGACTATGTAGTGCATGCACCCTATGGAGCCCATCCCAACTCCTGTGACTGCCGTTATGACTTTGACCTGGAACACGGGGAATATTACCAGAAGTGTTCTGATACGAAGGAAGGCTTTGAGCAGTATCTGCAGGAATACGTATACGGCACAACTGAGGAAGAATATATCGAGAAGGTTGGAGGACTGGAAAACCTGGAAGCAAGACTTGGCAGAGGAGGATGGGAATCATGAAAAGATATACATTAGAAGAACTCCTTACCGTAGAAGTATCGAAAAGGATTATCGATGACGAGATGAACTTTACAGGGATCGGAACCGGCGGCAAAGCCTATATCCGAGCCTGCGGAATCCCTCTCGTAGCAGTCCGCCTTGCCCAGATGAAACATGCCCCCAATGCGCTGTGCATGATGGGGCCGGTGCTGGATCCTCTGCTGGACGCGGCATCTGTGCCAGACCATAACTGGGAATATGACCTAATTAAGTGGCCGTGCCGAAGCCAGATCCCGCTGGAAGACGCGCTGGGGATTTTCCGCCTCGGAAAATCCGGCCTGGCCTTCGCTTCTGGCGCTCAGGTAGACAAATGGGGAAATCTGAATATTGGTATGATTGGCGATGATTATTCGAAGCCAAAGGTGCGTTTTCCAGGTGTGCTGGCTCAGACAGATCTGGCCGCGTTTGCTAAGAGGGTATGCATCATCGTTCCTCATGAGAAGCGGGTACTCGTGGATCATGTAGACTTTATCTCCGGCGTTGGCCATGAGAACAGGGAAGGTCTGCCAGGCGGCGGTCCAACCTATGTAATGACCAACCTTGCCATTATGGATTTCAACCCTGAGACGAGGCAAATGCGGGTGCATAGCATCCATCCCGGAGTGACTGCCGATATGATTCGCGAAAACACCGGCTTTGATATTGAAATACCAGAGAATGTGATGACCACGCCGGAACCCTCAGACGAAGATCTGAGACTGATCCGGGAAGAGATTGATCCGGGACGCAAGTTCTTGAATGCATATATCACATCCGAACCTGCTTCGCTGGAGGATTAGGAGGAAAATTATGGGGCCGTTAAAAGGAATCAAAGTTATTGATCTGTCCAGGTATATTTCGGGGCCTTATTGCTCTATGCTTCTTGGGGACATGGGAGCAGATGTTATAAAGGTAGAAAAACCCGGGATCGGGGAAGACTCCCGGACAATGGGGCCGTTTGCAGGAGATGTCAGCTTATACTTTACGCAGTATAACAAAAATAAGCGGAGTCTGACCCTGAACATGAGGAGCGAAGAAGGCAGGCAGATTCTCTTTGAGCTGATTCGTACAGCTGATGTGCTTGTGGAGAACTTCCGACCAGGTACGCTGGAAAAAATGGGGCTCACGAAGGAAAAACTCCAGGAACTCAATCCGGGACTTGTCGTGACTTCCATATCCGGTTTTGGTCAAACCGGACCATACCGGAACCGCGTAGCGTTTGACTGCATTGCTCAGGCCATGTCCGGTCTAATGAGCTTGACAGGAGAAGAGGATGGACAGCCGCTGCTGACAGGTACATGGATTGTAGACTTTGTGACAGCTGTATATGCGGCCTTTGGAACTGTCTGTGCCCTCTATCACAGACAATCGGGAGGGACTGGGCAGAGTATCGATGTGGCGCTGCTGGACTGCATGGTTTCCCTGCTGGCTACAACCATTCCCTTATATACCACGAGCGGGATCATTGAGAAGCGCTGGAGCAACCGTGATAAAGTTACTGCCCCGGCAAATGCGTTTCCCGCCAAAGACGGCTCTATCTATATTCATGCAGGGACTCAGCCTCTCTTTACCAGAATGGCAGAAGTCATGGGACGCAAAGAATTGCTGCAGGATGAACGCTTCGACACCGTGGCGCACAGAATGGCCAATATTGAGTCAGTGGAAGCAGAAGTTGCGGCGTGGACAAGAACGCACACGGTGGCGGAGATAGACCAGCTGCTCTCCGATGCAGGCATTCCCGCCGCTCCCATCAACACGATAGCCGATGTGGTGCAAAACGAACAGGTATTAGCTCGAAAAGATTTTGAATATATGGAATATCCTGGAGCCGGCACCATTTCTATTAACGGGATCACATTAAAAATGTCCGAAACGCCGGGAACAATTGCCCTGAGGCCTCCGCTGTTAGGAGAGCATACTGAAGAAATACTGGAAGAATCCTTGGGCTATTCCGCAGAACAAATTCAGCAGCTAAAACTGAGAGGAATCCTATAGCGATAAGCTGAAGAAAACAGGAGGGTATCACATGCCAGAGAGGAAAATAAAACTATGCAGCCTCAGAGAAGCGGTTGACAGCATACCAGACGGGGCCAGGATCGGCTTCGGCGGATTTGCAGTCTACCAAAAACCGATGGCTGTCGTTCATGAAATCATCAGAGCAAGGAAAAGAGGGCTTACCCTTGTTGGTTCTGTCAATTCAATTGAAGCCGATATGCTGATAGGCGCTGGATGCGTATCTGCAATCGAGACTTCCTATGTAGGCTTGGAGAAATTTGGGCTGGCTATGAACTATCGCCGACAGGTACAGGCCGGGAAGCTGAAAGTAGTGCATTATCCTGAGATGCTTGCCTGGGACAGGTTCCGCGCCGACAGAGAAGGATTAGAATTCTGGCCTGTATCCTGTCTCGGAGGAAGTGACATCGTGAATAAAAATCCGGATATTAAGGCGTTCGATAACCCTATGACCGGAAAAACAATGTACGCTGTCCCGTCAGCACATATTGATGTGGCAGTTATCCATGCCTACGCCGCTGATGTTTATGGAAATGTTCAGCTGCAGCCCCGTCATCTGCTTCCGCAGAGTATGGATGTGGCTATCAGCCGCTCCTGCAGGCACATCATTGTCACTGTAGAGAAGCTTATATCCACAGAAGAAATCAAAAAGGCGCCGCATCTGACCGCGATTCCGGCCTTCCGTACGACGCATCTGGCAGAAGTGCCCTCAGGATCGCATCCCACCCCCGTACTTCTTGTCAACAGGACGGATGAAGATTTCTTCCGCAAGTATGTGGAAATGTCAGCGACGGAAGAGTCCTTCCAGCAATTTCTGGACACTTATATTTATGGGACAGAAGATTTTGGGCAGTATCTTAACTTGGTGGGGAGAGATCATATTCTGTCGCTGCAGGAACAGGGGGGCAACGTATGAGATATACAACAGAAGAATTGCTCGCTGCGAGCATTGCTCACACAATCGAAGATGGAGAAGTTGGATTTACAGGACTTGCAACCGGCAAAGCGGCAGCAAATTATATCACCAATATACCGATAATGGCAATGGAGCTTGCCAAGCGGACGCATGCGCCTAATTTGACTATACTGCTGTGCGGATGGTCACACAATCCGGATTTGTCCTGTCTGGATCATATGCCGGAATCCGAATTTGAAAATGAACTGCTGAATCTTCCCTGCGAAGCGCAGATGACCGACTGGCCTGGGCCTTGGTCTCACCGGGCAGGAGACATCAGCTTTGCGTTCGGCTCCGGCGTACAGGTGGACAGGGAAGGCAATATCAACAGTACCTGTATTGGCGATTCCGAGCACCCGAAGGTCCAGTTGGTTGGCCCGATCTTTTTGCCGGAGCATTTGGCTGTGTTTGGAAGGGAATATATTATGATGCCCCACCACGAGCGACGAAATTTTGTGGATAAAGTAGATTATATATCAGGCGTCGGCTATCCGGGCGGTATGGAAGGACGCAGAAAACTTGGGCTTACAGGAGGCGGCCCCAAATACATCTACACACCGAAGTGTATTTTTGCCTTTGACGAGGAGGGTAAGTTTTTTGTAAAATCCATTCATCCGGGAATTTCTAAGAAAGAAATTATTGAAAATACTGGCTTTGACGTGGGTAATTTGGACGGTGTTCCGACAACACCGGAACCCACGGAAGAAGAACTGCGCATTATGAGAGAGGAGATTGACCCGAAAGGAATCCTTCTCCAGAGATAACGCCTTTCGTCTGGCCGGCGTACGCTCATGCCTCTTGGGGCATAGAGTATCGTACGCCGGCTTTTATAATTTACAGCGCCGATTTCTTTCGATAGTGCTCTAGAATATCTTTGTCAACCGTTACTCCCAGCCCCGGGCCGGAGGGAACGGTCACTTTGCCGTTTTCCAGGCGGATTCCGTTGCAGATAATATCCAGGCGGAACGGATGCTGCGCATGGTCATACTCCAGCATAGGCTCCAGCGGATGGATCGAAATCGGCATCGGCGGAACCGCGGCGATGAACTGCAGCGCGGCGGCCATACTGACCCCGCTTCCCCACACATGAGGGAACATGAGCGTATTGTATGCTTGTGCCAGCGCCAGAATCTTCTTCAGTTCCGTGAATCCTCCTGAACTGCTGATGTCTGGCTGAATAATATCCAGCGCCCTTTTCTCAAAGAAGTCTTTGTACCGGATCTTCGTAAAAATATTTTCTCCCGCCGCTATGTAGTTGTGGCTGATCGATCTCAGATAGGCATATCCTTCCAAGTCCTCCGGGGGAATGAGTTCTTCCAGGAAAAAGATGGAGTCCTCGTTCAGACCGTGCACAATCCTCTTAGCACTGCCCAAATCGTAAGCTCCGTTAAAATCTGCCATAAGTCTGACATCGTCCGGCAGAGCGTCTCTAACCGCCTTGATTGTCTGAATATCGTCTTCTACTCCGAATCCTGCCTTCATTTTCATAGCCCGAAATCCATTGTCCAAATGTCTATGAGCCTCCTCTATCAGCGCCTCCGGATATTTTAATCCCTCCTTTCTGTGGAAACCGGTGGCGTATGGGGTGATTTCTATACGGTAAGCGCCTCCAAGCAGCTGATAGATAGGCTGTCCTGTCGCTTTTCCCACAATATCCCACAGCGCGATGTCTACACCGCTTAAAGCATTGACCGCGATGCCGCCCTGTCCATAGGGCCTCGACCGGTTATACAAAGTCTCCCATATGATATCTCGCTGGAATGGGTCTTTGCCCACAATCAGCGGGGCATATCCGTATTGAATCATTGCTGCGGAAGCCTCCACCGGCTGCTGTCCGTGGCAGAGAGATTCTCCATATCCTACGTATCCTTCATCCGTGACGACTTCCACAATGACAGACGCCCGTTTGTCCACATATCCCATAGAATAGTAGAATTCCTGCTCGATCGGGGTCTCAATCGGGTATACGTTTATCTCGGTAATTTTCAATTTCGGATTCCCCCTATCTTCAGAGCAATGTTCTCCTTGGCACAGATTTCAGCCAGGCGTTTCTTTAGCATATCCCGCTCTTTATCCGGCAGATTTTTCTGAGGAGCGCGCATGCCTCCCACTCGAATTCCCCTGATGTCAAGGGCCTCCTTGAAATAGGCCATATTTTCTCCATTGTGCAGAGCGTCTCCTATCTCAACCGCTATGCGCTGCCAATGTTCCATAGCCTCCATGTCCTTATCCAAATATGCCTGATACACATTTACATAAGGCTCCGGGAATACGCCCGCGCAGCCAGACACCGTTCCCTTGCATCCCATCACAAGCAGGCTGGCAAATATCTTATCCATGCCGTGCATCACGTCAAATCTGTCCCTGCTGATGTTCAGATATTCCACTGTCCTTGCCATATCTCCAAAGCTGTATTTGATCCCTATCACATTCTCGCAGTCAGATAATATTTTCCGGCATGTTCCAGGCAGCAGATCGTTGGCGGAACACTGGGGTATATTATAGAGATATACCGGCAAGCCTTCTGCCGCCTGGGCCACCGTCCGGTAATAGTCCACCATTTCTTCCTCAGTCACTTTAAAAAACTGGGGAGTTACCACGCCGATTCCATCGGCCCCGGCCGCCCTGGCGTGCCTGGCCAATTCTACAGCTTCCTTCGTCGTCGCCGCACCTACTTGAGCGTACACTGCCGCCCGCCCTTGATTCTGTTCGATAATTCCTTCCAACAGCCGCATGCGCTCTTCTGTACGCAAATGCAGCATCTCTCCTGTCGTCCCGCACGGGTACAGGCCGTTTACTTTGCTGGAAACCAAATACTCTGTTAATGCCTTCGCCGCCTGGATGTCTAGTTTGCCATTATCATCAAATGGTGTGACCATCGCTACGGTTACCCCACAAAGCTTTTTCATCAGCCGCCTCCTGTATATTCCTATTACCGCAAAAGGGTGCATAGAAATAATATTCTGCACCCTTTTGCCCGTTATTCTAGGATTTCTGTATGATTGCCCTTAGATACCCTGATCGTAATATTCGTCTACGTTCTCAGCTGTTACAAGCGGAACATCAACGAGATACTGCTTCTCTACTTCCTCGCCGTTGAGAATCTTCTCGATGACTTCTACTGCCTGAGTAGAGCCAGTCGGGTAGAATGCTGTACCATCAATGGTACCTTTCTTAATCTCATCCATTACCTCTGTTGTTCCGTCAGCGCCATAGATCTTAACGCCCTCAACACCAGCGGCCTGCAGCGCGGTCATAGCGCCCATCGCCATAGCGTCGTTGTGGCTGTAGATCGCGTCTACAGTCTGTCCTGTCTGAAGGAAGTCTTCAATGATGGTCATAGCTTTTGCTCTGTCATAATCGCCGGACGTATCCTGAATCAGATTAAGGTTCGGATATTTCTCCGCAATTCTGTCTACCAGACCTTCATGACGGTCGATGGTAGCGGACGCTCCTAAGGTTCCCTGCAGCTCAATGATATTGCCGCCTTCTTCTCCTAAGTCTTCTGCGATAGCGTCTGCCACGATTTCACCAATCATCCGGTTATCGCCGCCTACGAATGTCGTATAGTCGTCGCTGTCAATCGTTCTGTCCAGAAGTACAAGCGGAATGCCTGCGTCCATAACAGCTGCCGCGGCCGTCGTTAAGGCATCGGCTGTGATGGGGCTCATTACGATAACATCTACACCCTGGGTAATCAAGTCTTCTACGTCAGATGTCTGCTTAGCAGCGTCATTATTTCCGTCACATACGACAACTTCCCAGTTCAGTCCTTTGTCAGCAATGGCCTGCTCAAACTCTTCCACTGCGGCCACACGGTACGGGTGATTCATTCTGGACTGTGCGAATCCGATGACAACTGCGTCATCTCCGCTGGCAGCGGTATCTTCAGCGGCAGCTTCCTCATCGGCAGCTGCTGTGTCATCCGCCGTCTCCTCGGCTGCGTCATCTGCCGCCGTTGTGTCTGACCCTGAACTACAAGCAGTCATTCCAACAGCCATTACGGCACACAGTAAGATTGATAAAAGTCTTTTTTTCATTTGCAGTTTCCTCCCTTTACATAGTTTTTTGTTTTATTTATTTTTCCAAACATCAATGAATACTGCAAGGAAGATTATGAAGCCCTTTGCAATCATCTGTAAGTACGAACTTACCTGCAGCAAATTCAAAATGTTTGAAATAATCCCAATAATAAGAACTCCGACTACTGTTTTGAGAACGCTTCCTTCCCCGCCGGCCATACTGCAGCCGCCGATGACTGTCGCGGCGATCGCGTCTGATTGATAGTTATCGCCTGTCAGAGGGTCGCAGGAATATAATCTGGATGTTAAGACGATAGCAGCCACCGCTGACATGACTCCGGACACCACATAAGCAAAAATTCGAACTTTCCTGATATTAATACCAGAGAGCCTGGAAGCTTCCGGATTGCCGCCGACTGCGTACACTGATCTGCCGATTCTCGTCCGTGTCAATATAAACCAGGCAATAATTACCAGTACCGCGAAGATCACAACCGGCATAGGAAGGAATCCCAAAAATCCCTGTCCGATAAATTTGTACGCTTCATCAGATGCCGAGAACGGCTGACCGTTGGAGATCACATAGCCAAGACCTTTTACCATCTGCTGTGAAGCCAGCGTCATGATAAAAGCAGGAAGGCCCAAATGTACGCCCCATCCGTTAAATACGCCTACCAACAATCCGAACGCCAGTCCCGCAAGTATAGCAGGCACCATTCCGAATCGCTCCATCAAAATCATGACAATCAATCCGGTACAGCCTAACACGTTACCTACGGACAAATCGATGCAGCCGCTGATAATAACAAATGTCATACCAATCGAGAGTATTCCGTTAATAGAAACCTGTCTCAATACGTTCATAATATTGCTGCCGCTGATAAAAATAGGGTTCAGCGCCGTCGCAATAATAATTAATAGGATAAGCACAAATACAATTCCGTATTCAGAATACAGCTGCTTAATATTTCCTACACTAAAATTTGCCTTCTTACTCTTTTCCATTCTGTCAACCCCCTATGGCAAACGACATAATTGACTCTTCGTCTGCTTCGTGTGCTAATAATTCTCCGGTAATTTTCCCTTCCCTCATAATAATGATTCTGTCACTTACCCCCAGCACCTCCGGGAGTTCAGAAGAGACCATGATAACAGCATTTCCCTGTGATGCGATATCCACCATGAGCTGGTAAATCTCAGCCTTGGCTCCCACATCAATTCCTCTTGTGGGTTCATCGAAGATAAATACCCGAACATTTGTATTCATCCATTTTGCGACAACCACTTTCTGCTGATTACCGCCGCTTAATTCTCCTACTTTCTTATTAACGTCAGGGGTACGGATATTAAAACTTTCTCTGTACTTTTCTGCGAGCTGGGCTTCCTTCTTCAGATTAATCAGCCCCATTTTGTTGCAGATGCTGGCAAAGTTTGCCATGGATATATTATGTGAAATACTCAATGGAAGCACTAATCCTTCATATCTTCTGTCTTCTGTAGCAAATGCAATTCCGTGATTAATTGCGTCTGCCGGGTTCTTGATCGT
>CALWRT010000166.1 GCA_944384015.1 uncultured Lachnospiraceae bacterium | reverse complement strand
AGAAGCAAGGCCATACTTCCATCCGAACTGTCCGGCATAACCGACAAATACTACCGCAGAAAAATAGGAAGTGCCGTAGGCAAAAGCCGTAAGCCAAGGGCCGACGGAACGGCCGCCGAGAACGAAGTCGTCCATACTGCGGGCGTGCTTCCGGGAGATAATGCCTACGGCTGCCATGATGATAAAGAATACAAGCAGCAGGATGATTTTTACAGCCATAATGAGTTCCTCTCTTTACATATGATTTTGCCCGATTCTGACAGAGCATGGACAGCCTGCCTCAGGACAATTTATTGCGTTGAAGCGCAACGCTTTAACGCAATATTATCAAAGGGACTGGATTTTGTCAATAGAAAAATAGGAGGATAGCTTGACAAATCCTTCTTCTATGATATAAGATTGCAGTATCCAATACCTTTTTGTACAACTTCAGAAGAGAACACGAAGACGAGAAGAGTAAGCCGGGAAATAATCCAGAGAGAGGTGCCGTAGGCTGGAAGCGCCTTATTAGGAAGCGGCTGAAGACTGCCTCTGAGCGGCCCCAATCAGGCCCGGTGATTCCGTTATCATCCAGAATGAAGAAGCTCTTGGCTTGAAGAAGGGTGGAACCGCGGTTGAAAAAAACTGCCCCTTGATGTGTGAAGCATTCACATATCAAGGGGTTTTTTGCAGCACAGACGAAGGGAACAGCGATAAAACTGTGGTTTTCCTAGTATGGCGCGGATCTGTACGGATGTGCGGAGGCGTATGAAAACGCATTCAGGTATGTGCAGATGAATATAGGGAAAGAAAGGAAGAGAAAGATGAAAGTTACGTTAAAAGACGGCAGTATCAAAGAATATGCAGAACCAGTATCTGTACTGGATATTGCGAAGGATATCAGCGAGGGGCTTGCCAGGGCAGCCTGCGCCGGAGAAGTGGACGGGCAGGTTGTAGATCTGCGCACAGTGATCAATCAGAACTGCAGCTTGAATATCTTAACAGCCAAAGATGAAGGAGGACTGTCCACCCTTCGCCATACAGCAAGCCACGTGATGGCCCAAGCGGTGAAGCGGCTGTATCCGAGCGCGAAGCTGGCCATCGGCCCGTCTATCGCGGACGGATTCTATTATGACGTGGACTTTGACCAGCCGATTACAGCGGAGGATATGGGCAGGATCGAGGCTGAGATGAAGAAGATTATCAAGGAAAATCTGGAGGTAGAGCGGTTTACGCTGCCGAGGGATGAGGCGGTCGCGCTGATGAAAGAGAAGGAGGAGCCTTATAAAGTAGAGCTGATTGAGGATCTGCCGGAGGATTCCGTCATCAGTTTTTACCGCCAGGGAGAATTTACCGATCTATGTGCCGGGCCGCATCTGATGCGCACGAAGGATGTGGGCAAGGCATTCCGCTTGATGAATTTGGCGGGAGCTTACTGGAGAGGCAGCGAGAAGAATAAAATGCTGACAAGAATCTATGCGACTGCTTTTTCTAAGAAGGAAGAGCTTGAGGCATATATTACGATGATGGAAGAGGCGAAGAAAAGGGACCACAGGAAGCTTGGAAAGGAGCTGGGCCTGTTCATGATGCATGAGGCCGGGCCGGGATTTCCGTTTTTCCTCCCGGACGGGATGGTTCTGAAAAATACGCTGCTGGATTACTGGAGAGAGATCCATCAGAAGGCGGGATATGTGGAGATCTCTACGCCGATCATTTTGAACCGGAGTCTGTGGGAGACATCCGGACATTGGGATCACTACAAAAACAATATGTATACTACGGTGATCGATGAGGAGGATTATGCGATCAAGCCGATGAACTGTCCGGGAGGCGTTCTTGTGTACGCTTCAGAACCCCGCTCTTACCGGGATCTGCCGCTTCGTATGGGAGAATTGGGCATCGTCCACCGTCATGAGAAGTCTGGCCAGCTGCATGGGCTGATGCGGGTGCGTTGCTTTACTCAGGATGACGCCCATATTTTTATGACGCCTGAGCAGATCAGGGATGAGATCAAAGGGGTGGCTAACCTGATCGATCAGGTCTATTCCCTGTTTGGATTCAAATATCATGTAGAACTATCCACAAGGCCTGAGGACAGCATGGGAAGCGATGAGGACTGGGAGATGGCTACCAGCGCTCTCCAGGGAGCGCTGGATGATCTGGGGAAAGACTATGTGATCAATGAAGGAGACGGCGCTTTCTACGGTCCTAAGATCGACTTCCATCTGCAGGACTCCATCGGACGTACTTGGCAGTGCGGTACAATCCAGCTGGATTTCCAGCTGCCCCAGCGTTTTGAGCTGGAATATACCGGAGCTGATGGGGAGAAGCACAGACCGATTATGATTCACAGAGTGGCCTTCGGTTCTATCGAGCGGTTTATCGGAATATTGATTGAACATTTCGCGGGAGCTTTCCCTACATGGCTCGCGCCTGTTCAGGTGAAGATTCTGCCGATTTCCGATAAATTCCTGGATTATGCGAAGAATGTGGAAGAGAAGCTGCGCAGCAGCGGCATCCGGGCGTCTATCGATACGCGTTCGGAAAAAATTGGATATAAGATCCGCGCGGCTCAGCTTGCAAAAATTCCGTATATGCTTGTGGTAGGCCAGAAAGAAGAGGAAGAAGGCTGCGTATCTGTCAGAAGCCGTTTCAAAGGCGATGAAGGTCAGAAGAATCTGGATGGATTCCTGGCCGATATCTTAGAAGAAATCCGAACAAAGGCGATCCGGACAGCGGAAGAAAAATGAGAGAGGATGCCGGCAGGACGAGGATATGGAACGGTTTCGCCCGCCGCGCGGGGAATAAAATAGAGAATATCAGGCATACTATTTTTTGACCCTGGACGCCAGGGCAGGAAGGAGAGAGATTATGCCTGTATTGGATTGCACTGTTGTAAGCTGTGCTTATAATAGTGAGAAGAAATGTTCAAAAGGAGACATCCAGGTCGGAGGGACAAGTGCCACCGTCACATCCGAGACCTGCTGCTCCAGCTTCCGCCAGCGCGGGACGAACGGCGCAAGCAACAGCACGGGAGAGCCGAAGGATCGCGCCAGCGTAAAGTGTGAGGCCGAAAAATGCATGTACAATGAGGCCTGTCAGTGCTGCGCCGACAAGATCGGCATTATCGGAGGCAACGCCTGCGAATGTCGGGAGACAGAGTGCGCTACATTTCAGTGCAGATAAGAAGCGTTGCAGAATATCATAGGAAGCGCGCATGGCAGAAGCGCCTCCAGAGCCAAGATCGGCCCTGGGGCGCTTCTGTCTGTTCAGCCGCCCGATCGGCATCGCTGCTGTTCCCAGGAGGCTGTGCCGATAAAAGGGGTTGTGCATAAAAGGAATTTTATGATATAGTTATCAGGCAGGCATATAGTATAGGGTAGAAAGTTATAGCTAAAGGCAGGAGTTACATATGGGAAATTGGTTAAACATTTTGAAGGCGATTTTGTTCGGAATAGTAGAAGGCATTACCGAGTGGCTGCCAATCAGCAGCACAGGGCATATGATTCTGCTGAATGAATTTGTGACGCTGGACGTATCGCCGGAGTTTTGGAATATGTTTTTGGTCGTTATCCAGCTGGGAGCCATATTGGCGGTGGTTGTGCTGTACTGGAAGAAACTGTTCCCCTTTAATTTTTCAGGAGGGCCTTTTATTAAGAAGCACACATTCCTAATGTGGTTCAAGATAATCGTGGCCTGTATCCCGGCCGCTATTGTGGGAATCCTGTTTGATGAGAAACTGGAAGAACTGTTCTATAACTATTGGGTAGTGTCTATCGCCCTGATTGTATTCGGTATCTTGTTTATCGTCGTGGAGAATGTGAATCGGGGGAAAAAGGCCAGAATACGCAAACTGAGTCAGATTACTTATCCAGTTTCGATCTTTATTGGGCTGTTCCAGCTAATTGCGGCTATTTTTCCGGGGACGTCCAGATCCGGGGCAACCATTGTGGGCGGGCTGATTGCCGGCGTATCCAGGAGTGTCTCGGCGGAGTTTACCTTCTTTATGGCCGTTCCTGTGATGCTTGGCGCCAGTCTGCTGAAGGTAATTCAGTATGGACTCAGCTTTACAGTGATGGAATTGGTTGTGCTGCTGGCGGGAATGCTGACAGCGTTTATTGTCTCTATTATGATCATTACCTTCCTGATGGGATATATCAAACGCCATGATTTTAAAGTGTTCGGCTGGTACAGGATTGTCCTTGGCGTGCTGGTATTGGTGTACTTTTTGATTGTTGGCTGACACAGTACATAGCCGCCGTCATCCGGCGGGGCATCAGGCCTGTATGTGAAGCGCAGGCCTGCGCGCGCGGAAATATCATTGGACTGAGAGGGGAACAGAGAATGGAATATTATGGTACGCTGGGGCCGTCCTGCAGGGATCCGAGAGTGCTGCGGGCGATGTTTCAGAACGGAATGACTGGAATGCGCATGAATCTGTCTCATGGAAGCCTGAGAGAGCATGAAAAATGGCTGCGGGCTATGTGGGAGGCTGCGCTGGCAGAACGGATGAACTGCCGTCTGCTCATTGACCTCCAAGGGCCGGAGCTGCGTATCGGAACGCTGCCGCAGCCAGTAGAATTAACAGAGGGAAGTGAAGTGATTCTCGGGACAGGACTGATTAAGATTCCGCGAGTCGTCTATTCTTACGCGAAGAAGGGGAGCTCCCTCCTGCTGGATGATGGGAAGATTCTGCTGAGAGTGCTGGAGAACAGCGGGGAATACCTGAACTGTGAAGTGGTCAGAGGAGGGGTTCTGCGTTCCTCCAAAAGTATAGCGATGCCGGATTCCGGTATTCATCCCCCTACTTTGACCGACCAGGATCGGAGGAATATCAAAGATGCGGCGATGTATGGCGTAACTGGAGTGATGCTTCCCTTTGTCCGGGGGAAAGAAGACCTGATCGAATTGCGGAAAGCGCTGGAGGAAGCAAATGCCCCTCAGATACAGATTTATGCGAAGCTCGAAGACAGAAGGGGCGTTGAGGCGCTGCCTAAATTGCTCAATTATGCTGATAGCTTTGTTATTGCCCGAGGCGATCTGGGCAACGATATGCCGCTGTGGGAACTGCCGCGCGTCCAGAAGGAGACCGCCAAGATATTGCGGGAAGCCGGCAAGCCCTTCATGATTGTAACTCAGATGCTGGAATCCATGCACGCGAGTGCTGTGCCTACCAGAGCTGAGGTATGCGACATATTTAATGCTGTTCTGGACGGGGCTGCCGCTGTTATGCTCACAGGGGAGACGGCTGTGGGGAGATTTCCAGCGGAAGCGATGCGCTATCTTGTACAGACGGGAGAAGAGGCCAGGGCATATATAGAGGAGCAGAGGCAGAAGAAGGAAGCCGAGGAGAAGAAAATCGGCTATTGGTCAAGAGCAATGTAATGCATACGGCGCATAACCGTTATGGATTGCTGTAACCGAGAATCGTATATAAAAATAGGAACGAGAAAATACTTGACATTGTTCCGGGTTCATGATAGAGTATCTATGTTGTGTAAGCATATAGAATAAAGCAGAGTATCCACTCTCACCCTGGCACGAGTAAGTGACCCGGCGTTCATACGAGAACTTTCGCTGCGAGAATACGCAGTGTATTTTAAGAGGATTTATGTGGATAGTCTGGCTATCCACTTTTTTAATTCTAATTTAGGAAAGTTTTTTTACTTTTCTTATTAGAACAAAAGGAGGCGCTCCGCTGCGGATGCGCACTCGCGCGATCGGGAATTATTGTCCGTCTGACGGCAGTCGCGCACGGCGCAGGTATGCGCCAGGGCGTACATTTTTTTATGGAGGTGCACAGTTATTAGCGACTTAATGATTAATGAGCAGATCAGGGACAGGGAGATCCGACTGATCGGGGAAGATGGAGAGCAGCTTGGCATTATGCCAGCGAAAGAGGCCCTCAGGATTGCGAGAGAGGCGGAGCTGGATCTGGTGAAGATTGCGCCGACGGCAAAACCGCCGGTATGCAAGATCATTGATTATGGGAAATACCGCTATGAGCAGGCCCGCAAAGAGAAAGAGGCCAGGAAGAAGCAGAAGACGATCGATGTGAAAGAAGTAAGGCTCTCGCCGAACATTGATTCCAATGATTTGAACACCAAAGTCAATGCCGCCAGGAAATTCATCGAAAAGGGCGACAGAGTGAAGGTGACCTTGCGCTTCAGGGGAAGAGAAATGGCTCATATGCAGAGCAGCAAACAGATTTTGGATGTCTTTGCCGAGAAACTTTCCGATATAGCCGTCGTGGAGAAGGCTCCGAAGCTGGAAGGCAGGAGCATGACGATGTTTTTGGCGGAAAAGCGGTAAGATGTATAGAGTGATTTCATTTAAGGAGGAAATAGCATATGCCAAAAATTAAGACAACGAAAGCAGCAGCGAAAAGATTTAAAAAGACAGCATCCGGGCTGTTGAAGAGAAATAAAGCTTATAAGAGCCATATTCTGACCAAGAAGAGCATGAAGAGAAAGAGAAACCTCAGAAAAGCTACGATTACGGATGCAACAAATGTTAAGAATATGGAGAGGATAGTACCATATCTGTAAGAGAGCGCATAAGGAGGAAGATGAAGAATGGCAAGAATTAAAGGCGGATTAAACGCAAAGAAGAAACATAATAGAGTATTGAAGTTAGCGAAGGGATATAGAGGAGCACGTTCTAAGCAGTACCGGATTGCTAAGCAGTCGGTGATGAGAGCTTTGGCTACCTCTTATGCCGGCAGAAAAGAGAGAAAGCGCCAGTTCAGGCAGCTGTGGATTGCCCGTATTAACGCTGCGGCGAGAATCAATGGACTGTCCTACAGCAAATTTATGTATGGGCTGAAGCTGGCCGGCGTACAGCTGAACCGTAAAGTACTGGCTGACATGGCCGTGAATGATGCAGAAGGCTTCGCTACGTTAGCTGAGCTTGCAAAAGCAAAACTGGCTTGAGTATATGATAAGGATGTCTGGGAAGGACATCCTTATTTTATGTAATAAAAGCTTGGTCATGATCCTTCCGGCGCCCAGGCATACAGGATAGCTGGGCAGCCGCGGGCAGCCCGTGACGGCGCTGCTTACGAGACCGGCTCGTGAAGCGGGGAGAAGAAGAATCAGATGAAAAAGACTTTATACATGCCGCGGAAAATGGTAAAATATAATGAAAGAAATAATGAGGAAATCGATATTTTCTTAGGACATTTTCCGAGAAACGGGGGAGACCGCATGAAAAATTATACAATAACGATCGGACGAAGCTTCGGGAGCAGAGGCAGGGAAATTGGAGAACTGCTGGCGAGAGAATTAGGAATTGGATTTTATGATAAAAATTTGATTGTGATGGCGGCCGAGGAGAGCGGCATGAAGATGGAGCTGCTGGACAGCGCCGATGAAAAAATACTGAATCGTTTTCTGGATCCTTACGCGCTGGCGAATTCTCTGGACGGATCTACGAATGACCGTCTGTACCGCATTCAGTCTGACATTATCCGCAGTATATCTGCCAGGGAGTCCTGTGTGATTGTCGGGAGACAGGCGGATAAGGTACTGGCTAATCGTGATAACTGCACGCATATTTTTATTTATGCCCCCTTTGAGAAGCGGGTGGAGACGGTTATGGAGCGCCACAGCCTGACGGAGGGAGAAGCGAAGCGGCTGATCCGGCGGATGGATAAGATCCGTAGAAACTATTATTCCTATTTCTCGGATGGAGAGTGGGACTCCAAAGACGGCAGACATTTGATGATTGACAGCAGCTATTTGGGGACAGAGAAGACTGTGCGGTATTTGAAGGAGCTTATCGCATTGAAGTATGACCTGGATCTGTAGCGGACAGCAAGGACGAAGAGATAATAAACCGACATGCCGCTCAAGCGGCAGTGAAAGGCGAAGGAGATAAGAGAATGGACAGAAAAATCGGAGAGAAAATAGAGATAGAGAAGCAGGAAGGCTGTTGCCGGACAGATATCAGAATTACCGGACATACGGGGCTGTACTGCCTGATTGGCTCTCCGGTGGAGCATTCGGGCTCTCCGGCAATGCATAATTACAGCTTTGCAAGGACAGGGGTAGACGCCGTCTATCTGGCATTTGACGTTACGTTGGATAAGCTGCCGGATGCGGTCCGGGCGATTAGAACCTTGGGTGTTCGCGGATTCAATATTACCATGCCCTGCAAGACTGCCGTGATGGAGTATCTGGATGAACTGTCCCCGGAAGCCAAGCTGATCGGGGCATGCAATACAGTGACGGTGGGCCGGGACGGCAAGATGACAGGATACAATACAGACGGCATTGGTTTTCTGCAGAATCTCCGCTGCCACGGGACGGATATCCAGGGGAAACATATGGTGATGCTGGGAACCGGCGGGGCAGCCACGGCAATTTGTGCTCAGGCTGCGCTGGAGGGAGCCCGCTGCGTTACCATATGCAATTACAGCGACCATTCCTATCGCACGGCCTGCCAGATTGCCAAGAAGCTGCAGGAGGCTGCGCCGGATACAGTATTTCGTGTCGTTCCACTG
>CALWRT010000165.1 GCA_944384015.1 uncultured Lachnospiraceae bacterium | reverse complement strand
GACAAACGCCGATAAAATCAGCGCTTCTTTAATCTTCTTTGGTTGTGATATAAGCCGCAACCAGAGCCAGGCAGAGAACCGCGCCTTTCATAGCCGGCAGTATGTAATACGGTACGCCGCACATGGTCATTCCATTTTCCAGCGTCGTAATCAGAATTGCTCCTATCACAGTTCCGATTGCATTATATTTCTCTCTGCCTCCAACGGAACGCCCGATAAATACAGCCGCCAGCGAATTCATCAGATAACTGTCGGAGCCGTTAACCTGAGCCGCCGAGTTACGGGAGCAGACAACGATGCCTCCTACTGCGATAAACGCCGCCGCGAACATACCTGCCATAAAACGCATTTTCTTCACGTCAATGCCGGACAGCTTCGCCGCTGTTTTATTTCCGCCCATAGCATACAGATAGCGCCCATACTTGGTTCTCTCCAGAAGGATGAAACAAATCGCTACGCAGATAACCATGATGATGATAATATACGGAGATTTGCCAATATTCTGAGACGCCTCTGTCCAGCCGGTACGAAGAGGCGTATTGTCTCCGCCTTTCAGCGCCTCTGCCCATGCAGCCGTGCTCATGCCGGCCGATATAGCGCCGCCGCCCGTATAGGCAAGTCCAAGTCCTTGGTGCACGAACTGGAGCGCGCAGGTGGCCAGCATATCAGGAACCTTGCAGACAAGGATCAGGAACATGTTCAGCAGGTACATCACCATCGCGAAAATGATGGTGAGCAGAACCGACAGCCACAGCGGCATCGCGAACCATAAGAACAGGGACGCGAACACGTACGCGCAGAAGGAGCCGAGTGTTCCGGCCGCCATATCAAATCCGTCGGGAGCCATAGACACGGTCGCCGCCAGAGCAAAGATCGTAACGGCAGACACAGCCCTCAATATGTTAATCGCATTCGCAACTGAGAAAAATGCCGTTCCCCTCATCGCTGTAAACACAATGATGGAGAGAATCAGGACCATGACAGCCGCCCAGTCTACTAAAAATTTTAATTTACTTTTATTTATCTGCATTTTTTAATTCCTCCAGTACTTATGGAAAGTCTTGCTTCATCAGCTTGCGGCATACGCTTCTGTAGCGCCTGTCGCATAGTGCATAATCTCCGCCTCATTGGTCTTCGCCGTCTCCAGCTCCGCCATGATCTTGCCGTCAAACATGACATACATGCGGTCTGTAATTGACAGAAGTTCTGAGTTCTCGCACGTTGCATAGATTACACAGTTCCCCGCCTTGGCAATGTCATTAATCAGGCGGAAAATCTCCTGCTTCGCGCCGACGTCAACACCCTTCGTCGGCTCGTCAAATATGTAAACATCACAGTCGGCCGCCAGCCATTTTCCTACAACCACTTTCTGCTGATTTCCTCCTGACAGGAAAGCAACTTTCTGGCGGATGGACGGCGTCTTCACTCCCAGTTCCTTCACATATTTATCTGCATTCTTCGCCGCAGCTCCATCATTGACAAATGTCAGCTTACAGAACCGATCCAGACAGGCGGCCGCCAAGTTAAACGTAACGGTCTCAGCAACCAAGACTCCTTCCTTACGCCGTTCCTCAGGAACCAGGGCAAGCCGGTTCTTCACCGCGTCCGCCGGCTTATTGATCTTCAGTTCCTTGCCGTTCAGGATAATCTTGCCCGAAGCTTTCTTATACGCGCCGAAGATCGTTTTGCACAATTCCGTCTTGCCGCCGCCTACCAGACCGGCCAAGCCGACGATCTCTCCTTTGCGCACATACATGTTGATATCCTTAACCCGGCCTTCACGCTCTGTAAGATTCTCAATAACCAAAGCTTTCTCGCCGATTTCGCAGACTTCCTTGGGGAAGTTTTCTTCAAATGAACGTCCCAACATCTTCTCGACAATCTCCTTGGAGGTTGTCTTCTCGGTGATAGGGGTTGTATCTACGATCTGACCATTGCGCATCACCGTGTAGCTGTCACAGATACGCAGTATCTCGTGGATACGGTGTGTGATAAAAATAATCGCTATATTCTGTGTCTCTCTTAAATGCTTCACTACCCGGAACAGCTCTTCTGTCTCTGTATCAGACAGCGGCGCTGTCGGCTCATCCAGGATAAGGAAATTACAGGAGTTCTGGATTGCCCGGGCAATCAGCACCATCTGTTTCTGTGCCAGCGACAGCTTACCGCATATCTGCCGCACATCAATTTTGATTTTAAGCTGCTCCAGCACCTTTTCCGCTTCTCTTCGCAGCTTCCCATAATCTACAAAAAGCTTGCCCTTCATATTCATGACCACGTCATTGAACATAACATTCTCATACACTGTCAAGTTCGGCATAAGGGCCATATCTACTTCCTGATATACAATCTGGATACCAAGCTTCTTAGCTGCCATGGGAGTCCTTATCTCTACAGGCTCCCCATTATACAATACGTCACCGGTATATCCCGGATTCGAGCCGGCAAGAACCTTCATCAGGGTTGACTTGCCAGCGCCGTTAGCACCCATAACGGCATGAATCGTACCAGTGCTGACCTCGAAATCAACATCAGAGAGTGCCTTCACGCCAGGGAACTCGATGGAAACTTTTTTGGTTCCAAGTGTAATTTTATCCATAATTTCCACAACTCCGTTCTCGCTCGTTTCTGAGTTAATCTGAAATCATGGGACACCGAGGGCAACCCCGGCGTCCCATGAAACAAAAATCTTTAAAGTATTGAAAGAATCAAAGAATCATCTATGCTTCTCCATTAATGGCCAAGCAGTTCAACCATCCAATCGCATGTAGGCATCCAGGAAACATCACTGTAGCTCTCGTCCGCAACTTCGCCAACGTTTTCAATTGTGATGCCTTCCTGAGAAGTCACCTGCTCCTGAGTAATGATACTGGACGGAATCTCCAGCCAATCTCCGATATCCTCATAGTAGCAGGAAGCTGCTGCGATATCTTCATACTGGTCTGCCAGCTCCAGAGCAAGTACACGGCACGCAAATTCGCCGTTGGAAGTCCAGTTGGTCGTAGCGCAGGCCTTCCACTGAGATCCTTCCTCCTGCATGTACTGGATATCCTCGTTGGAAATATCTACAGATACCATCGGGATGTCGCGGTCAAGCTCGGAGAGTGCCTGATATACGCCCTGTGCATAAGCATCGTAGCAGCACCAGATTCCATCGATCTCATCGTCTGTATATTTCGCCAGTGTAGCGGTGGTTACGTCACGCATAGAAGAAGTAGCGTTCTGGTCGTCTGTCGGAGCGATACGCTCAACAGTCACGATCTTGCCTTCATCTTCGTAAGGCTGATAGCCAACCTGACGGCGGTCAAACGGGCTGTTGTAGCCAGCGCCCTGCTGTACCTGAAGGATATTCAGAGGCTCGCCTGCCTCAACCTTCTCAGCATTCTCCGGAAGAGACATCAGATACTCAACCAGGTCAGCCGCGAAGCCTGCATCCTGCTGGAAGAACTGGGTAACGCCCTCAATCTTGGCGGTCTCGCCGTTCTCATCCTTGAAAGGAGTATCGAAGGTAACGATCTTCAGATCCGGATACTGCTCCAGGATTCCGCTCAGGAACTCCCAAGCATATTCCTGTCCGCCGTGGGATACCATCAATCCGTCATAGCCTGCAGCCGCGCATGTCTCAATACGAGTCTGCCACTCTTCTGCGTTGTCGGAGCAGAAGAAGGTGTCTGCCGTCATTCCCAGAGCCTCTGCAGTCTCTGTGAAGGACTCGGACCACATGTTGAAGATCGTAGCCGGGGTCATCAGCATGATATAAGCAACCTTCATGCCTGCCACCGGGGACTCAACGCTGCTTGTCTCCTCTGCCGCAGCATCATCAGCAGTCTCTTCCGCAGCCGCATCGTCAGCAGCTTCCTCTGTCGCTGCATCTGTGCTCGTCGTGGAAGAATCGCCGCCAGAACTGCAGGCAACAAGGCTGAGAACCATGGCTACTGTCAGTAAAGTAGCAATAATCTTCTTTTTCATTTTTCATCCTCCCTTTGTTTATTTTCCCAAAGTTTTCAACTTTGATGTGTCCATATTATCACTTTTTACCAAATTTGTAAATAGAAATTGATACAATCTTTTTGTTTTTTTTGTATTTTTTGTGCTTTTAAAATTTATATTATGCATATTGACAAAAACAGCGGCGACATAAAAGTCATCCGCTGTTTCAATTTCTGGAAAATATCTGGAAATTTTACATTTTTTTACTTTTTATCCGCCTGTCAGCTTCTATAAGGGAAATATGCACAATAAAAAACTCGCTCCTGTCATATTCCGTCTCGGACATCCGTCCCTACAGGCAGCCCTTCTGGAGGATACTGCAGGCATAGAACGCGGTCTCTGTTGTCGCGACCACACAATACGCGTTCTTCGCCATTGTATAGAACTTCCCCCTTGGGATCATTGCGCAGGCATTGGCGCCGCGCTCGTCATGCTTTGCCACAATCGCCTTAAATTCATCCCACACTGGGCATTCCAAATCCGCATCTCTCGCCTCTTTGTCCATAATCAGCACTGGATCGTCCACAAAGTTATCCAGGGGCATCAGCGTCAGAATTGCGTCCATTATTTCCGTTGCCCTCACGCCGTCGCATCGGATTAGAATACTGTCCTTCGCCATAGAAGCCGCCGCGAAGTTCGCATCGCCGATGACAATGGTATCTCCATGCCCCATCTCAGCAAGCACCTTCAGCAGTTCCGGTGAAAGTACCGGAGGAATTCCTTTTAACATAACTAAAACCATCCTTTCTAAAAACGAAACAAACACGCCCGCCAAAGCGGGCTTTGCCAGACAGGGAAATCAGTCGCTCCACGATTCTCGCTCCCGCGGCTGCCGAAAACATTCGCAGTCCGGCCTGCCTGTTGTACCTTGGCCCGTTCAGCGCTCATATATCTGCGTACGTGAACGCGTCCGCTTATATTGCCGCTGTCCGGGACTTCCATAATCATTTCTGCCTCAAGTGTACACTGCTTGTCAGAAAAATTCAACGAAAACTTATTATTTTTTCATCCCATTTATCTACATATTTTACGAAACAAGTATGGTCATCCAATATATTATTTGGTATAATGTGGCTAAATGAGCAGTTTTAATGCAGAAAGGGGTTCAATTTC
This sequence comes from uncultured Lachnospiraceae bacterium, assembly GCA_944384015.1. GTDB lineage: Bacteria > Bacillota > Clostridia > Lachnospirales > Lachnospiraceae > JAGTTR01. The sequence goes on along the minus strand of CALWRT010000165.1, from coordinate 5,100 downwards.
ATGGAAAGCAAAAAATACACCAAATCCGATACCCAGGATATTGCCAATCAAATCCGCAAGCAGATCCTTGGGATCGCCATCAAAACCGGCGGATGCTATCTGGCCCAGGCGTGTTCTTCCGCTGAAATCATCGCAGCCTTATATACCCAGGTGCTTCATCTTGGTCCCTCGGTCGGTGAATGGGAGGCAATCCCTTTCCCAGGCGTCCCAGGGCCGGATAATATGGATTATCAGCGCGGAAGCGCCTACCACGGCCTGCCGGATCCTGACAAAGACCGCTTTTTCGTCTCCTGCTGCCACTATGCCTCTGTCATCTACTGTGCTCTGGCGGCTGTAGGACGCATCAGCCCTTCTGCCTTGGAGAAATTCAATGTGGACGGCTGGAATATGGAAATGATCGGCGCGGAGCATTCCCCCGGCTTTGAGAATACAGCCGGTTCTCTCGGTCTTACCGTCTCCATTGCGGCCGGTACTGCCCATGCCAGGAAAATGAAAGGAGAGTCCGGCCTTGTCTACTGTCTCATGGGAGACGGAGAACTGCAGGAGGGACAGACATGGGAATGCGTTCAGGCAGCCGGTTATTATCATCTGGATAACTTTATCATGGTGGTGGACGTCAACGGCCAGCAAGTAGAAGGTGCCATTGAAGACCAGATGGCCGAGGAGCCTCTGGCAGACCGCTTCCAGGCCTTCGGCGCAGCCTGCGTCTCCTGCGACGGCCACGACATTGACGCCATTATTGAAGCCTGCCGCGCAGAACACGTCGGCAAGCCCCTCGTGGTCCTGTGTAAGACTAAAGGATATACCGGCATTCCTCCTCTGGAGAAAAAATGGCCTTTCCTGCATTTTGTGAGAATCTCCGAAGCAGAGAAGCCGGAATATCAAAAAATTTATGATGAGATGTAGGAGGGAAGGCAGATGAAAATAGAAGTAAATACCCACGAAAAGAATATGATCCGCTTTGCGGCAGAGCATCCGGAAGTTCTCGTTCTCTCTGCGGACCTTGGCTCTTCCTGTGAAGTCAAAAAATTCCGCGCCGTCTATCCTGACCGGTATCTGACTATGGGAATCGCAGAACAAAACATGTGCTCCTGGGCAGCCGGCCTGGCTAGGGAAGGCTACCGCCCCTTCCTGCACACCTTCGCCGTATTCCTGTACCGAAGAATCCTTGATCAGCTGGAGATGAGCGTCGCTTATCCGAACCTCCCCGTCGTCTTCGTCGGCTTCGTGCCCGGCATCACCACCCCCGGCGGCGTCACGCATCAGTCCATCAACGACGTGGGCGTCCTGCGCACCGTTCCGAATATGACTATCTTCGACGTCGGCGACGCCACTGAAATCGAAGGCGTCCTGGATCTGGCCTGGGCGTGCAACGGCCCAGTCTTCATCCGCATGCTGCGCAAAGAGGTTCCCCGCTTATTCCCGGCCGATGAGCCCATGCAGTTCAACCGGGCCAGAGTACTCAGCGAGGGAGACGACATCCTAATCCTCTCCTCCAGCATCTGCACCGAGGAGGCCATGCGCGCCACTCAAGTTCTCAAAGAACACGGGCTATCTATCCAGCATATGCACGTATCTACCCTAAAGCCCTTTACGGATCCCGCCATTCTGGAGGCCCTAAGGAAGACACGTCACGGCGTTATCACCATTGAAAACCAATACGAGATCGGCGGGCTCTTCAGCGCCGTCTCCGAGATGATCGCCGAGAACGGCATCGGCTGCCGGCTGAAGCGGATTGCCCTGCCAGGCTACCCTCACGGCGCGTCCAAAATGTACCTGATGAAAAAATACGGGATCGACGCCATGCACCTGGTGCAGGCGGTGGAAGCCTTAACAGGGCGTTCCTTAGGAATCACAGAGGCTGATCTAGCCGAAGAACGGTTCGTAGATTTTCTGGAGGTATAAATATAAGGGCCATCGCACGGACCGCGCGGTACATGCCAAGCCCTTTCAGACGCTGCCCATATCATGCATGCCGGCTTATCCCGGCAAGAAACAGCATGACACATACCATATCACACACAAAGAGGCGAACATATGAGCAATATGAACAAGAAGAAAAGAAAGACAAGAACCACATACTATCAGTCAAAGAGCCAGACATCCAAGAATATGTTCCACTCTCCCCAGGCATATGGGGAACTGATTGATATTCCCATGACGGCTTCCATGCATACCATTTCCCTGCTGTCGATCCTCATCCAGCTGTGCCTGACGGCCTTTGCCGTCTACCTGGCTTACATGACGGATACCATTGCAGCTCTGGAGAATTCCGGTTTTTCCGGCAGTATGCTCTATCTGGTACTGCCCGCCGTCTCATGGCTTCTGTCTGTGGGTTTCCGGTTCACATGCCGGGCTGTGCCTCTGGAGATGTGGCGGCTGCCTATGTCTGTAAAGAAAGGAGTCATCAAACAGAACGGTTCTCCCCTGAAGCTTGCCACCCTTCTCGTGGAACTGGAGACCGCCCTATGTTTCTGTTATATCGCTGTTGTCCTATACTTAGGATATTCGCCGAGCACTTGGGTGCTGTTCCTGTGGGCTGCAGCCCTTGCCCTGTCTATCTATTTCCCGCTGCGGTCTGCGGCACGGAACACATGAGCAGTCCATCGGCGGCCTTTGGCTATATTCGACAAATAAAAACAACAAAACACAACATTTTCGTGCAGATTGATCCGGTCTATAATTGACACAGTCTGTAAAAAGACTTATAATTTACATGAACTGCCCGGCAATTGGGCATAAGATATGGCCGCGCCCCGCGCTGTGCGCGTTACCCCATCGTCCAGCGCAAATCAGCCGAAAGGCGGCTTCCGGCACCATCAATCACAAGGAGGAAGATTTAGTATGAAGAAAATCATTAACGCGCCCGAAAACTATGTAGACGAAATGCTCAAAGGCATCTACGCTGCTCACGGCGACCAGGTAAAATACGTAAACGATGACTTGCGCTGCTACTGCAGAGCGAATAAGAAACCAGGCAAAGTTGCTATCATCACAGGCGGCGGGACAGGCCATCTGCCGCTGTTCCTCGGCTATGTAGGAGACGGCCTGATTGACGGCTGCGGCGTAGGCGGCGTTTTCCAGTCTCCGTCTCCTGAGCAGATCTACAATGTCTCCAAGGAAGTGGAAGCCGGCGCGGGCATCCTGTATCTGTACGGCAACTATACCGGAGATATCATGACCTTCGATATGGCCACAGATATGTGCGATATGGATGATATCCAGTGCAAGAGCATTGTAGGCGCTGATGACGTAAATTCTCACGAGAATCCGGACACCCGCAGAGGCGTGGCAGGTATTTATTTCATGTACAAGGCGGCAGGAGCCAAGGCGGATCAGGGCGGCAGCCTGGACGAAGTTCTCGCGGCTGCTCAGCTTGCCAAGGACAGCACCCGCACAGTGGGATTTGCCCTTACTCCCTGCATCATCCCGGAAGTCGGCCACCCGAACTTCGAACTGGGCGAGAATGAAATGGCCATGGGCATGGGCATCCACGGCGAGCCCGGTATCTGGAACGGCCCTCTGAAGACCTCCCGTGAGATCGCAGAAGAATCCCTGAATACGCTTCTTGGCGATATGCCGGTGCAGGCAGGGGAAGAAGTGGCTCTTCTGATCAACGGCCTGGGGGCTACATCTGTGGAAGAGCTGTACATACTGTCCAACGACGTGACGGAGATTCTGGCATCCAAAGGCATCAAAATTTACAAGACTATTGTCGGGGAATATGCCACTTCGATGGAAATGGCAGGCGCTTCCATCTCCATCTGCAAGCTGAATGACGAAATGAAGGGTTACCTGGATTATCCGGTCAACACTCCTTTCATCTGCCAGAAGTAAACAAGCGACAGCGATGCCGGAAGGCTGAACTGCTGCGTAGACAATCCGGAAGGAGAGATAAGATTAAGATGGATAAGATTTTATTTGCGCAGATTCCCGACCTGTTCGAGAGCGTCGGCAGTCTGTTCGTAGAGAAAAAAGATGAATTGTGCGAGATGGACGCCAAACTGGGCGACGGAGACCTGGGACTTACCATGAGCAAAGGCTACTCCGCCCTTCCCGATTTCATGCGTGCTGAAGCGGAAGGAGCCGGCGGGGATATCGGCAAGATGATCATGAAGGCAGGTATGAAAATGTCCTCCCTCATCCCTTCCACCATGGGCTTCCTCATGTCTACAGGCGTTATGGAAGGCGGCAAGGCACTGAAGGGACGCACAGAGCTGGACGGAGCCGCCCTGGCTGATTATCTGACCGGCTTTGCGGCAGGCATTCAGAAGCGCGGCAAATGCCAAGCAGGACAGCGCACCATCTATGACGCGATTCTGCCGGCCTCCCAGGCAGCCGCGAAAGCGGCCGCAGACAATCCGGGCGCTTCTTTGAACGTTGTGATCGCCGCCGCTCTGGAAGCGGCCAAGGCTGGCGTAGAGGCTACGAAAAATATGGTTCCGGTATTCGGCAAGGCCGCCGTTCACGCTGCAGCCAGCGCAGGCGTTCCTGACCAGGGGGCGACCGCCGGATATTACAAGATTCTCGGGCTCTCTCATTATATCAATCGGGAATAAGAATGACCGTGCGCATCGCAACAGTTCAGCCCTCCGGCTTCACTGTCACAAATAGATGCACACACACTGCGATTCTCGCAGTGTGGCGCCTGCAGTTCTCGAGATCACGCTGCAAATACAGCGTGACACCTCGCGGAGCAGGAAGGCTGAACTGTTACTGCGCATCTGCATATCATAGACATCAGAAGGCTTCCGGTTTCTTGCGGCCGGAAGCCTTATCTGTCCTTTCCAGTGACGATTCACCGCCCCACCCACATAAGCAGCCTTAGCGCCGCAAGGCGCGAGACTGGAGCCTCGAGGAGGCGACGGGTGCGCATGAGGGAGGGTGGGGTGGGGTGCTGTGAATCGTCACCCTTACCATCGATACAACAGGAGAATATCATAGACATGAGCAATTACAGAACATTTCTTATCAGCCTCTGTGCCGTACTGCTTCTAGCCGGGTGCTCATCCTCCTCTTCTTTAGAGGGGCCGGAGGCTTCTGCCGGCGATGAGGCTTCCTCAGAGAATATCATCACGAATGAACAATATGCCATCCTGG